>NZ_QOWC01000355.1 GCF_003574465.1 Methylobacterium crusticola
CGGCGGACGCGGCGCTGCGCACCTCGGTCGGAGGCCTTGCCGAGCGGGCCGAGGCGGCGGCGCGCGCCATCGGGCACGCGGCCGAGGAGGTCGGGCAGGCGCTCGCCGCCCGCCTCGCCGAGGTCGGGACGGCGTTCGACGGCCACGGCCGCAGCGTCACGGACCTGATCGGCCAGCACGCCGACGAGACCCAGACCCGGCTCGCCACGGTGGGCCGCGACATCGTGGTGGCGGTGGCCAGCCAGGGCGCCCGGGTGAACGAGGTGCTCACCCGCACCGGCACGGCCCTCGCGAGCGCCACCGAGACGACCGGCCGCTCCCTCGACGAGGCCCTGACGAGCCGCCTCGCGGCGCTCCAGGAGACCATCGCCCGCGGCGACATCCTGGCCGACCGCCTCACCCGCGACACCCACCACCTCACCGAGACCGTCGGCGGCCGGATCGAGGAGATGGACCGCATCATCACGGTGCAGGGCCGCGCCGTCGCCGAGAGCATCGCCGACCGGGCCCGGGAGGCGCGCGAGATCGTCGAGACCCAGCTCGGCGCCCTGGAGGACCGCTCGGCCAAGCGCAGCGCCGAGATCGGCGCCACCTTCAGCACCCTCGTCGCCCACGTCGACCAGCAGCTCGGCGCCCGCGCCACGGCTCTGAACGAGGCCCTGATCGTGCGCGCCGGCGAGATGGCCCGGGTCATGGCCGAGGGCGGCCGCGAGGTCGCCCAGGCCCTCGACGCCCGCGCCGACGAGCTCGCCCGCGCCATCACGGCCCGCAGCCAGGCCATGAGCGACACGCTGACGGCCCGCGCCGACGAGATCGGCGACGCGCTCGGCCGGCGCACCGACGAGCTGACCCGGCGCCTCGACGCCGGCGCGACGCAGTTCGACGAGCGGGTGCTCTCGCGCCTCGACGCCCTCGGCACCGCCCTCGACGAGCGCAGCCGCGTCATCGACGAGACCTTCGGCGTCAAGGCCGAGGAGGCCCTGCGCCTGATCGAGAGCCGCACCCGCGGCCTCGACGAGGAGCTCGGCGCCCGCACCCGGGAGCTCGTCGCCTTCGTGGAGCGCCACGGCGGCGAGGCGACCCGCGACCTCGCGGCCCAGGCCGAGGCGATCCGCGCCGCCTTCGACGGGCGGGCCGACACCCTCGGCCGCCTCGTGGACGAGCGGACCGCCGCGATGGCGGCGGAGCTCGACGAGCGCGGCCGGGCGATGTTCGGCTCCCTGGGCGGCCGCGTCACCGAGCTGGCGCGCCTGTTCGACCGCGGCGGCGCGGCTCTGGCCGAGCTGCTCGACCACCGGGGCGAGACCATCCTGGGCTCCCTGCGCGAGACCGTGCGGGAGGCCGACCGGGTCCTCGAGACGGGGACCGGGCGCCTCGCCGGCTCCGTCTCGGAGCGCACCACCGCCCTCACGGCCCTCCTCGACGAGCGCGAGGCGGTGGTGGACCGCCTGTTCGGCGACCGCCTGAAGGCCCTCTCGGCCCTCGTGGACGAGCAGGCCGCGATGATCCGCGCCCTCCTCGACAGCCAGGCCGAGGCGCTGCATGCCGGCCTCGACGCCCGGCTGCGCGCCCTGCACGAGACCCTGGAGCAGCGCACCGGCGCGGTCCGCACCCTCCTCGACGACCAGGCCGGCGCCCTCGGCGCCGTCATGGACGACCGGGCCGGCGCGCTCCGGGGCGTGCTCGCCGCCCGCGGCGAGGACCTCGCGGCGGCGCTGGAGGAGCGGGTCGGCCGCGCGGTCGGCGCGGTGGACGAGGGCACCCGCGCCCTCGGCACCCTGTTCGACAAGCGCCTCGCCGCCCTCGACCTCCTGGTGGAGCGGCGCGGCGCCGCCTTCGCGCAGACCGTCGAGGCCCGCACCGACGCCCTCGGCGCCCTCCTCGACGGCCGCACCGCGGCGTTCGCGCAGGCCGCGGAGGCCGGGGCCGACGGGCTGGCGCAGCGGATGCAGGCGCGCATCCGGGACCTCGACGCGACGGTCGAGGAGCGGGCCCGCGCCGTCGCGGCGCTGATGGACGACCGCGGCGACGCGCTCGCCACCCTCCTGGCCGCCCGCGGCGACGAGGTCGCGGGCCTGATCCAGGCGCGCATCGACGGCGTCAGCGGCCTCATCGACCGCAACGCCGAGACCCTGACCACCGTCCTCGACGGGCACCAGAACGCCCTGTCCCAGGAGCTCGCCACGCGGACCGAGGCCCTCGCGGCCCTGCTGCAGGAGCGCACCGGCGCCCTCGCGGGCGCCCTCGACCAGGGCGGGACCACCCTGGCCGGGCTGGTCGACGGGCGCCACCGCGCCCTCGCCGAGCTGGTCTCGGCCGGCGACATCCTGGCCCGCCGGGTGCAGGAGCGCATCGACGCGCTCTCGAGCACGATCGTGCGGGGCGGCGACGCGCTCGCGGGCCTGCTCGACGCCCGCCAGGCCGACCTCGCCGCGACCTTCGACAGCCGCGGCGGCGCCCTCGGCACCCTGCTGGAGAGCCGCATCGGCGAGCTCTCCGGGGCGCTCGACCGCAGCAGCGCGGCCTTCGGCGGCCTCCTCGACGGGCAGGTGCGGGAGCTCGGCCGCCAGCTCGACGCGAGCGGGCAGGCCGTCAGCGACCGCCTCCAGGCCCGGATCGACGCCCTCGGCGCCACCGTGGACGAGCGGGCGGTGGCCTTCGGGGCGGTGGTCGAGACCCGGGCGGCGGAGCTCGCCGGCCTGATGCAGGCCCGGACCGAGGCCCTGTCGGGCGCCGTGGACGAGCGCAGCGCCGCCTTCACGGCCCGCATCGACGGCCGCATGCGCGCCTTCGCGGCCCTGGTGGCGGCGCGGGGCGAGGCCCTGGCGGACGCCTTCGACGACCGCAGCGACGCCTACGCGGCCCTCGTCGACGCCCGCACGGCGGCGCTGACCGCGGCCCTCGACGAGCGCGTGGCGGCGCTGAACGGCGCCGTGGACGAGCGCGTGGCGGCGCTGACCGGGACCATGGACGAGCGCGTGGCCGCCCTGCGGGGGACCATGGACGAGCGCGCCGCCGCCCTGAGCGGCGCCGTGGACGAGCGCAGCGCCCTCCTGGCCACGGGCTTCGACCGCCGCGCCGCCGCCTTCGCGGCGCTGATCGACCAGCGCAGCGCGACGCTCGCCCGCAGCCTGGCCGAGACGGCCCGGGACCTGACGCAGGCGATCGACGGGCGCGGCGGCGAGCTCGCCCGCAGCCTCGGCGAGCGGGTCCAGGCCCTCCAGGAGCTCGTCGAGGGCCGCGGCGGCGCCCTCGGCCGCACCCTCGAGGCCACGGCCGCGACCCTGCGCGAGTCCATCGACGGGCGCGGCACCGCCCTGGTGACCGCCCTGGAGGTGAGCGGCGAGACCGTCGCGGACGGCCTCGACCGCCGGATCGCGCAGCTGCGCGGCCTCGTCGAGGGTCCGGGCAGCGACCTCGTGGCGGCGCTGGGCGAGCGCAGCGAGGCCCTGGAGCGGGCCGTCTCGCACGGGGTCGGCGGCGTGGTGGCGCAGCTGCGCGAGCGGGCCGACGAGCTCGCCGCGCTCTCGGCCGGCGCCGCGGACGACCTGCGGCGGGCCGCCGACCAGGGCGCGGCCCGGGCGGTCGCGACCCTGACGGAGGTCAACCAGCGCCTCGGGGGCGACCTCGGCGGCCTCCTCAACCGCGTCGAGGCCGCCTGCCAGGCGCTCCAGGAGCTCGTCGGCAGCGCCGGCCAGAACCTGGCGGCGATCGAGGGCGGGCTCGCCGGCCGGGTCCAGGAGATCCAGGCCGCGCTGGCCGAGATCGCGACCGAGACCGGCCGCGCCTCGGACCAGGTCGCCGGGCAGGTGGAGGCGCTCCAGGGCGCCGCCACGGGCGCCCTGCGGCAGGCGACCAGCCTCGCGGCGTCCCTCGACGCCCGCGGCAAGGCGCTGACGGAGACCGCCCGCCAGCACATCGGCAGCCTGACGCAGGCCGCCGGCACCCTCGAGGGCGTCGAGGGCCGGATGGCCGCCTCCCTGTCGGAGCGGCAGGCGGCGGTCGACGCGCTGCTCGCCCGCATCGACGCGCGCTCGACGGCGCTCGCCGAGGCCACGGAGGGCGTCGGCGCCCGGGTCGAGGGCACCCTGCGGGGGCTCGAGACCCGCACGCAGGCGCTGGGCCGGGAGATCGAGGAGAGCGCCCGCCAGGCCGGCGCCTCGGTGTCGGAGGCCTTCGAGCGCCTGCGAAGCGGCAGCGGCGAGGAGGGCGCCCGCGCGGCGGCCTCCGTGCGCCAGGCGGTCGAGGGGGCCTCGGGCGAGCTGCGCGAGGCCTTCGGGGGCGCGGCCGAGCGCTTCCAGGGCACGGTCGAGTCCATGCGCGGCATGGCGGCCGAGATCCGGCGCACCCTCGAGGAGATCCGCGAGGACCTCCAGCGCGGAGTGGTCAGCATCCCGCGGGAGACCCAGGACGCGACGGGCGAGATGCGCCGGGTGGTGGCCGAGCAGATCAAGGCCCTGAACGAGCTCTCGGCCCTGGTGTCCCGCTCCGGCCGCTCGGTCGACGTGACGATGCCGCGGGCCGAGGCGCGCGCCGCCGAGGCCGGCCGCTCGGGCCCCGCGCCCCGGCCGGCCCCCGGGCCGTCCGCGTCCGC
>NZ_KZ984673.1 GCF_003574465.1 Methylobacterium crusticola
CACGCCGGGGGCGAGGATCCGAGCGCGGCGGCGGGCCGGTCCCAGCGCATCGGCGCGCCCGCGACCGTGAGGGCCGGCCGCAGGCGCAGGGCCGGGCCCCAGGCCGTGGCCTCCGGCGTCGGCGCGAAATCCTCCGAACCCGGCGGGGCGGCGGGCGCCTCGTCCGACGGGGCCTGGCTGGTGAGGAGCCCCGCCGTGCGGGCGAGCGCCGTCCGCGCGGCGCTGCCGCGGCCGGTGGCGAGGCGGGTCGTCAGGCCCACGACCGCGGCGGCCGCCATGATGTAGCCGGTGGCGTGGTCGAGGGCCTGGACGGGCAGCGGCGTCGGCCGGTCGTGGCCGCCCTGGCGCATCCCCGCCTCGGCGATGCCGGCGCTCATCTGGACGAGGCTGTCGAAGCCGCGCCGCCCGCGCCAGGGGCCGGACCAGCCGTAGGCGTCGAGGCAGACGTCGACGAGGCCCGGGCGCACCCGGGCCCGCGTCGCGTCGTCGAGGCCGAGGCGGGCGAGCGCGTCCGGCCGGTAGCCGTGGACGAGCACGTCCGCCCGCCCGAGGAGGTCCAGCAGGCGCCCGCGGCCGGCCGGGTCGCGCAGGTCGAGGCGCGCGCAGCGCTTGCCGAGGACCACGTCCGGCACCAGGCCGGGCTCGTCCCATTCGGGTGGATCGATGCGCAGCACGTCGGCCCCGAACCCGGCGAGGCAGCGCGTCGCCACCGGCCCGGCGAGCACCCGGGTGAGGTCGAGGACGCGCACGCCCGCGAGGGGCCGCTCCGGGGACGCGCCGGTGACGGCCCCGGGGCCCTCCCCGCCCGCCTCCCACGAGACCAGGGGCTCGGCCGCCACCGCCCGCCCCTGCGGGTGCAGCGCCCACGCCGCGGGGCTGCGCATCGCCGCGGCGCAGCCGCCCCGGGCGACGACCGCCTCCTCGAGGTCGTCCGCCCGCCAGCGCGCCACCGACGCGGCCACGGCCCCGCGCTCGGGGGCGGCGGCCAGCACCGCCAGGGCCGCGTCGCGGTGGTGGGGCGCGTTGGTGTGGAGCCGGATCCACCCGTCGGCGGCCGGGTAGTCGCCCGCGACCGGGTCCCAGGCCGGCGGCAGCGACCAGCCCCGGGGCTCGACCGAGCGGGCGAACCAGTGCCCGGCGAGGCGGCGGTCCACCGCCACCGCGGGGCGCAGGCCGGAGCGCGCCTCGACAAACCCGGCGACCGCGAGGCCGGCCGCCGCCATCGAGGCCGCCGCAAGGTCGCTGACCGCGAAGCAGGAGGGCAGCGCGCCCGCCCCCGTCACCGCGACGGGTGCGGGCTCGCCGGGTCTGCCCAGGGCCGCCCAGATCGCGCCCAGGTAGGCCCCGAAGGGCGTGGTCGTCGCACCGGAGAGCGTCTCGCCCGTCGGCCGCATCGGTCGTCTCCCTGGTGGTCGGATGACAGGAGCGCCCGCGCGGGTCCACATCGTCAATCTTGATAAAGCGAATCAACCTGATCGGGCCCAGCCGGCCGCGGAGCCTTTCGGTGACCACCTACCTCACCGCCGCCGAGGCGGCCGCCCGGCTCGGCGTCACGCGCCAGACCCTCTACGCCTACGTGAGCCGCGGCCTCATCGCCGCGCACCCGGCCGGCGACCCGCGGGCGCGGCGCTACGCGGCCGAGGCGGTCGAGGCCCTCGCGGGCGCCCGCCGGCGCGGGCGGCGCCCGCGGGAGGTCGCCAAGGCGACGCTCGACTGGGGGCTGCCGGTGCTGGAATCGTCCCTGACCCTGATCCGGGACGGCCGCCTCTCGTACAGGGGCGTCGACGCCCTCGACCTCGCGGCGGGCGCGCAGGCCGAGGACGTGGCGGCCCTGCTCTGGGACTGCCCGCGGGAGGCCGCGTTCGGGCCGCAGGCCCCGCCGCTCCTCCCGGCCCCGGCGGGCNCGCGGGCCGGCCCGACGGCGCGCTCCTGAGCCTCTTTGCCGCGGCGACGACGGACGACGCCACCGCGCCCTGGCAGCACGACCCGGGGCGGCTCGCGGCGGGTTGCGGGGCCCTGGTGCGGGTGCTCCTCGCCTGCCTGACCGGGCGGCCGCCCGGGGCCGCACCGCTGCACCGCCAGTGCGCCGCCGCCTGGGGCCTCGACGACGACGGGGCGGAGTGGGTCCGCCGCGCCCTCGTCCTCACGGCCGACCACGAGCTGAACGCCTCGGGCTTCACGGCGCGCTGCGTCGCCTCGACGGGGGCGAGCCTGCGGGCGGCCGTGATCGGCGGGCTCGCGGCGCTGAGCGGCAGCCGGCACGGCGGCACCACGGCCCGGGTCGAGGCGCTGTGGGACGGGCTCGCGCGGGACGACGCGCCGGCCCCGAGCCTGCGCCGCCACCTCGAGGGCGCCGACGGGCTCCCGGGCTTCGGGCACCCGCTCTACCCGCGGGGCGACCCGCGGGCCGAGGCCCTCCTCGCGCCCCTCCTGCGCGGGGACCCGCGCCTGCGCGACCTCGTCGCTGCGGCCGAGGCGCTGACCGGCCGGCGGCCCTCGATCGACTTCGCGCTCGTCGCCCTGCGCCGCCGCCTCGGCCTGGAGCGGGGCAGCGCCTTCGGGCTGTTCGCGCTCGGACGGTCGATCGGGTGGATCGCGCACGCCCTGGAGCAGCGCCGGAGCGGGCAGCTCATCCGCCCGCGCGCGGTCTACGTCGGCCCGGAGCCCGCCGGGCGCCCCGCCTGAGCCGCCGGGCCGAGGGCCGGCGCCGCCTGGATGATGGGGACCGCCGCCGCGAGGATCGCGGCCCGGTCGCGGTCGAGGGGCGGGTAGATCCGGGCGCGGTTGATGGTGCGCTTCGTCGCCTTGGCGTCCGCGCCGGCGGCCCGCAGCGTGCCGCGGTCCCAGCCCGCCGTGTAGGCCGCCCCCCAGGGGCCGAGGTCGAGCACGGTGACGTAGTCCGGCGCCGCGAAGGCGAGCCGCGCCTCCGGGCAGCCGAGGAGGTCGCAGGCCGCGTTGTGCCCGGCGAGCCGGCCCATCGGCCGGGCGTGCTGGCAGGACATCACGGTGGCGTGCCCGGCCGCGTCGGCGGCCGCCCGCGCCACGTCGCCCGCCGCGTAGACCGCGTCGAGGCCCTCCACCCGCAGGAACGCGTCCACCGGCACCCGCCCGAGCGGATCGTGGGGCACCGGCAGGTCCGCGGCGAGCGGGCTCGCCCGCATCCCGGTCGCCCACACGGTCGTGGCGGCGTCGATCCGCTCGCCGTCCTCCAGCACCATCCCGTCCGGGTCGACCGCCCGCACGCCCGCCCCCGTCCGGGTCTCGACGCCCGCCTCCGCCAGGGCCCCCGCGATCGCCGCGCGCGCCGCGCCCATGGTCGCGCCGACCTCGGGGCCGCGCTCGAGGAGCACGACCCGGACCGGCTCCGCCTCGCCCGCCCCCGCGGCCGCGCGCAGGGCGCGCAGGCGCCCCGGCAGCTCGCAGGCGATCTCGATCCCGACGAGGCCCGCGCCGACGACGACGGCCGACCAGCGCCCCGGCCGCGGACCCTCCGCCGCGAGGGCGGCGAGGTGCGCCGCGAGGCGCGCGGCGCCGGGGTCGGTGTCGACGTCGAAGCCGTCCGCGGCGCCGGGCACGGGCGGGCGCACGAGCGCGCTGCCGGCGGCGAGGACGAGGCGGTCGTAGGCGAGATCCTCCGCGCCGCCATCCGCCCGCGCGACCGCGAGGCGCCGGTTCACGGGATCGATCCGCCCGACCGACCCGGCGATCCGCCGCACCCCGATCGGCGCCAGCACGTCGTCCAGGGGAACGCGCAGGCCCGAGAGGTCGGTCTCGTAGCAGCGGACCCGGATGACGTGGAACGGGCTCGGCGCCACGAGGACGATCTCGAGGGCCGCCTCGGCGTCGCGCTCCGCCCGCAGCCGGGCGGCCGCCGCGGCGCTCCACAGCCCCGCGAAGCCGCCGCCGACCACCACCAGCCGTTCGGTCATGTCCGTCCCTCCTCCCCCGGGCGCCACACTCGACCGCCGGGCCTGCGCGATCAACATCCCCGAACGGCGGAGGCCCGCGCGCCGGCGGAAAGTTCCCTGTGCGTGCGGGCTGCCGCGCGCTTGACTTTCCGGGCCGCAAAAAAGCAGTTGAGGGTGGTTAATGGGTCGTTGTCGCGAGGTCGAGACATGGGGCGTGGCAGGTCGAGGCGCTCGGCGATGCTCGCGTCTTGCATCCTGGGTGCGGGGTTCGGCGCGACGCCGCTGCGGGCGGAAGTGCAGATCCTGGCCGCCCGGATCACGGCGGGCGAGCTCTGGGTGCTCGGCACCGTGGACGAGCCCGAGGCCGAGATCAGCCTCGACGGCCGCTTCCCGCAGAAGGCCGATGCCCGGGGCAAATTCGAGTTCCGCCTCGTCTACCACCCGGCGACCTGCATCGTGACGCTGCGGACGCGGCGCCAGGAGCGGAGCGCCGTGGTCGGCGAGTGCGGCCAGCAGGGCGCCGCCGGTCCGCCCGGGCCCGAGGGACGCGCGCTGCCCGACATGGTGGCGGGCCCGCCCGGTCCCGCAGGCCCGCCCGGTCCCGCCGGGGCGGCAGGCCCGCCCGGCCCTCCCGGAGCGGCAGGCCCGCCCGGGCCGGCCGGTGCG
>NZ_QOWC01000358.1 GCF_003574465.1 Methylobacterium crusticola
GCACCCGCCGCGGCGCTGGCGCCGGCGCCCGACGGCGCCGTGCACGCCTCGCCCTCGGTGCGGGCCTTCGCCCGCGAGCTCGGCGTCGCCCTCGACGGCATCCCGCCGACCGGGCCGCAGGGCCGCATCCTGCGCGAGGACGTGCAGGGCTTCGTCCGCGAGCGCCTCGCGGCGCCGCCGGCCCCGGCGGCCCCGGCGGCCGCCCCGGCCCCATCGGGAATCGGCGCCGGGCTGCCGGCCTGGCCGCAGGTGGATTACGGCAAGTTCGGGCCGGTGCGGCGGGAGGCGCCCTCGCGCATCCAGCAGATCTCCGGCCAGGCGCTCAGCCGCAACTGGCTGACGATTCCCCACGTCACCAACTTCGACCACGCCGACGTCACGCAGACGGAGGAGTTCCGCAGGGCGCTCAACGGTGCCGCCCGCACCCCGGCCCACAAGGTCACCATGGTGGCGTTCCTGATCAAGGCGTCGGCGGCGGCGCTCAGGGCGTTTCCGCGCTTCAACGCCTCGCTCGACGGCGGCGACCTGGTCCTGAAGGACTACGTCCATGTCGGCTTCGCGGTCGACACGCCGAAGGGCCTCCTGGTGCCGGTGGTGCGCGACTGCGACCGCAAGGGCGTCGTGGAGATCGCGCAGGAGATGGGGGGGCTGGCCGAGAAGGCCCGGGCCGGCACCCTCGCGCCCGCCGAGATGCAGGGGGGCTGCTTCTCCGTCTCGTCCCTCGGCGGGATCGGCGGCGACGGCTTCACGCCGATCATCAACGCGCCCGAGGTGGCGATCCTCGGCGCCGCCCGCTCCCGGATCGAGCCGGTCTGGGACGGCGCCGTCTTCCAGCCGCGCCTGATCCTGCCGCTCAGCCTGTCCTGGGACCACCGGGTGATCGACGGGGCCGCGGCGGCGCGCTTCCTCGGCTACGTCGCGGGCGTGCTCCAGGACCTGCGCCGGGCGGCCCTGTAGGGAGGCCACCGGATGCTCGTCCGCGCCGCCGCGCCCGCCGACCACGCCCGCCTCGCCGCCCTGTTCGAGGAGATGCAGGCCTATTACGCCGTGCCCTGCCCGCCGCGGCCGGCCATCGAGGCCGGCCTGGCGAGCCGCCCCGAGGGCGCCGAGATCCTGGTGGCCGAGGCGGGCGACGCGCTCCTGGGCTTCGCGGCCTTCTCGGCGACCTATCCGGGCCCGGGCCTCGCGGGCGGGCTGTTCCTGAAGGAGCTGTTCGTGGCGGCGGCCCACCGCGGCGGCGGCGCCGGCCGCGCCCTCGTGCGGGCCGTGGCCGCCGCCGCGACGGCCCGCGGGCTCGGGCGCGTCGACTGGACGGCGGACGCGGGCGACGCCCGGCTCCTCGCCTTCTACCGGAGCCTCGGGGGCAGCCCGAAGCCCGACAAGGTGTTCTTCCGCCTCGAGGGCGAGGCCCTGGCGGGCCTCGGGCGGGATCCGGGCTGACCGGTCCGGGCTCGGGTACGGGCCGGGGCTCGGGTGCGAGCCGAGGCTCGGGTGCGGGCCGGGTCCGCCGGAAGCCGGGGCGCCCCCCTCGAAAACGGGGTGCGCCCCCGTTCGGTTCGTGCTATGTTCCCCTGATGCACGACAGCGATGCCCTCTTCGGAGTCCTGCGGCAATCGGCCGATCCCGACGCGGCCGCCGCGGTCGAGCACCTGGTCCGGCACGGCCGCGACGAGGAGCTGGCCCGCCTCAACGCCGTGAGCTTCGCGGAGGCCCGGGGCCTCGGCGAGGAGGCGACGGTGGCGGCCCTCCTGCACGCCTCGCGCCTCGGCCTGTTCGAGATGTCCTGGAACATCCTCTGCCCGAGCTGCGGCGGCGTCCTCGACGCGAATGCCAGCCTGAGGAGCGTGCGCCGGGAGGCGTATCACTGCGCCTTCTGCGCGGTCGACAGCGAGCCTGTCCTCGACGACACGGTGGAGGTCAGCTTCACGGTCAGCCCGCGGGTCCGCCGGATCGCCGTGCACGACCCCGACGGGCTCGGCTTCTGGGACTATTACCGCCAGATCTTCTTCGGCTCCGGCATCGTCTTTCCGGAGGCGCGGGTGTTCGACGAGCTGGCCCGGGCCGCCATCGTGGAGACCGTCGAGCTGCAGGCCGGCGAGCGGATGATCCTGGCGCTCCAGCTCCCGGCCGAGCCGGTCATCGTCTTCGATCCGGTGACGCACGCGGCCCATTTCCTGACCGTCGAGGGTGAGCCGACCCGGGAGCGCCAGGAGCTGTCCCTCGTCTTCGACAGCATCCGGGCCGGCATCGGCCGCACCACCCTGCGCCCGGGGCCCCTGCGCCTGTCGCTCGACAACCGCACGGGCGCGCGGGTGCTGCCGGGCGTCTTCATCGCCGGCGAGGCCCTGAACGGGCTCATCGGCCGGCGCCGCCCGTTCCTGACCGCCAAGCGGCTCCTCAGCAACCAGACCTTCCGGGACGTCTACCGGACCGACACGCTCGACGTGGACCAGCGCCTGAAGGTCCTGAGCCTCACCTTCCTGTTCACCGACCTGAAGGGCTCGACCGCCCTCTACGAGCGGGTCGGCGACCTCGTCGCCTACGACCTCGTGCGCGCCCACTTCCAGATCCTGCACGAGATCGTCGCCTCCGAGGCCGGGGCCGTCGTCAAGACCATCGGCGACGCCGTGATGGCGACCTTCCCGACGCCCCACCGGGCCCTCTCCGCCGCGCTGCGGATGCGCGAGGCCATGCGGGGGTTGAACGCGCGCGGCAGCGCGGAGGACCTGATCCTGAAGATCGGGCTCCACGAGGGGCCCTGCCTCGCGGTCAACCTGAACGAGCGGCAGGATTACTTCGGGCAGACTGTGAACATCGCCGCGCGCGTCCAGCAGCTCGCCACCGCCGATGGCATCTTCGCCACGGAGGCGGTCATCCGCCACGGCGACGCGGCCCGGCTCCTCGCCGCGCAGCGCGTCGAGGCCTCGCCCCAGATGTGCAGCCTGCGCGGCATCGGCGACCGGGTGCCGGTGTTCGAGCTCACCTGAGCCTCAGGCCGGGCCGGCCTCCCCCGGCCGGCCGGGCGCGACGCCGCGATCCACCAGCGCCAGGCGCGGCACCACCGTCCCGGCGGGCAGGATCGCGCCCGGCGCCACCACGGCGTTGGCGCCGATCCGCACCCGGTCGCCCACGAGCGCGCCGAACTTGACGAGCCCGGTCTCGATCCGCTCGCCCTCATGGATGAACGCGACCGGCGCCCCGGGCCACTCGTTGCGGCAATTGGCGATGATCGCGCCGGCCTCCAGGTTCACGCCCTGCCCGACGATGCTGTCGCCCACGAAGTTGAAGTGGGCGAGCGTCGTCCCGGCGAGCACGAACGAGGATTTCAGCTCGGCGCCCGGGCCGACCACGCAGTCGGCTTCGAGCCAGGCGCCGCCCCGCAGGTAGGCGCCCGCGGCCACGAAGCAGCCCGGCCCGACGACGACCGGCCCCTTCAGGGTCGCGCCCGACTCGATGGTCGCGGTGGCGTGAACCGCCACACTCCCCGACACCCGGTAGGCGCCGTCGAGGCGTCCGAGGAGCCGCTGGACGACGGCGCCGGCGGCGTCGGTCAACGCCCAGGGCGCGTGCGCCGCGAACTCCGCCAGGGCGGAATGCGGGAAGTCCCTGACGTGCGCCGCGATGAGGCTCATGCGGCGGCGTCCCGACACGGCCCGCGGGATCCCGCCCGGGCGCCGCCGTCGGCGGCCGTGCCGGCGGGCGGGCGCCGCGTGGGCGCCGGGGCAACGCCCCGCGCGTGGCCGGCCTCAGTGCCCGGTGCCGTCGCCGCGGCGGCTCGCCTCGTACAGGAACCAGGTGCGCTCCTCGGCCTGGTCGATCCATTCCTCCAGGAGGCTCGCGGTCGCGACGTCACTGTGCTCGTCGCACAGGTCGTGCAGCTCGCGCATGCGGGACGTCGTGGCCTTGTTGTCGTCGCGCAGCTCGGCCAGCATGTCGAGCGGGTCGACGTAATCGGCGTTGTTGTCGGTGATGCGGGACTTCTGGGCCGCCTGGCCGAGGGACCGCAGGGTGGTACCGCCGATCTTCCGGGCGCGCTCGGCCACGTCGTCGGTCGCGGCGAAGATCTGCTCGGACTGCTCGTCGAGCATCAGGTGGTAGTCGCGGAAGTGCGGGCCGCTGACATGCCAGTGGAAGTTCTTCGTCTTCAGGTAGAGCGCGAAGAAGTCCGACAGCAGAATGGTCAAGCCTTCGGCGATCTGCTTCGAGGCCTCGGGCGTGAGGTCGGTCGGCGTGTTGAGGCGCTCGGCCGTGACGCGCACGCGGGCATCCGCCGTGGCGCTCTTGGGCTGCGCGGCGCGGCCCTCGGAACGCGGCGTGGTCTTGGGGGCCGCCGCGGCGGCCTTCGGGGTACGGGCCATGATCCTCTCCGGTCGTGGGACGCCCGCATCGCACGCGAGAGCGCCCCGTCCGGTCGCCAATTCGAACGCGGCCGGATAGTTCCGCGCCGGTGCTTCCCTCAGGTCGGCGGCGCGGCGGCGGGCCGCAGCTCGGGCGCCGGCCGGGCGGCGGCCCCGGCGGGCGGGGCGGC
>NZ_QOWC01000359.1 GCF_003574465.1 Methylobacterium crusticola
GGAGGTCTGGATCCAGGCGAGCTACAACCCGATCCTCGACCCGTGCGGACGGCCGAGCGCGGTCGTGAAGTTCGCCACCGAGGTGACCGCGCAGGTCGCGGAGCGGATGCGGCGCGACGCGGCGCAGCGCGCCATCGATGCCGATCTCGGCATCATCACGCAGGCCGTGGGCGACGTCAGCGGCCGCGCCACCACCACGGCCGACGCCTCCTCGCAGGCGCTCCAGAACGTGCAGGCGGTGGCGGCCGGCGCCGAGGAGTTCGCCGCCTCGATCGCGGAGATCAGCCGGACCGTCTCGAAGGCGACGGCGCTCGCCAACGACGCGGTGGGCAAGGCCGACCAGACCAACGCCATCATCCAGAGCCTCACGACGGCGGCCCAGAAGATCGGCGACGTGGTGGGCCTGATCCGCACCATCGCGGACCAGACGAACCTCCTGGCGCTGAACGCCACCATCGAGGCGGCCCGCGCCGGCGAGGCCGGCCGCGGCTTCGCGGTGGTCGCCGCCGAGGTCAAGCAGCTCGCCGCCCAGACCTCGAAGGCCACCGAGGAGATCGGGACCCAGATCGCCGCCGTGCAGGAGACGACCAGCTCCGCCGTGGCGGCGATCGAGGCCATCGCCGCCACGATCCGGCACCTGAGCGACAACTCGTCCGACATCGCCGTGGCGGTCGACCAGCAATCGGCGGTGACGCGGGAGATGACCGAGAACATGCAGCACGCCGCCGGCAGCGTGGACACGGTGACGCGCAGCATGGACGCCATCGCCCGCGCGGTAGCGCAGGTCGACGGCTCGGTGCGCCAGGTGAAGGAGGTCTCGCGGGCGGTCGCCTGACGGGCGCGTCCCGCCGGCGCGGACCCGGGCCGGCCCGGCGGGATGCGGCCTCAGGCAGCCAGGATGCCGGCGGCCAGGAGGGCGAGGCCGGCGCCGCCCGAGAGGGCGAGGCGCAGGCGCCCGAGCCAGCGCGGCGCCAGGCCGCGCCGCGGCATGTCCTGGTCGACGACGCCCCAGGCCAGCACCAGGGCGCCGAGGAGCCGCAGGTCCCAGGGCGCCGGCGCCGCGAGGGCCGCCCAGGCGAGGAGCGAGGGCGCCACCGCCACCGCGTAGTCGGCGCCGCGGCCGCCCCGCGCCGCCGCGGCGCCCCAGCGGATGCCGCCGAGGAACGACGCGATGACGGCGCCGTAGACGGCGAGCAGCGGGCGCGGCGGCAGCCCGGCGAGGTCGCGGCCGAGGATCGCCAGGAGGCTCAGGGCCGCGAACGGGATCAGGCCCGCGGCTCCGAGGATCAGGGCCAGGGCGGGGGGCGGCGCGTCGCGGTCCATTCAATCCCTCCGGAAGATCTGGCTGGCGAGCCAGCCCGAGAGCAGCGCCAGCAATCCCGTGGCGACGCCGTAGGCGGCCGACCAGTCGCGGGCGAACACCGCCATGCGCTGCTCGAAGCCGGTCTTGACGAGGTCGAAGCGCTCGCTGCGGCGGGCGAGCGGCACGCCGCCGGCGAGCAGCACCACCTCGACGTCGTAGGCCCCGACCGGCGCGGTGGCGGGCAGCGACACGGTGCTGCGGAACACCGCAGGGGACAGGAACTGCACGCCGGCCTCGTTCTCGACGAAGAGCCGCTCCCGCCGGCGCAGGCGCAGGAGCGCGTCCCGGAACGGATCGTCGGTCTCCGGCGCCGCCAGCGTGAGGTCCGGCGAGGCCACGATCGCCCCGAGGCCGAGCCGGAGCCGCCGCCGCGTCGCCTCGTCGGCCACGCTCGCGAGGTCCCGCGAGGACAGGACCGCCAGGAAGGCCGGCACGTCGGCGAACTTCTGCTGCCCGCGGTTGACCCAGACCGGCCCGAGGGCCTCCTTCTCGCGCACCGTCAGCGCCTGGCGCGGTCCCCGGATGGTCACCACGACGTCGGAGGCGCCCGCCCGGGCCGCCGCCTGCGCGTCCCGCTCGATGGCGCCGAACACCGCCACCGACGAGCCCGAGTAGGTCGAGGTCACGGCGAGCCGGTTGAAGGAGAGGCTGACCACCAGGGTCTCGGCCCGGGCCGGACCCGGGCCGGCGAGCCCGGCGCAGAGCGCCGGGCCGAGCAAGAGGCGGCGCGGCGCGGCGCGCGGCCGGGCCCGCATCAGCGCGCCTCCGTGGCCACGATCGAGAACGGCTCGGCCGGGTGCAGCACGAGCTCGATCGCGAAGCGCAGGCCCACCGCCAGGACCAGGATGGCGAGCAGCAGCCGGAAGTACTCCGAGCGCAGGTTGCGCCCGGCCCGCGCCCCGAACTGCGCCCCGAACACGCCGCCCACGATCAGGATCACGGCCAGCACCATGTCCACGGCCTGGTTCTGGACCGCGTGCAGCACCAGGGCCACGAGGGTGGTCCAGAGGATCTGGAACTGGGAGGTGCCCACCACCACGCCGGTCGGCACCCGCAGGAGGTAGAGCAGCGCCGGGACCAGGATGAAGCCGCCGCCGATGCCCAGCACCGCGCCGGCGAAGCCCACGAACAGCGCGAGCCCCAGGATCGGGATCACGCTGGCGTAGAGGCGCGAGCGCGGGAAGCGCATCCGCAGCGGCCAGGCCATGTAGGCCGGGTGGTCGCCGCCGATCCGGACCGGGCGCGCCTTGCCGCGCCGCCGCGCCCACATCTGCCGCAGCGCCTCGGCGAGCATGAGCCCGCCCACCGTGGTGAACAGGGTGACGTACGCCACGGTGATCACGAGATCGAGCTGGCCGGCCCGCCGCATGGCGGCGAAGAACCAGACCCCGAGCCCCGTGCCCGCGAAGCCGCCGCAGATCAGCACCAGGCCGAGGCGCAGGTCGAGGCCGTTGCGGCGCAGGGCCGCGAGCACGCTGGTGGTGGAGGAGGCGACGATCGGGGCGGTCTGGGTCGCGACCGCGATCGCCGGCGGGATGCCCATCACGATCAGGATCGGCGTCATCAGGAAGCCGCCGCCGATGCCGAACAGCCCCGACACGAACCCGACCGCGGCCCCGAGCCCGAGGAGGAGCAGCACGCTCACGGGCATCTCGGCGATCGGGAGGTAGATCTGCAACGGGGAGCGTCCGGGGCGCGATCCAGCCGATCTAGTTCCCGGCGCCTGAACGGCAACTGAGCGCCGGAGGATGCTCCGGGCGCCCGCGGCTATGGGGCAAGCGCCCGCGGCTATGGGGCAAGCGCCCGCGGCTCGGGGGCAAGCGCCCGCGGCTCGAGGGCAAGCGCCCGCGGCCCGGGGGCAAGCGCCCGCGGCTCGGGGGCAAGCGCCCGCGGCTCGGGGACGAGCACCCGCGGCTCAAGCCACGGTCGCCCGCGACGGGAAAACCGGCGCCCGCGGCGCGCGGCGGGCTCACACCTTCCCGTCGCCGCGGGCGGGGCCGGCCTCCGTGCGGCGGCTGATCGCGGCCGGCGGCGGGGCGCCGACGAGCGAGAGCGCCCCCGAGGCCGGCGCGGCGCCCTCGGCCCGGGCGGGGGGCGGCTCGTTGACCGCCGGGTCCGGCGAGGCCGGCTTCCAGGCCTCGGCGGCGGCGCGGGCCGCCGCGAGGTCCTTCGGCGAGAGCTTGGAGGCGACCTCGTCGCGCTTGCGGGCGGCGTCGTCGTCGCCCTGGGCCGCGGCGGCCGAGAACCAGCCGTAGGCCTGGGGCAGGTTCTGGGCGATGCCGAGGCCGCGCGCGAGCAGGACCGCGAGGTTGTACTGGCTGTCGCGCACGCCGTGGTCGGCGGCGCGCTTGAACCAGTTCGCCGCGGCGGCGTAGTCCGGCTTCGCGCCGGCCCCGCCCGACTCGGCCATCATCACGGCGAGGTTGTGCATCGCCCGGGCGTGGCCCTGCTCGGCCGCGCGCCCGTACCAGAGCCGGGCCTTGGCCTGGTCGCGCACCACCCCGAGGCCCTTCTCGTACTGGCTGCCGAGGCGGTACTGCGCCGGGGCGTAGCCGAGGGCGGCGAGGCGGTCGAACAGCTTGGCGGCGAGCGCCGGGTCCCGTCCCATGCCCCGCCCCTCGGCGGCCCGCCCGGCGAGCTCGTAGACGGCCGCGCCGTCGCCCTCGCTCGCCGCCTGCCGCAGCGCGGCGAGGCTCGCCGGGATCCCGGCCAAGTCGGTGCCGAGCGCGGCCATGTCGGAGACCCGCGGCAGCGGCCGCGCCGCGGCGCGGGCCGGCTCCTTCTCGGGCGCCCCAATCGCCTTCTCGGGCGCCGCGGTCGGCTTCTCGGGCGGCGCGGGCGGCTTCGCCTCCGCGGTCTCGGTCGGGGACGCGGCCTTCGCGTCGAGGGCCTGCGTGGTGACGGGGTCGGCGGGCGGCGGCGGCGCGGCGGCCTCGCGCGACGCCGGAGGCGCCGCCGCGACCGGGGGCGCCTCCGGCCCGCCCCGGCCCCCCAGGGTCCCGTTGATCGCCTGGAGCGTGCCGAGGGCCAGCACGATGGCGGCGAGGCCGAGGAGCAGCGGGCGCCGGCGCCGCTCCAGGGTGGCGCGCAGCCGGTCGACGACG
>NZ_QOWC01000360.1 GCF_003574465.1 Methylobacterium crusticola
AGCGAATGACGGACCGGTGGTAACCAGCTCCGGCAAGCGTGCTACGTGCACTGCTGCAACCACACGGCAGATGGATAGCTTGATGCCCGCCTAAGGCTTCCTGCACCAAGCTCCAGTTGCTACACTTCTGGTGCGTTCATAGCCTTGTAGCGGGATTTCGTCATGGCTGCGGTGAAGGGCAAAGTGGTGGAGGGTGGCCGCATCATCGTGCCAGCCGCATTCCGACAGAGCTTGGGTCTGAGCAAGGGCGACACCGTGTTCATGGAGCTGCACGGCGACGAGCTCCGCATCCGCCCAGCGCGATCCGCCCTGCGTCGCATCCAGGCCAAGCTGCGTGCCCTCGCACCTGCGGAGGGGCTGGTTTCAGAGGAGCTCATCGCGCAGCGGCGCGAGGAGGCCGGGCGTGAGTAAGGGAGGGTACGTCCTCGATGCCTCTGCCCTGCTCTGCCTGCTCTTCGACGAACCGGGGGCAGGCCGCGTGGAGGCGGTGCTCCACGGCGCCTGCATCAGTGCGGCCAACTACGCCGAGGTGATCGGCAAGCTGGTCGACCGCGGCCAAGCCCCCGAGGAAGCGGTGGCCGACCTGCGCGAGTTGGATCTCGACGTTGTGCCGCTCGATCGCGCTCAGGGCGAGACCGTCGGTGCCCTGCGGGCCCTCACGCGAGAGGCCGGTCTGTCGCTCGGGGATCGCTCCTGCCTGGCACTCGCCACGAGCCGTGAGGCTGTGGCCGTCACCACCGACCGGGCCTGGAAGAAGCTGAAGGCCGACGTCAGCATCGAGGTTGTCCGGTCGTGAGACCCGGCGGCAGCGACAGCCTGCTGTTCGGGGAACGGGCGGACGGGTCCGTCGTGCACGTCTCCGAGGTGCACCCCGGTCTCGCCTGCGGCTGTCGCTGCCCCGGCTGCAAGGCGCCCCTGGTCGCCAGGAAGGGTGATCGCAGGGACCATCACTTCGGGCATCACGGCGTCGCTGAGCAGCCAGCCTGCCGAGCGGGAGCCGAGACGGCCCTGCACATCTTCGCCAAGGAGTGCCTCGCTCGCCGCCTGGAGCTGGTGCTCCCGTCCCTCGAGCACCCGACCACCTATCAGGGTGGCCCGATCCGCTTCGATGCGGCCGCGCTCGAGCACCGGCTCGGAGACATCGTTCCGGACGTGGTCGTGCGCAAAGGTGGGCGCGACCTGCTCGTCGAGTTTCGCGTCACGCACCCGTGCGACGCCACCAAGATCGCCAGGATCGCCGACCTGGGGATCGCAGCCGTGGAGATCGACCTCTCCTGGCTGCCGCGCGACCTGTCGCGGGTCGGCTTGGCGGAGGCGATCCTCACCCAGGCGCCCCGCAAGTGGCTGCACAATCCGAGGCTACGGGGACCGACACCGGGGCAGTTGGAGCCTCCTCGATCATCCGAGCCCGGCCTTGGGCGGGCGGCTTCCCTCGCGCGGATCTACGCGGCGGCCTGTGCCGAGCTGCGAGTTCCGCGCGC
The DNA here is from genome assembly GCF_003574465.1 of Methylobacterium crusticola. Classification (GTDB taxonomy): domain Bacteria; phylum Pseudomonadota; class Alphaproteobacteria; order Rhizobiales; family Beijerinckiaceae; genus Methylobacterium; species Methylobacterium crusticola. The sequence continues at coordinate 1,482 of NZ_QOWC01000360.1, forward strand.
TGCCTCACTACCCGCCAACCGGATCTCCGCTGACGGCCTCACCCGGGCGATCGGCATCGACGTACCGGGTCTGGGCTGCTTCACCGTTCCCCCGCGGGACTGGCAGGCGGCGGTTCTCGAGCAGGCTCTGGACCAGGCCCTTCTGGGTACCCGGTGGGTGATCACCGCCGCGGAAGCGCTGCGCCAGCTGCGGCAGCGGGGCGTTGTGCGGTCCCGCTTCACCCGCCTCTCGAGCGTGGAGGTCGAGGCTTTGAAGATGAGGGAGCCATCCTTCGCGCCGCCTGCCGACGCCATCAGCGCCTGGGCAGGGGCCTTGGCGCACCTGGGCATCCTCGTGCCGGCGGGCGGTCGGGAGCGCTGGACCCTGTGGCCGGACGTGCTCCAGGTGGTGCGCGCCGCCCGTCGTGCCCGCGCATCCGCCTAACGTCTCGCTTACCGCCATGCTCGAGGTTGCGCCTCGGCTTTGAAGTAGCGGCAACCATGAGCGACACGGCAGGGATCGCGGGCGATCGTATTCGCGCCATCGTCGAGCGGATCGAGAAGCTCGAGGAGGAGATCAAGGACCCGATGGAGGCCAAGAAGTAGATCTTCCTTGAGGCTAGGAGTGACGAGCTCGACGTAAAAATCCTCAAGGAGATCATCAAGCTGCGCAAGCAGGACAAGGACGAGCGCGACGAGCACGAGACGCTGCTCGACGTCTACCTGCACGCCATGGACGCGCCCACGCCTGCTCCGATTGCGCAGGCAGCGTAGGATCAGCAAGGGGGATCCGCTCGAGTGAGTGCTCGCCCTCGAGCACCTCGGTGCGCGCTTCGCCAGGGCGCAGGCCGACATGCGGGCGCTAGAGCGCCACGCCTTGGCGCAGCTGCGAGGCATGGGGCTCGAGCCGGTAGACACGCGCAACGATCCCCCGCCCCATGGCAGACCTTGACCTAGGCACCATGGCGATGGTCCTGGCCATGGTGCTGGCGTGCCTCATCCTCGGCCTATGGCGGGTGCCCTAGCGCATTCTGAAAACGACCCATGCTGTGTGCCTCTAGGATGCCCCAGGACAGCCGGTAGCCAAGGGGAGCCACAACCCCTTACCAGCGCCAACCGTGAACGCCGTTCCTGACGCCCCTGAGAGGGGGTGAGGCCCCCCGGGGGGTCGAAAGTCCGGGGCGGCTAGGCCCCTCCACCGCACGGGGACTCATGCATGTTTTTATTTCCTCGTCATCAGCATTCTGGATGTCAGAAAACTGCCCCCGACCACCCTCTAAAACAACATTTTTTGTTGATGTGCAGTGGCTTGCAAATTGCTGCAGAGAGTGATTTTCCGTCATTTGGCGCGTGCCAAAAATACCCTCAAAATAAGAGAGGTAAGCGGCACAGCGCTGCGACGGAGGCGGTGGACGATCCGCCGACGTAAACATTGATGGGCGGCGCGAGCTGCTCAGCCTCGCCACCGACGCCTCGGAGGCCGAGCCGTTCTGGAAGGCCTCTCTGCAGTCTCTGGCCGACCAGGGTTTGCGCGGAGTGCAGCTCGTGGTGGCTGACAACTACAAGGGCCTGCGGGCAACTGCCGCCAAGGTGTCGTCCGCGACGCACCAGCACTGCCGCTTGGTCTGGATGAGAAACGCGCTTGCCAGGGTCGCGCCTAAGCAGCAGGGCGAGGAGCGATGGGAGTTCCCTATCGCGATGAGGCAGGTCCTGCTGACGCCGACGAGGCAAATGGTAAGCGCAGCCTAACCAATGACCAGAGCCCCAGCAGCCATAGGCATGGACGTTGAGAGGCGTCACCCTGGTTGGCGCAAGACTGCCGCTCTCGTCGTCCCTGTAGTCTGCGAGCAATGCGACTGGACAGGGCGCCGCAAATGGCAGGGCTATCGATGCCCGCAGTGCAGCTGCTACGCGGTTAGGCTAGCATCCGAGCCAGTTGGCTCATCAGAGTGGGCCAAGGATCAGGCTGACTTCACATGAAGCGCATATGCAAGGGTACCTATTGATAGGGTGCAGTGCCGTTGCGATGATGGCTTACACGTCTCGCATGTGCGAAGCACGTACAGCACATGAGTTCTCGGGTCCTTCCAAGGCCCCCCACCCCATGCGGGTCCGCGCGAGTTCGCGACCCGTCTAGGGTTCAGTCCTGAAAACCCGGAAACACATTAACAGCTTAACATTTATGGCGTCATTGCTCGTCACCTGAGGCCGAGTTATCTTGGCACCGCGACGTTTCTCGCAAAACCGTTTCTGTGTGGAACGCCAGAGATTTGCTCGTTCTGAGCTCTGACGGGCTAATCGACGTGGCGGCATCGGACACGAGGCTGAGCGGGAGTCCTCTGAGTTGCCGCGGTGGTCTTACGACTCAATTGCCAGGCACATCGGCAACAAGCCCACTTGAGGCTACAAAACCAACTCGGACCCGCTCGCACCCGGCGTGGCTGGCCCTTTCATGAGCAAGGCGATCGGCGCGCATGCCGAAAGGAGACGTAGAAGGGGTGTATCTCTTTGCAGACTCGCGCAATACAGCTGGCCGGTGAGCTGCCGGTTCACTTGGGATGGTTCACATCTTGGCAGTTCAATTAGGTCCGGAAAGCGGCACTTACTGAACCAGCTGCAGCCTGGTTCAGGAAGGGTATACCCAAAATGAACCAGATTGCGGCAAGCACGTAGGAGACGAGTCGGACGTAGTTCGAATACGTCGCAAACCTCCCGCCTGCGCCCGAGCGCTCGGCTCGATCAAGGCCGAGGTAGTGCGGTAGCGCCTGCCGTCAGACGATGAGCCGATCCGCTGGCCGACTGCGATCCGCGAGCACCTGGCCGCGGTCACCCCGCCACTACGCCTGGAAGCAGCCGAGTAATCTCGATCGGCGACCGCTGAGGTCAGATCTCCGACGTGCTATCCTCAGCCCCAAGCGCGACAGACGCCCCTGGGAGGATATCATGCTGTGATTAGGCGTGGAATAAGGACCCCGT
>NZ_QOWC01000361.1 GCF_003574465.1 Methylobacterium crusticola
GGCCCGCCGCGGCGGCCGCCCCGCCGCCTCCCGCCTCCGGCGACGCGCAGGGACGGCTCTTGTGACGCGCGCGGCGCTCAGGCGGGCGCCGGGTCCCGGGGCGCGTCCCGCGCCCACGCGTCGGGATCGCGCGTCGCCGCCTGCTCCAGCGCCGCCTCGGGCGCCAGCCAGGCCCAGCCCGGCCCGGCCTGGTGGCGAAACCAGGTGACCTGCCGCTTGGCGTAGCGCCGCGTGTCGGCCTGGCCGCGGGCCACGGCCTCGTCGTACGCGAGGTCTCCGGCGAGGTGCGCGACCAGGCCGGGCACCCCGTGGGCCCGCATCACCGGCAGCATCGGGTCGAGGCGGCGCGCGGCGAGCGCCCGCACCTCGTCGAGGGCGCCGGCCGCCATCATGGCGACGAAGCGGGCGTCGATGCGGGCGCGCAGGGTTGCCCGGTCGGGGGTGAGGAAGAGCCGCAGGGACGGCAGGCCGGCGAGGGGGCCCGGCCGGCGGTGCGCGTGGAAGGCCGCGAGGGGGCGGCCCGTGGCGGCCATCACCTCGAGGGCGCGCAGCACGCGCAGGCGGTCCGCGGGCCGCAGCCGCGCGGCGCCCTCCGGGTCCCGGCGGGCGAGGTCGGCGTGCAGGTCGGGCGTGGGCCGGCCCTCGGCCCCGGCCCGGACCGCGTCCCGCACCGCCCCGGGGATCGGCGGCACCGCCGACAGCCCCTCGGTGAGCGCCTTGAAGTAGAGGCCCGTGCCCCCGACGACGATCGGCAGCGCGCCGGCCCGCCAGGTCTCGGCCAGGGCCGCGCCGGCCTCCGCGAGGTAGTGCCCGACCGAGAAGTTCACGGCGCCGTCCACGTGGCCGTAGAGCCGGTGGGGCGCGGCCGCCGCCTCCTCCGGGCTCGGCCGGGCGGTGAGGCGGTGCAGGTCGCGGTAGACCTGCATCGAATCGGCGTTGATCACCGTGCCGCCGTGCCGGCGCGCCAGCGTCAGGGCCAGGGCCGACTTGCCCGAGGCGGTCGGCCCTGCGATGAGGATCGCCCGAACGCGCCCCGTCATGTCCCGCCCTTCTGCCGCGGCCGGGCCGGACGGGACGGCCCGCCGAACCGCCCGTGACCCCGAGCCTCGCGATGACCCTGGTGGCGACCCTGATAGCAAACCCGGAGCGCCCCGCCATCACGGACGCAGTGCTGGCCGAGACCCGGCGCGTGCTGGCGACCGGGCACCAGCCGCGCATCCTGCACGGCGAGGTCGCCGCCGAGGTGCTGGTGCCGGGCGCGCCCGAATCGGCCCCGGCCCTGGCGGAGCGCCTGCGCGCCGCCCTCGGGGGCGAGCCCATCGACGTCGCGGTCCAGCCCGCCGGGCCGCACCGGCGCAAGCGCCTCCTCGTCGCCGACATGGATTCCACCATGATCGGGCAGGAATGCATCGACGAGCTCGCCGACCAGGTCGGGCTGAAGCCGCAGGTCGCGGCGATCACCGAGCGGGCGATGCGCGGCGAGGTCGCCTTCGAGCCGGCCCTGCGCGAGCGCGTCGCCCTCTTGAAGGGCCTCGCCCTCGCGGCCGTCGACGCCGTGATCGCGGCGCGCATCACCCTGATGCCCGGGGCCCGCACGCTGGTCGGGACCATGAAGGCCCACGGCGCCTACACGAGCCTGGTCTCGGGCGGCTTCACGCTGTTCACCGGGCCGGTCGCGGCCCTCATCGGCTTCGACGAGCACCAGGCGAACCGCCTCGTGGTCGCCGACGGGGCGCTCGCCGGCACGGTCGAGGAGCCGATCGTCGGGCGCGACGCCAAGCGGGCGGCGCTGGTCGCGCACCGCACCCGCCTCGGGCTCGAGGCGGCCGAGACGCTGGCGGTCGGCGACGGCGCCAACGACCTCGCCATGCTGGAGGCGGCGGGCCTCGGCGTCGCCTACCGGGCGAAGCCCGCGGTGGCGGCCGCCGCCCACGCGCGGATCGAGCACGGCGACCTCACGGGCCTGCTCTACCTGCAGGGCTTCGCGGCGAGCGAGTTCGTCGGGTAGGTTGTCTTCTCGGGGCGCGCCGCTACACCGGCCGGCATGTCGACAGGACTCGTCCATCATCCCGACGGCCAGGACCGCTGCTGGTGGCCCGGCACCGATCCGCTCTACGTCGCCTACCACGACACCGAGTGGGGCGTGCCGGAGCACGACGACCGCGCGCTGTTCGAGAAGCTGATCCTCGACGGGTTCCAGGCCGGCCTGTCCTGGATCACCATCCTGCGCCGGCGCGACCGGTTCCGCCGCGCCTTCGCGGACTTCGAGCCCGCCGCCATCGCGCGCTTCGGCGAGGCCGAGGTCGAGGCGCTGATGCGGGACGAGGGCATCATCCGCAACCGGGCCAAGATCGTCGCGACGGTCCGGGGCGCCCGCGCCTACCTCGCCATGCAGGAGCGCGGCCGGGGTTTTTCCGACTTCCTGTGGGACTTCGTCGACGGGCGCCCGCTCCAGGGGCGGCCCCGCGCCCGCGCCGACGTCGCGACCGAGACCGAGGTCTCGCGGCGGATCTCCAAGGCCCTCAGGGCGGAGGGGTTCGGGTTCTGCGGCCCGACCATCGTGCACGCCTTCATGCAGGCGGTCGGCATGGTCAACGACCACCTCGTCGGCTGCTGCCGGCACGGCCCCTGCGCGGCCCTGCCGGGCCCGGGCGGCCGCGGGAGCGCGCCGTGACGGCGCCGGCGCGGGCCTGGCAGCGGATGCTCTCGGGGCGGCGGCTCGATCTCCTCGACCCGTCGCCCCTCGACGTCGAGATCGCCGACATCGCCCACGGGCTCGCCCGGGTGGCGCGCTGGAACGGCCAGACGGCGGGGCCGCACGTGTTCTCGGTGGCGCAGCACGCGCTCCTGGTCGAGGCGATCGGCGGCGGCTTCCAGCCCGCCGCCACCGCGGCCGAGCGGCTGGAGCTCCTGCTGCACGACGCGCCCGAATACGTCATCGGCGACATCATCTCGCCCTTCAAGGCCGCGATCGGCCACTCCTACAAGGCGGTGGAGACCCGCCTCCTGGCGGCGATCCGCCTGCGCTTCGGCCTCGCGCCCGCCCCCACGGCCGCGATGCAGCGGCTGATCAAGCGCGCCGACCGGCTCAGCGCCTTCCTGGAGGCGACGGCGCTCGCCGGCTTCTCGCACGGGGAGGCGGTGCGCGTCTTCGGGCGGCCGGAGCCCCTGTCGGTGCCGGTCGACGCCCTGCTCGAGCCCTGGCCGACCGCGCAGGCGCAGGCCCGGTTCCTGGCGCGCTTCACCGCCCTCGCCGACGCGACGCAGGGCGCGGCCGCCCCTGCCTGAGGTCACATCCCCATGCCCAAGGTCTACGTCTGCTCCCTCTCCCGCCTGCCCGAGACCGTGGCGGCGGCCGGCGCGAGCCACGTCGTCACCCTGATCAACGTCGGCACCCCTGTGGTGCGGCCGGCCAGCGTCGCGGCGGAGAACCACCTGTTCGTCGGGGTGAGCGACATCACGGAGGCCCTCGAGAGCCACGTCCTGCCCGATCGCGCCCACGTCGCGCAGCTCCTCGACTTCGTGCGGGCCTGGGGACGGGCGCAGCCGATCGTGATCCACTGCTACGCCGGCATCAGCCGCTCCACCGCGGCCGCCTACATCGCGACCTGTGCGCTGCGGCCCGAGCGCGACGAGGCCGGGATCGCCCGCGCGCTCCGGGAGGCCTCGCCCTCCGCCACCCCGAACGCCCGCCTCGTCGCCCTCGCGGACGAGATGCTCGGCCGAAAGGGCCGCATGGTCGCGGCGATCGCCGCCATCGGGCGCGGGCAGGACGCCTTCGAGGGCGAGCCGTTCAGCCTGAGCCTCGAGTGAGGCGGGGCCGGGCGCCCGGCCCGAGGGATACCGTCGCAGGTGTGGCCGAAACGCAGCCCTCGACCCGCAATTGCAACCCGCCGGCGCCGGCCCGCGGCCGGAGGGTTGTTTCACGCGCCGCCCGCCGTCATAACCCGTTGCTCGTGAGGAGCATCCTGGGATGACCGTAGCCCGGTCCGACGCCAGCCGCGCGGCGGCCCCCGCACCCGGCCCGACCGGCGCCGCAGACCTGCCGTTCGAGAAGGCGCTGGAGGAGCTCGAGGGCATCGTGCACCGCCTCGAGCAAGGCAACGTGCCGCTCGACGAGTCGGTGGCGATCTACGAGCGCGGCGAGGTGTTGAAGCGCCACTGCGAGGCGCTGCTTCAGCGCGCCGAAACGCGTATCCAGCGCATCACCCTGGGGGCGGACGGACGCGCCGCCGGTACGGCGCCGCTCGATGTCGCCTGACCGCCGGCCGCTCCGGCCGGCCCGCTCCCGCTCATCCCGCCCGGCCTGCCGGCGGGCTTCCCCCTTCCGGACGTGAGGATGGCTCCGGTGTCACCGCTCAACCTCCCCCTCCTTGACCGCGTTGTTGACGCGC
>NZ_QOWC01000362.1 GCF_003574465.1 Methylobacterium crusticola
TCTCCCAACGCTCGCGACGCCGGCCGCTCACTCAACCGTCAAGCTCATCAGCCCGTTCTGAAACGGGGTCTCAGCCGTGGCGAGGCGCCGGCTCATTTTGGGCGCGTGGCCAAATTCGGCTCGCCACCGAAGCTGCCCTGGCTTGGCAGCGCCGTATGTACAGAAAACGAGGGTTTTTCAGCCACTTAACCATGTAAGGATTGCATGTCAGGAAATCAAACGGTGCGCCTATGCGGTCGCCACGCATTGCTTGAACCAACAAGGTGGCCTGCTTGGCGGATCACGACAGGCACGGCCTGAGGGGCAGCTTGCGACCCTGGTCGTGCCTTCGGAAGGCCTGCTTATCGACAGTCTGATTGGCCCGAAACAACCGAGTCTGGCAGCAAGCCACCATTCCGCTTCGGAGATGGTTGGCCAGAAAAGCTGACGGAGTCCTGCCGACCGAATTTTGCCCTTCGACAATATTCGGCCTTGCTGGAAGCGGCATGTCCGCTTCCGCGAAGGTGCGTTCTGGCCTGCCATCGCGCAGCTCACCCGGCATTCCGGAATGGCGCCGATTACCGATCCGACCGCTAAGGCGCTCCTCAGGCGGTTTTGGCGGGCAGAGCGAAGAGATCGACGAAGGACTGTGCGAGATCGGCCTCGCCCGCGAAGGCGAGCGTTCCGCCCGCACCGTCTCTGGCCAGAGGCACCTTGCCATAGACCGTGCGGCGCATCGCCATGGTATCTCCGGTGAAGGCGAGATCGGGTGCCTCCAGGACACCACGGTTCACGCGGATCTCACCGCCCGTCACTGTCGCGATGAAGTCCTCGCCAGGGAAATGAAAGGCAACTGTGACAGCCATTTCCGCGGCACGCTCTCGATCAATCAGGGCCTGGAGCGACATCATGGCTGAAGCCGCCGACATGAACAGGCTCGGATCATGCCGCGGCGAGCGAGCCGCCCAGCGGCCCAGGTCGCGCATCAATGGCGCGGCCTCACGGCCCCACGCTGTCAGGTCGTAGACCTGTACGTTGGCCGGCGACGGCAGCCGGAAGCGGCAGACGATGCCTGCATCTTCCAGGCTGTCTAGTCGCTGCGTCAGCACGTTGGCGCTGATGCCTGGAAGGTTCGCTCGAAGCTCGCCGAAGCGGCGGGGGCCGAAGACCAGCTCGCGCATGATCAGCAGCGACCAACGCTCACCAATGAACTCCAGGGCGAGCGCAGTGCCGCAAGCGTCATCGTACCGACGCTCCCGCGACGCAGACGCCTCACTGGTTGTTTTTTCTGACTGCATGGTTGCTTTGTATAACCGAGAATGCCAGCCTGGGCAAAGCGGGGCCGTAAGTGGGCTTGCGATGCAGCCGACGCGCCCGTTGTCACGGAGGAATGCGCCCGATGCCAACTGCCGAGGGTAAACCCATCTGGTTCGAGTTGAACGCGGCCGACCAAGATGCGGCACAAGCCTTCTACGAGGCTGTCGCCGGCTGGCGCGTCGCACCTTCGCCGATGCCGGAGCATGGCGGCTACAGAGTCGCGGAGGCAGATGGGAAGCCGGTGGCCGGGATCAGACGGTCAGTGCCCGAAACTCCCGGCTTTCCTGGTTGGGCAGTCTATCTCGCGACCCGCGACGTCGATGCCACGGCCTCCCGGGTGGTGGATCTCGGCGGCCAGATCCGGTTCGGCCCTATCGACATCCCCCACGTCGGTCGCTTCGCCATGGTCAGCGACCCGCAGGATGTGGTCTTCGCCCTGATGGATGCGGCGAGCCCCGACCAGAGCAGAGCCTTCGGGGCGGTGCCTCTTGGGACGGAGCAAACCCTCGGCCACGGTGTGTGGATCGAGCTCGCAACTCCCGATCCCGAAGCTGCCTTCGCGTTCTACGGGGCACTCTTCGGCTGGGAGAAGCTCGGGGCCATGCCGATGGGCGGGATGGGCGAGTACGCCTTCATCGGCCGCGGCGACCTGCGCCCTGGCGCGGTGATGTCGAGTGCAGCTACCGGCGCGCCGGCCCGATGGAATTGGTACGTCCACGTGGCCGATATCGATGCCGCGCTCGCGACGGTCCGCGAGAGGGGCGGCACGGTGCTCCAGGGTCCCGATCCCATCCCCGGCGGCAGCTACTCGGCCAACATCACTGACTCGGGGGGCAACAGGCTCGGCCTTGCCGGCCAGCGCCAGGCGGCGTGAAGGGACGCTAGCGATGACGAGCGCGCAGCTGATGAACGCAGGCAGACAGAGTGACCCCGCCGTGGGGAAGGCAAGCACAACAGTGGAGCGGATATCGGCCAGGGAGCTTGCCATTACGCGAACCGTCGACGGCCCGGCGCGCATCGTCTTCGAAGCATGGTCCAGGCCAGAGCTTTTCCAGCGGTGGTGGGTGCCCAAATCCTGTAGTGTCTCTTTGATCTCATTCGAGGCCGACATCCGCACGGGTGGCACTTACCGTTTGCTGATGGGCAACCCGTCCTCGGAAGGGCCCATGGCGTTCTTTGGCCGATACATAGAGGTGACGCCCCATGCCCGCCTCGTCTGGACCAACGACGAAGGTGGTGAGGATGGGGCGGTCACCACGGTGACCTTCGAGGAAAGGGACGGCGCGACACACGTCGTCGTGCACGAGCTCTATCCCTCGAAAGAAGCACTCGACGACGCCCTGGCCTCCGGAAGCACGAGCGGGTGGGGCGAGCAGTTCGAGCAGCTGGACGACCTGATCGTCCTTCTGAAGGCAGAGGTCTGACGACCATGGGCAAGGTGCGCGCGAGAGGTTTCGCGGTCTCCATCGATGGCTTCGGGGCCGGCCCGGACCAGAGCCTGGAGCATCCGATGGGCAAGGGCGGCCGAGAGCTCCACAAGTGGTTCTTCCCGACCCGGACCTTTCGATCGATGATCGGGCAAGATGGTGGGACCGACGACCGCTTCGCCCGCGCCGCGGCGGAAGGCTTCGGCGCCTTCATCCTCGGCCGCAACATGTTCGGACCGGCCGGCGACGATTGGGGCGGGCCCGACTGGAAGGGCTGGTGGGGCGACAATCCCCCGTACCACGCGGCGACCTTCATCCTCACCCATCACCCCCGGGCACCCATCGTGATGGAGGGCGGGACGACCTTCCATTTCGTAACCGGGGGGATCGAGGCAGCGCTCGCCCAAGCCAAGGCCGCCGCCGGCGATCTGGACGTCAAGATCGGCGGCGGTGTGTCGACGGTTCGCCAGTATCTGCTCGCGGGCGCGATCGACGAATTGCACCTGGCGGTGTCGCCCATTGTTCTGGGCCGGGGTGAGCACTTGTTCGCGGGCATCGACCTGCCAGGCCTGGGCTACCGGGTGACGGAGACGGTCCCAACGGAGCTTGCGACCCACATCGTGCTGACGCGCTGACTGCCGGAAGTAAACCAGGCGCGGCCTTAACGTCCGGAACCGACCCCGATACGGAATTTGGCAACGCCCGCTGCCGGCGAAAGTCCGGATGGGCGTGGGAAGCCGACGCTTGCTGGAAGGCGGGGTTCTGGCATGATCAAGTCCTTGTGCGCGTTTAGTTCCGTGAATATTTATCAGCATACAAGAGAGTGGAATAGCTGAAATGAAGATTACTGTTTCCATCGACGTTCCGTCTATCGAAGAGGGACTAAAGTTTTATAGTGATGCCTTCGGCTTCATCGAGACATCTCGACCTCATCCTGGCTATGCAATGTTGACCTTGAGTGATGCGACGATCGGGCTTCTTGCAAAACCGGCTGGTTCATCACCAGCGCCAGGCAGCAATGACGTTCGGCGATATGAGCGCCATTGGACACCGGTTCACGTCGATTTTCGTGTCGACGACTTTGAAGGAACGCTTGGGCGCGCCTTGGCGAACGGCGCAAGGTCAGAACAGGTGCACCGCGTGCCAGGCTTTCCCCCCGTCGCGTTCTGCAGTGATCCTTTTGGGCATGGGTTCTGCATTGTTGGAATGAGAAAGCTTTAGAGCTCCTGTAGATCAGCCAAAAACACCGATAATTTCGCGAACGACTTGGTTATGAGTTCTTCGATAGTTCGTAGGGCCGCTTACAAATCAGGACTCTGCCTGCTGCTTGTGATACACTCTGTTCCGATGTTCGCTTCGGAGATGCCGGCAACGGCCGCTGACTGACCGAGATGGGTGCAAAGCCGAATGTCAGCTTTTGGGTGACAGTCCAACGATGGCTCACCGCTGTATTCGGTCATTCCGTTATTCGGATCTGCGTGTCAAGAAAACGACCGTTTTCCTTACATCTTTGAGAGCCGCTTCAGCTGACGCGCTTGACGCGAGTGCGCCGCCACGCCGCCGATGTCAGGAAAACGTGGCAGGAAAACTAC
>NZ_KZ984674.1 GCF_003574465.1 Methylobacterium crusticola
GCCGCCCGGACGCGCCGCGCCGGGCGGCGGGCGGGCCGCTCACGAGGCGGCGGCGTCCTCGACGGCCTCGCGCTCCCGCAGGGCCTCGATCAGGTCGAGGACGCGCACCACCCGGCCGGAGACGTCCCACCAGGCCGGCTGCGGCCGGGCCGGCGGGACGGGCGCCACCGCGTCGACCAGGAAGGCCACCTCGGGGAGCGGCGGGTCCGGGNAGCGGGAGGCTCGCCCGGGCGAGCAGCGCGACCTTGCGCCGGCCGGGAACGCGGGCCCGGGCCGCGATCGGGTCGAGGCCGTTCGCCTCGAGCGCCCGGCCGATCTCGGCGTAGATCAGGCCGGCGGCGCGGATCGCCGGGCGGCAGCGGTGCGGGAGCAGGCCGATGCCGGTCTCGCCCCGGGCGTAGAGCGCGTCGGCGGCCGCGAGCAGCCGCGCCACCACGGCGCGCAGGGCCGCGCTCGGCTCCGGCCGCGCCAGGAAGGCGTCGGGGTCGAGGCCGGCCTCGCGCATCCAGCCCACGGGCAGGTAGAGCCGGCCGGCGCGGGCATCCTCGCCGACGTCGCGGGCGATGTTGGTGAGCTGCATCGCCACGCCGAGGTCGCAGGCCCGCGCCAGGGCCACGGGCGAGCGCACGCCCATGACCAGGGTCATCATGGCGCCGACCGTGCCGGCGACCCGGGCCGCGTAGGCGGTGAGCTCCGGGAGGTCGGCGTAGCGCCGGCCGGCGGCGTCCCAGGCGAGCCCCTCGAGCAGCGCCTCGGGCAGGGCCGGCGGGATCCCGGCCCGGGCCACGGTCTCGGCGAGCGCCCGGTCGGCCGGGTGGTCGAAGGGCCGGCCCGCGTAGGCGTCGCGCAGGCGGTCCTGCAGGCGCGCCACCGCGTCCGGCCGGGCGAGGGCGCCGTCGACGGCGTCGTCGGAGAGGCGGCAGAAGGCGTAGAGGCCGTAGGCGTCGCGCCGCACGCCCCCGGGCAGCAGCCACGACGCCGCGTAGAAGCTGCGCGAGCCCGCCCGGATGGCCGCCCGGCAGGCGATCCGGTCGGCATCGCCGGGTGCGGCGGGGGCGGAGGTCTCAGGCGAAGAGCGCGGCATCCGGCACCACTCGATCGAGAATGCGCGAGGAGGATAGGACCCCGGGAAGACCCGCCCCCGGATGGGTGCCGGCCCCGACGAGGTAGAGGTGCCGCACGTCCTCGCTGCGGTTGTGCGGGCGGAACCAGGCGCTCTGGGTCAGGATCGGCTCCAGGCCGAAGCCGGAGCCGCGGTAGGCCAGGAAGTCGTCCCGGAAATCCTGCGGCGTCGTCACCCGGGAAGTGACGAGCGCGTCGGACAGCCCCGGCAGCAGCGTCGCCTCGAGGTGGCCGGCGATGCGCCGGCGGTAGGGCTCGGCGAGGGCCGCCCAGTCCTGGCCCCCGTCGAGGTTCGGCACCGGGGCGAGCACGTAGAAGGCGTCGTGGCCCGGCGGCGCCAGGCCCGGGTCGGTGGCGGTGGGACGGTGCAGGTAGAGGCTGAAATCGTCGGCCAGCACCTTGCGGGCGAAGATGTCGTGCAGGAGCGCGCGGTAGCGCGGCCCGAGCAGGATGGTGTGGTGGGCGACGTCCGGGTAGGTCCGGCGCGTGCCGAAGTACCAGACGAACAGCCCCATGGAGGAATGCGCCCGGGCGAGCCGCCGGTCGCTCCAGCGCCGCCGGGCCTCGGGCGGCAGGAGGTGGCGGTAGGTCCAGGCCGAGTCGGCGTTCGACACCACCACGTCGGCGGCGATCCGCTCGCCGTCCGCCAGGACGACGCCGCGGGCGGTGCCGTCCTCGACCGCGATCCGGGCGACCTCGGCGCCGAGCCGGACGCGGCCGCCCTGCCCCTCGATCAGGCCGACGAGGCCGGAGACGAGCCGCCCGGTCCCGCCGAGGGCGAAGTGCACGCCCCAGCGCCGCTCGAGATGGGCGATCAGGCCGTAGATCGCGCTCGCCCGGAACGGCGAGCCGCCGATCAGCAGGGGATGGAAGCTGAACACCGTGCGCAGGCGTTCGTCGCGCAGGTAGCGGGCGACGAGCCCGTACAGGCTGCGATGGCCGCCGAGGCGCAGGAGGTCGGGCGCGATGCGCAGCATGTCGCCGAGGGAGCCGAACGGCACGTGGCCGAGCCGCTCGAAGCCGATGCGGCAGATCTCCTGCGAGGCCGCCATGAAGCGGGCGTAGCCGTCGAGGTCGGCGGGCGAGAGGCGCGCCACCTCGGCCCGCATCTCGGCCTCGTCGCCGCTCATCGCGAAGGTGGTGCCGTCCTCGAAGCGGATGCGGTAGAACGGCCGCATCGGCACGAGGGTCACGTCGTCGGCGAGCGACCGCCCGCACAGCGCCCACAGCTCCTCGAACAGGAACGGCGCCGTGACGATGGTCGGGCCGGCGTCGAAGGTGAAGCCGTCCTGGCGGTGGACCCGCGCCCGCCCGCCCGGCTGGTCGAGGCGCTCCAGCACCGTGACGCGGTAGCCGCGGGCGCCGAGCCGCACGGCCGCCGCGAGGCCGCCGAAGCCGCTGCCGATCACCACCGCGCGGGGGCGGCGGGCAGACCCCTGGAGGCGGGGCGGCGGAGCGTCGAGTGTCAACATCAGTTGACACTATCGCCGCAACCAAGCGGGGAGGCAAGCGGCTCCCGTGCGGACTCAGGCGTCGCGCGCGGCCGGCCCCTGGGCGGTGTTCCGGACCTGGTCGAGGCAGCGGCGGCGCGCGGCGGGATCCTGGATGGAGACGAACAGGCGCAGCAGCTCCACGCCCTGCCGGCAGAGGTCGTCCGGCGGCAGCGGGTGCGCGCCCGCCTCGGCGCGGACGTCCTCGACCGCGCAGCCGAGCGCCTCGGCGATGAGGGTCAGGCGCCGGTCGAGGCCGGCCGTCCCCCCCGCCGCGAGGCCCGGGAGGCGGTCGGCGCGGATCGGCGCACCGGCGGCCACGCGCTGACGCTCGTCCGACATCTCCGCATCCCCGGCCCGCGGCGCCGCGACGGCGACCGGCTCCGGAGACCTAATCGCAATTCCCGCGGGCTGGCAACGCTGCCGAAAATCGTAGCGGGCGGCGCCGGCCCGGTCCTTTCGCATGAGGGAAGCCCGCCGCGCCGGCGCGGCCGCCGGCCGCGCTCAGGGCCCGGCCTCCCCGGCGAGATGCGCCGGCGCGAGCACGCCGAGGCCTTGTGCCTCCCGCTCGATCAGGCCGGCGACGAGGTCGGGGCGCTCCTCGTGGGCGAGGTGCCCGAGGGCGCCGACCCGCTCGACGCGGGCCCGGGGCAGGCGCCGCGCCACGTCCCGCGCCGTCTCGGGCGCGATGGCCCGGTCGGCCTCGCCGACGATCAGCAGGGCCGGCACGGCGAGGCGCGGCAGGTCGCGGTCGAGGGCGTCGAGGTTCCAGTTCGCCATCATGGCGAGCGCGCCGGCCACGTGGGACGCGCGCTGGAACAGGCGGCGGTAGAGGTCGAGACCCCGGCGGTCCAGGGTCGAGCCGGTGCCGGTGATCAGCCGCTCCACCGCGGCCCGGTCCGCCGACCAGGCGAAGACCCGGGGCGTGACCGGGTTGAGGAAGAGCATCCGCGCCATCGACGGGAAGATCAGCCCGGCCATGCCCGGGAAGGGCTTGAGCGCCGCGTTGAGCCCGACGAGCAGGCGGGGCGAGAGGCCGCCGTCAAGGCACAGCCGCACCAGGATGGCGGCGCCCGCGGAGTGGCCGACCACGACCGCGGGGGCGAGCCCGAGGGTCTCCACGAGGGCGCGCAGGGCCGCGGCCATGCCGGGCAGGGAGGTGGCGGGCAGCGGGTCCGTGAAGCCGTGCCCGGGCAGGTCGAGCGCCACCACCCGGAAGCGCTCGGCGAGGCGCGGCAGCAGCCCGCGCCAGGAATGGGTGGCGGCCCCCGTGCCGTGGACGAGGAGCAGGACGGGCCCGGCCCCGGCCTCCTGCACGTGCCAGGTCAGCCCGCCGGCCGCGACGAAGCGGCTGAGGTCGCGGTTCGGCCAGTCGCGCCCGTCGCGCTCCCAGGAGGGCCTGTCTCGGTCGAACACCGCCATGCCGGTCCCTCAGCCCCCCGCCCGGCGGACCGCCTCGGTCAGGCGGGCGGCGTCGGCGTACGGGAGGGGCAGGTAGGTCGCCGCCATGGCGTCGGCGAGGTGGCGGGCCTCGTCCCGGGGCTGTGGCGCGGTGTCGATCAGGAGGGCGCGGGTGCCGGCGGCGCCGAGGGCCCGGGCCGCCGCGAGGGCGTCGGCCGCCGCCCGGGCCCGGCCCGGGGCCCCGGAGCGCGCCACGTTGGCGCGGCCGTCGGTGAGCACC
>NZ_QOWC01000365.1 GCF_003574465.1 Methylobacterium crusticola
CCTCGTGGGAATGCCTGAAGGGCTCCACGAGAGCGGGTCAACATCAACATCAGGTATCGGACGAGCTTGCGTCTACCGCCTGCTCAATGCTGGAGGTGCCGGGGCTTAGCGGGTGTCCGTTGAATGGGTTGGCAATCAATTGCCTGGCAGACCCCATAGACTAAATTTCACAGCCTCCATTCACGAACCGCGTGCGTGGTCGACACTCGCGCCATCCATGGGAGGAAGGGCAACCCACGCCTTGCCCGAAAGCGGTCGCTTCGCGCTCAGCCAGTCTCGGCCGGCTGTCAAGATCCGACGTTGGGGAGCGTTGAACCGGATCGTTCGGCGGATGCGCGCCCGCGACCCTCAAGGCACGTCGGGCCGCGGATCGGCGACAAAGCCATCGCGGTTCGGCATGCGCACCGTCGACAGCGATCTGGCGTCGAGAACCGCGTCGTCCGCCACGAGCCCATTCAGGTTGAGCAGATATCCAACCACCGCGTAGATATCGTCGTTGCCTAGCGATTGCGGTGCATTCATCGGCATGGCGCGGCGAACATAATCGAACACCGTCGGCGCATAGGGCCAGTAGCTTCCGATTGTCTTCACGGGCTTCGCCGACGTGAGTGTGTCGTTGCCACCAACGAGCTTGTCGCCGACGCCGCCTTCGCCGGCCTGTCCGTGGCAGGACGCGCATTGCGCGGCGAACACCTCGCGGCCATGCGCGACGCTGCCGCTTCCTGCTGGGAGCTTCCTGCCGTCGCGGTCGACGTCGATATCCCAGGCCGCGATCTCAGCCTCGCTTGCCGGACGGCCCAAGCCGTAGCGGCCGTCCGCCCAGGCCGAGCTTACGGAGGCGACGAGCAGCGCCGCGGCTGCAACCTCAAGCCTTCGGATAGCCATTGGAGACCTCTCCGCTCGTCGCGATGCGCCAGGGGATGATGGCGTTGTTGTGGTAGAACGAGTTCATGCCGCGCGCCGCGGTCAGCATCTCGACGCCGGGTTGCACGTAGCCGGTCTCGTCGGTGGCGCGGCTCTGGATGATCGCGGCTTCACCGGTCCACGTCCAAGGCAACCGGAACCGGGTCAGTGCCTTGTTCAGGATCGGCGCCTGCAACTGCGCGTCCTGCCACGTCCTGCCTCCATCGACGGAGACCTCCACCCGCGCGATCCTGCCGCGCCCGCTCCAGGCGATGCCGGTGATCTCGTTGAAGCCGCGCTCGATCCGCTGCGTGCCCGACGGTCGCGTGATGATCGACTTCGCTTCCATGAGGAAGGTGAACTGCCGCGCCGTGCCGTCCGGCATCAGGTCGGTGTACTTCGCGGTCTCCTCGCGGGAATAGGCCGGTTCGGCCGCCACGTTGAGGCGCCGCAGCCACTTCACGCTCATGTTGCCTTCGAAGCCGGGCAGGAAGACGCGCAAGGGATAGCCCTGCTGCGGGCGCAGGCGCTCACCGTTCTGGCTGTAGACCAGCAATGCGTCGTCGAGGCATTTCTCGATCGGGATGCTGCGGGTCAAGGCCGCGGCATCGGCGCCCTCCGCGACGATCCAGTGGGCGCCGGGCTTGAGCCCGACCTCCTCAAGCACCGTCTTGAGGCGCACGCCGGTCCATTCCGCGCAACTCACCAATCCGACGAGATCGGAGGCCGTGCGGCCGGCGTTGATCGCCTTGAAGTCGGGGTTGCCCGAGCATTCGAGGAAGTAGATGTGCGACTCTGACGGAAAGCGCCGGATCTCCTCCATCGTCAGGATCAGCGGTCGCTCGACGAGGCCGTGGATCATCAAGCGGTGTTGGGCCGGATCGATATCGGGTACGCCGCCATGATGGCGCTCGTAGAACAGGCCGTTCGGCGTGATGATCCCGTCGAGGTCCTGCAACGGCGTGCGAACCGAGGCCGAGGTGTACTGCTTGAGCGACTTCGGGATGTTCTTGACGACGTGCTTCTCGTGCACCGAGGGCGTGCCGTAGGGCTGTGCCCCAGTGTCCGCACCCGGCGTTTTCATCCATTCGGGGATGTTTGGGGGGGCGTCCATCGGCTCCGCGGCGCGGGCCCGCTCGGCCAGGAGGCCACCCGCAACGGCACCGCCAACGAGCGCGGAGCTCTGCGAGAGAAAGTGCCGGCGTGAGGTCGAGGCCCTGTCGTTGCCCTCCCTCGCCATGCCTTCAAAGGATCGTTTCCCGCCTGCCATGTGCCCCCCGATCGGACTGTACGGCGTGAGGTTCGCCTGGCCCGCCGCCGCACGCGCGACACTGCACGGCAGTTGCTTCGGCGTCGGACCGTCCCCCGGCCTCACTCACTGACGCAATAGCGCTCACGCCGCGCGTTTGTCGAACCGCTACGTGCATTGCCGCCAGGCGGTGCTTCCCGCCGCGCCAAGCATCTTCTGGCTTGCGCTAACGTCAGCAACGACGCTCCCGGCGCGCCATCGGTAGAGCCTCGCGCGAGCTCTCGAGTGGGGTGAGCATCCGTGTAGGGCCGCAATTCATCTGTCTCGGGCAGGGGGCCGGCTTGCTCATACGACGCGAAACACCTGGTCGAGGTGCCTCTTCAATCCGCTCTCCTGCCAGGACCTGCCTCGCCAGCCGATGTAGCCGTCAGGCCGCACCAGGAAGGCCGTCGCCTCCGCGCCATAGGCCTTCGCGAATGCGCCCGCAGGATCGCCGAGCTGCGTCACCTCCGGCCCCGAAGGCGGACCCGTCACGCCCGCAACGGTGACGGTGCGCAGGTGCCCGCATGAATGCGAGTGGATCTGCCGCAACCAGGCCGACAGGTCGGACACGACGTCCGGCGGTGCGGTCTCTCCGAGGTGGATGATCAGGACGTGCTCCGTCCCGCGCAGGACGTCGTGCAGGCGCAGCGGGAAACCGAGACCCTGCCGCATCAGGCCGCTGACGTCCGGTGCCCGGTCCCCAGCCGCGGGGCCCTCGGCTCCGTCCGCATCGTCGCGAACCCACTCCATTCCACGGTAGGAGACCAGCACCTGGGTCTCAATCCGCCGGTCCGGCGCTCCGCCCTGCTCGCGCCCGTAGCTCTCGCTCGCCGCGCGGGTGCGTGCGACCACGTCGGCTCCGACCGGTCGTCGCTCCGCCTCGTAGCTGTCGAGCAGCGCTTCCGAGGCGTGGCCGCGGATCACGAGGGCGAGCTTCCAGGCGAGGTTGTAGGCGTCCTGGATGCCCGTGTTCATCCCTTGACCGCCCGTGGGTGGGTGGATGTGAGCAGCATCGCCCGCGATGAAGCCGCAGCCCTGCCGGTAGGCGGCGGCCAGCCGCATGCTGATGCGGAACACCGACGACCAGCGCAGATCCGACAGGCGCGGCCGGTCGGGCAGGAGATCGTCCGCGACCGCCTGCAATTCGTCGAGCGAGGGACCCTTCAGCTCGGCCTGGATGCCGTGCTCGGAGCCGCCCGCGGGCACGAGCCCGGCCGAGGCCAACATCGAGACGCGGTATCGGCCTGGCTCCGGCAGCGGAATGGCGATGAACATGGCGGGCGGACCACCTTGCACCAGCCGCAGGGCGCGCACCGACATGCCATAGGGCACGTCCCAGCCGATCCGCACGTCGCCCAGCATGAAGGGCCAGGGATAGGCCTCGCCCTCGAACGCGATGCCGAGCAGGCGCCGGACCGCGCTGTGCGCGCCGTCGCACCCCACGACGTACCGGAAGCTGGCTTCCTTGCTCACACGACCCTCGCGCTCGATGCGGGCGGCGGCGCCGCTGCCGTCCTGGCGCAGGGCCGATAGGGACACGCCGCGCTCGACCAGGTGGCCGTAGCGTTCAAGCTGTCGGGTGAGGATGCGCTCAGTCTCGTACTGGGGCAGGCCGAGCGCGGCGTAGGGTAGGTCGAGAGCCGGATTGGGCGCATCGACTGGCGGCCGCTCGTGGATGATCGAGCGCAGGCCCGTGAGCCAGATACCCGCGTCGATCATCTCACGAGCCAGTCCCATGTCGTCCCAGACCTCCAGCGTCCGCGGCGTGACCCCGATCGCGCGGCAGTAGGGCAGCGGCTGGGGCGCGCGGTCGATGATCCGGCAGCGCACGCCGTGGCGGGCCAGTTCACAGGCGAGCGTCAAGCCGACAGGCCCAGCCCCAACCACGAGCACATCCGCCACGACAGCCTCCTCAGGCCCGACGACCGCTGACCACCGCCAGCACCTCAATCCGCGCCGCAATTGCTCGGCGCTGGCGCGCCGGCGAA
>NZ_QOWC01000366.1 GCF_003574465.1 Methylobacterium crusticola
CGGTCAACGCCGACCACGTCGTCGCCCAGGCGGCCCCCGGCGCGGCGCTGGGCCGGGTCGTGACGCGCGGCCGGTCCGAGGGCGGGGTGGCCTACACCTGCACGGTCCAGCGCGAGGGCGACGGGCCGGCGCTCCTGGAGCAGTGGGTCCTGCACGGCGCCGGGCACGCCTGGTCGGGCGGCAGCGCGAGCGGCTCGTACACGGATCCGAGCGGGCCCGATGCCAGCCGGGAGATGGTGCGCTTCTTCCTCGCGCACGCGGGCACCGCCGCCCGGTGACGGCGGGCGCCGTCCCGGCGGGAGTGCCGGCAAGCCCCCGGCGGGAGTGCCGGCAAGCCCCCGGCGGGAGTGCCGGCAAGCCCCCGGCGGGAGTGCCGACAAGCCCGCGGCGGGGAGGAACCTGCCCCAGCGGGACGAAGGTGGGCATCGCCTCGGCTCCGGGGCGGTGATACTGGGGTCGAGCATTGTTCGAATACGGCCGGAGCATTCTCGGCCGTTCCGCGTTTGTGACCGTAGGGTTGGGGAGGCTCGACGCATCACGCGCATGGCAGGACAAGGACTCGAACCGGAACGCGCACGCCCCCCCGTCCCCCGTCTCTCGACCGGCATCCCGGGCCTCGACGAGATCCTGTGCGGCGGGCTGACGCCCGATCGCCTCTACCTCCTCGAGGGCACGCCGGGCACCGGCAAGACCACGCTGGCGCTCCAGTTCCTCCTCGACGGCGCCGCCCGGGGCGAGCGCGGGCTCTACGTGACCCTGTCGGAGACCTCCGAGGAGTTGCGCGCGGCGGCGGCCACGCACGGCTGGTCCCTCGACGACGTCGCGCTCCACGAGCTCGTCAACGAGCTCGGCCTCGATCCCGACAGCGAGCAGTCGATCCTGCACCCCTCCGAGGTCGAGCTCGGCGAGACCGTCAAGGAGGTCATCGCCAGCGTCGACACCCTGAAGCCCACGCGCGTCGTGTTCGACAGCCTGTCGGAGCTGCGCCTGCTCGCCCAGAACCCGCTGCGCTACCGGCGCCAGATCCTGGCGCTCAAGCAGTTCTTCGCCCGGCGCAGCTGCACCGTCCTGATGCTCGACGACCGAACCTCCGAGCCGGGGGACCTCCAGCTCCACAGCATCGCCCACGGGGTGATCGCGCTGGAGCAGACGCCGCGCGAGTTCGGCTCCGAGCGCCGCCGCCTGCGGATCGTGAAGATGCGCGGCATCAAGTTCCGCGGCGGCAACCACGACTTCGTGCTCGAGACCGGCGGCCTGCGGGTCTTCCCGCGCCTGATCGCGGCCGAGCACCACGCGGATTACTCGCCGGTCGCGGCCTCGACGGGCTCGCCCGAGCTCGACCTCCTCCTCGGCGGCGGCTTGGTGCCGGGCACCAACACCCTGCTGATCGGCCCCTCCGGGGTCGGCAAGACCACGACGGCGATCCGCTGCATGCTGGCCGCCCTGGAGCGGGGCGAGACGGGCACCTACTACCTGTTCGACGAGGGGCTCGGGACGCTGCTGATCCGCTCGGCGCTCCTCGGCATGGACCTCGCCCCCCACATCGCGGCCGGCCGGCTCACCGTCACGCAGGTCGACCCGGCCGAGCTCGCGCCGGGCGAGTTCACGGCGGCCGTCCGGACCGCCGTGGAGGAGCGCGGCTCCCGCTTCGTCGTGGTCGACAGCCTGAACGCCTACCTCCAGGCCATGCCCGGCGAGCAGTTCCTGATGCTGCAGATGCACGAACTCCTGAACTACCTGAACCAGCAGGGGGTCACGACCCTCCTGGTGCTCGGCCAGCACGGCATCGTCGGGGACGTGCGCTCGGACGTGGACCTGAGCTACCTGAGCGACGCGATCCTGCTGTTCCGGTTCTTCGAGGCCAAGGGCGAGGTCCGCACGGCCCTGTCGGTGGTCAAGAGCCGGGTCAACGCGCACGAGCGCACGATCCGGGAGCTGAAGCTCACCTCCGGCGGGCTCCAGGTGGGCGAGGCCCTGGTCGATTTCGAGGGCGTGCTCACGGGCCTGCCGTCGTACCGGGGCCGGATCGCCATGCTGCCGGCCGGGGATCACTCCGGATGAGCGCGGTCCCCGATCTCGAGGGGCGCGTCCTGATCCTGGCGCCGCGCGGGCGCGACGCCGCCGTGATCGAGCAGGTGCTGGCGAGGGGGTCGATCCCGGCCGCGCCCTGCGCGGCCCTGGGGGAGTGGGTGGCGTGCCTGCGAGCGGGCGCCGGGGCGGCGCTCGTCACCGAGGAGGCCCTCGTCGGCACGCAGGCCCGGGACCTGTTCGCCTGGCTCGACGCGCAGCCGGCCTGGTCGGACTTCCCGTTCATCGTGCTCGCCACGCGCCAGTCCGGGCGGCGCTCCGAGAGCGCCGCCGGGATCCTCGCCCATCTCGGCAACGTCGTGCTGCTCGAGCGTCCCATCAACGCCGAGACCCTGACGAGCGCCGTGACGGCGGCCCTGCGGGCCCGCCGGCGCCAGTACCAGGTCCGCGGCCTCTTCCTCGAGCGGGAGCGGGCCGAGGAGCACCTGCGCCTCGTCAACGAGGGCCTCGAGCGACGCGTCGTCGAGCGGACCCGGGAGGTCGAGGCGGCGCGCGAGACCCTCGCCTTCGCGCTCGACGCGGCCGGGATGGCCTCGTGGGACCTCGATCTCGCGAGCGACGGCTGGCGCCGCTCGCCCCGCCACGACCTGATCTTCGGCTACGCGGCGCCCGAGGCCGCGTGGGGGTGGGAGCGCTTCCTCGGGCACGTCGTGGAGGAGGACCGCCCCGCGGTCGAGGCGGCGTTCGCGGCGGCCCGGGACACCGGGACGCTCGACCTCGAGTTCCGCATCCGGCGCACGGACGGCGCCGTGCGCTGGAGCGCGCTCCGGGGCCGCTCCGAGCGCGACGCGTCCGGCACGCCGGTCCGCATGGCCGGCATCCTCATGGACCGCACCGAGCAGCACGTCACCGAGGAGGCGCTGCGCCAGGCCCAGAAGATGGAGGCGATCGGGCAGCTCACGGGCGGGGTCGCGCACGACTTCAACAACCTCCTGACGGTGATCGTCGGCGGCCTCGACATGATGATCCGGCGCCCCGACCAGGTCGAGCGCGTGAAGCGGCTGGCGGAGGCCGCCATGACGGCGGCGCGGCGCGGCGAGCAACTCACCCAGCAGCTCCTCGCCTTCTCGCGCCGGCAGATGCTGCGGCCCCAGACGCTCAACCCCAACCGCCTGCTCCTCGACTTCCGGCCCCTCGCCGAGCGCGCGGCCGGGGGCGCGGTCGCGCTGGCCTTCGACCTCGACCCCGGCCTGGACCCGATCCGGATCGACCCGGCGCAGTTCGAGGCGGCGGTCCTGAACCTGATCGTCAACGCCCGCGACGCCATGGACCTGGCCGCGGGCAGCGCCCGGATCACCGTGCGCAGCCGCAACGTCCACCTCGACACCGCCGCCGTCCTCGACAAGGGCGTGCCGCCCGGGCCCTACATCGCCGTGTCGGTCACGGATACGGGCGGCGGCATCCCGGCCGAGATCCTCCAGCGCGTGTTCGAGCCGTTCTTCACCACGAAGGAGGTCGGCAAGGGCACGGGGCTCGGCCTGAGCCAGGTCTACGGCTTCACGCGCAGCGCCCGGGGCTTCGTCTCGATCGCGTCGGATGTCGGGGCCGGCACCACGGTGACGCTGTACTTCCCGCGCTCCTCCGACCCCGCCGGGGAGGAGACCGGGGCGGGGCCGGGCAGCGCCATCCCGCTGCGGCGGGCCGGCGAGGGCGAGGCCGTGCTGCTGGTGGAGGACGACGAGCAGGTGCTCGGCATGGCGGTGGAGAGCCTGGAGGAGCTGCGCTACCGGGTCATCGTCGCCCGGAACGCCGCCGAGGCGCTGGAGCACCTCAGGGGCGTCGAGCGCATCGACATCCTGTTCTCGGACGTCGTGATGCCGGGCGGCATGAACGGGTCGCAGCTCGCCGCCGAGGCGCGGCGGCTGCGGCCGGGGCTCAAGGTGCTGCTCACCTCGGGCTACGTCGCGAACCTGAACGAGGAGCAGGTCATCGACCACGGCGAGCTGCCGGTGCTCAACAAGCCCTACCGCCGCGACGAGCTCGCCCGCTCGCTGCGCCTCGTCCTCGGCGGCTGAGCGGGCCGCCGAGCCGGCCGGGCGCGGGCCGGCCCGGACGCCTAGCGGCCGGCGCGTCCCC
>NZ_QOWC01000367.1 GCF_003574465.1 Methylobacterium crusticola
CGGCCCGGCCGCCTCCCTGTCCCCTCGGGCGGGCCGCCCGCTCCGCCGACGACCGGCCAGGCCGGCGCGACGCCGCGCCACCAGGAGCCGCGCCGCGCCACCAGGAGCCGCGCCGCGGCCCCGCCAGGAAAAAATCTCGCGCTTGCGGCGCCGGGCCGGGCCGCGGCGGCCCCGGCGCTCGCTCCCTCGATCGCGGAGGACGGCGCCGGCGGTCGGTCGGCCGCCATTCGGTTGCCCGCGCGACGCTGGCGGCCAATACCCGCGCGTGCGGCGCAGCATGCCGGACGCCGGTCCGCAATAGCCGCCGCGATTTCGACGCGGGATCCCGCGCGTCGGGATTTCAATCCCGGGCTCCGTCAACAGGGTGGTAGCCCGCGCCGCGGCGGAGTAATCCTGTTCGAGCTTCTAATTTACTTGGGGTCAGCTGTTCAGTACATCAAGGTATGACTGACCTTATAATGTGCTTGTCTGTTGAATAATGGCAACATGGCGTCGAAACCGGCAGTGTGCCACTTGTTCGTGGCAACCGTGCGCCGACACATTAACGAGGATTTAACCATGAAACACTAGCTTCCTCGACATGGGCCCTGGCCTGCGCTCCCTCGAACGGATCGATCGGGAGCGCGGAGCGGCGGGCCGGGATGATCGGTGGTGAAGCCCGTGAGACATCTCTTCGTCGCGGCCCTGGCCGGAGCGCTGCTGCCGCAGGCCGCCCAGGCCGCGGATTGGTACACGGGCGCCGAGGTCGCCCGGGCGGAGGAGAGCTGGCACGTCGCGATCGACGCGTCCGCGAGCGTCACGTCGAACAGCTCGGCCTTCGGCGCGGTCAGCGCCACGATCGCCCCGTTCACGCCCCTGCAGGAGAGCGGCGCGCGCATCCGCCTCCAGGGCATCGCCGGCACCTACACCTACCCGACGACGACGAACCAGCGCGTCCGCGGGGTGCAGGAGGAAGGCTCGGCGATGTTCGGCTACGAGTGGATCTGGCGCGAGGCGGCGCTCGGCGGCTACGTCGGCTTCAACGTGCGCAACAACTCGCTGTCGATCCCCGACCCGCGCAACCCCGTGGTGGGCACCGGCGTCGGGCTCAAGACCGCCCTCGACTTCTACGCCCAGCCGACCGCGCGCACGATGGTGGCGGCCTACGGCTCCTACTCCACGCTGTTCGACGCCTACTACGCGCGCTTCCGCGCCGGCTACATGGTGACGGACGGCGTCTATGTCGGCCCCGAGGCGACGTTCCTGGGCGACGCCTTCTTCAACCAGTGGCGGGCGGGCGCCCACGTCACCGGCTTCTCGGTCGGCCCGGTCAAGATGTCGATCGGGGCGGGCTACGTCTTCGACCGCATCCAGAAGAGCGGCTACTACACCACGGTCGAGGCCCGCACGCTGTTCTGACGGGACGCGCCCCGGTCCGCGGACGCGCCGGCCGCGCCGCGCGCCGCGGCCTGCCACCACACCGAGCCCTGACCTTCGAGAGGACGTGAGATGCGGGTTGCGCTGCAACGGCTGAGCTGGTTGATCGCCGCGGCGGCCCTGATCGTGCTCCTGGCCCAGCCCGTGAGCACTCAGGTGCAACTCGCCATGAGCGTCGGCGCCGGCCTCTGCATGGTCGTGCTCTGGCTGTTCTTCCGCGGCCCGACCGCCCGCTTCGTCTTCCTGGCGATGGGCAGCCTCGTGGTGCTGCGCTACCTCTACTGGCGCATCACCAGCACCCTGCCGCCGACCCACGACGCCGTCGGCTTCGGGTTCGGCCTGCTGCTGCTCTTGGCCGAGCTGTACTGCGTCTTCATCCTGTTCGTCAGCCTGATCATCAACGCCGATCCCCTCGACCGCGGCGCGGCGCCGGTCGATCCGGACGAGGCGCTGCCGAGCGTCGACATCTTCGTGCCGAGCTACAACGAGGACGCGTCGATCCTCACCGCGACCCTCGCGGCGGCGCGCGCCCTCGACTACCCGGCCGAGAAGCTGACGGTCTGGCTCCTCGACGACGGCGGCACCGATCAGAAGTGCGGGGATGCCGACCCGCTCAAGGCCGCGGCGGCGCGGGAGCGCCGGGCCGCGATGCAGCGCCTCTGCGCCGAGCTCGGGGTGCGCTACCTGACCCGGGCCCGCAACCTCCACGCCAAGGCCGGCAACCTCAACAACGGCCTCGCCCACGGCCGGTCCGAGATCGTCGCCGTGCTCGACGCCGACCACGTGCCGTTCCGCTCCTTCCTGCGCGAGACGGTGGGCTACTTCGCCCGCGATCCCCGGCTGTTCCTGGTGCAGACGCCGCACGCCTTCCTGAACCCGGACCCGATCGAGCGCAACCTGCGCACCTTCGAGCGCATGCCGTCCGAGAACGAGATGTTCTACGGCATCACGCAGCGCGGCCTCGACAAGTGGAACGGCTCGTTCTTCTGCGGCTCGGCCGCGCTCCTGCGCCGCACGGCCCTCGACGAGGCCGGCGGCTTCTCGGGCATCACCATCACGGAGGATTGCGAGACGGCGCTGGACCTGCACGGCAAGGGCTGGACCAGCGTCTACGTCGAGACCCCGCTCATCGCCGGCCTCCAGCCCGCGAGCCTGTCCGACTTCATCGGCCAGCGCTCGCGCTGGTGCCAGGGCATGTTCCAGATCCTGATCCTGAAGAACCCGGCCTTCCGGCCCGGTCTGCGGCCGATCCAGCGCCTCGCCTACCTGTCGAGCATGACGTTCTGGTTCTTCCCGGTGCCGCGCCTGATCTTCATGTTCGCGCCGCTCCTGCACATCTTCTTCGATATGAAGGTGTTCGTCGCGAACGTGCAGGAGTCGATCGCCTACACGGCCACCTACATCGTCATCAACCTGATGATGCAGAACTACCTCTACGGCCGGGTGCGCTGGCCGTTCATGTCCGAGCTGTACGAGTTCGTGCTCGGCCTGTTCCTGTTCAAGGCGATCGGCAAGGTGATCGTCTCGCCGCGCAAGCCCACCTTCAACGTCACGGCCAAGGGGACCTCCCTCGACCACGACCACCTGTCGTCGCTCGCCTGGCCGTTCTTCGCCGTCTACGGGCTGCTCGCCGTGGGCTGCGTCACGGCGCTCTACCGCTACCTGTTCGAGCCCGGCGTCACGAGCCTGATGCTCGTCGTCGGCCTCTGGACCCTGTTCAACCTGATCACCGCGGGTGCCGCCCTCGGGGTGGTGGCGGAGCGCGCCGAGACCGAGTCCACCCCCTCCCTGCCGATCCGCCGCGAGGGGCGCCTGACCATCGACGGCTACGCCATCGACGTCGCGGTCGACCGGGTGTCGGCGGCCACCTGCACGGTGCGGATGAGCGCCGTCCTGCCCCTCTCCGAGCCGGGCGGGGCCCCCCGGCGCGGGACGCTAACGGTGGCGCCGCTGCCCGACACGCACGGGCGCCTGACGCCCCACGCGCCCCTGCCGGTGATCCTGACGCGCTCGTCCTTCGCGGGCGAGACCTCGGTCTGCGAGCTCGCCTTCGACCGCCTCCAGAGCCGCGACGCCGCAGCCCATGCCGACCTGATGTACGGCGACCCGGGGGCGATGCGGCGCTTCCTCGGCCGCCGGCACGTCCACAAGAACCTCTTCTCCGGCACGGCGCAGTTCGTCTGGTGGGGCCTGTCCGAGCCCTGGCGCGCCCTCGCGTACGCCTTCAAGCCGAGCCCGGAGGCCGCCGAGGCCGCCGAGGCCGTCGCCGCGCCCGAGCCCCGGGCCGCCGCCCCGGCGATCCAGGCCCTGACGCTGCCGCCCGTCGCGGCCCCCGCCCCCGCGCCGGCGCCCCCCGCCCCCGCCGCGCCCCCGGTGGTCGAGGCACCGCCGGACTGGGTCCGCCTGATGCTCGAGAACGAGAACCAGGCGATCCTGGGCGGGCAGGGGGCCCGGTCCGGGCAGGCCGCGACGGCCGGGCAGGCCGCGTGATGAAGCCTCGCTCGAAATCCGGAACCGCCACCATGTCGTCCGCGCTGCGATCCGTCCTCGGCCGCCCCGCCCCCGGCCCGGCGCTCGCCGGCTTGACGCTGGCGGGCCTGGCGCTCGCCGGCCTGGCGCTCGCCGGGCCCGCCCTCGCCCAGAGCTTCACCGGCAACAGCCCGGCCCAGCGCTTCGTGCTGCCGGGCAGCCCCGAGGCGGCCGGCGCCAGGCCGGCCGCGCCCGAGGCGCAGGCCG
>NZ_QOWC01000368.1 GCF_003574465.1 Methylobacterium crusticola
AGCGAATGACGGACCGGTGGTAACCAGCTCCAGCAAGCGCTCCAACGTGCACTGCTGCGATTACGTGGCAGATGGATAGCTTGATGCCAGCCTGAGGGTTCCTGCACCAAGGCCAATTTGCTGCACTTTTGGTGCATTCGTAGCCTTGTAGCAGGAATTCGTTATGTCAGCGGTGAGGGGCAAAGTGGTGGAGGGTGGCCGCATCATCGTGCCCGCCGCCTTCCGACAGAGCTTGGGTCTGAGCAAGGGCGACACCGTGTTCATGGAGCTGCACGGCGACGAGCTCCGCATCCGCCCCGCGCGATCCGCCCTGCGTCGCATCCAGGCCAAGCTGCGTGCCTACGCACCGGCGGAGGGCTTGGTATCCGACGAGCTGATCGCTGACCGGCGTGAGGAGGTCGGGTGTGAGTAAGGGAGGGTACGTCCTCGATGCCTCTGCCCTGCTCTGCCTGCTCTTCGACGAACCGGGCGCAGACCGCGTGGAGGCGGTGCTCCACGGTGCCTGCATCAGTGCGGCCAACTACGCTGAGGTGATCGGCAAGCTGGTCGACCGCGGCCAAGCCCCCGAGGAGGTGGTAGCGAACCTGCGCGAGTTGGATCTCGATGTCGTACCCCTCGACCGTGCGCAGGGCGAGGCGATGGGAGCCTTGCGCGCCAGCACGCGTAGCGCGGGTCTGTCGCTCGGGGATCGCGCGTGCCTGGCGCTCGCGGCGGACCGCAGTGCTGTCGCGCTCCCCACCAACCGAGATTGGGCGAAGCTCGAAGTCGAGGTCGGCGTCGAGCTCGTGCGATAAGCAAGCAGATGGATGGCTGGCAGCGAGTTCTGCACCGTTGACAACCCAAGCGCGGCTGTGCTTCTAGGCACTTTTTCCGGGAGGGAGCCTTCAATGTCGGATGAATACGCTGGTGCACCTGTCGATCTGACGGAACTCACAGCCGACATCGTCTCGGCGTACGTTGCCAGGAACAATGTTCCGGCCGCCGAGCTGCCCCACCTGCTCCAAACCGTGCACGGCGCACTTAATGGCCTGGGCCAGCCCGCCACGCCTGAGCCCGAGAAGCTGACACCGCCGATCTCAATCAGGAAATCGGTGACGCCTGACGCGATCATCAGCCTGGAAGACGGCAAGCCCTACAAGTCGCTGAAACGACACCTGAATAGCCGCGGGCTGACCCCCGAGCAGTACCGCCAGAAGTGGAGCCTGCCGCACGACTACCCGATGGTGGCAGCCAACTACGCGGCGCAGCGCAGCGAACTCGCCAAGAGCATCGGCCTCGGTCAGGGACGGCGCAAGAGCGCGGCTGGGTAAGCGCCTGGGCGCTCGTGACCAAGCCTGAGGCTGGTCCACGGGCGCCTCTCTTGAGGACGCAATCCTGGGGCGCTCCGGCTCTGCCTGCAGGTAGGATCGTGAGAGAGTACGTGGTGACGGGTTGGTGGCGGACCCGTTCTCCCCACCAGCCTGTGGGGCACACCCATCCATCCCCGGTGCCTCAGGCAAAGCCCATCCCGAACAGGTCGAGCTGCTGCCCGCCATGCGCGCGCCGCGGCCGTCCACGAGGTCTCGGCGATCGGCCGATCACCGGCAGCACCTGACGCGGCTTGCCCTGCAGGACAGCTCCGACGATCCGGCAGCCGTCACCGTGATGAAGGAGATAGAGGCTGTGCGGCCCCGCTCGCAGGATCTCCTGATGCAGCAGCTCACCCCTCGGCAAGCGCGCCAGCGCCGCGAGCAGGCAAGGCAGGCCCGCTGAAGCGACCTGCATGGCCCGGAACTCGATTGAGCGGGTGCTCCAGAGCTGGTGAGCGGCGCCTGAGCTCGTGGAGGGGAACGGGTTGGCGGCGAACGACGTGCCCTCATCGCGGATGAAAGCTGCGAGCTGATCACGCTCGGCGATATGACGAGCCGTCAGCAGCGCGCCAGCGAGCTGGCGTTTGGTCAGCAGCATGGTCCGAGTCGACCTTCCGGTTCGTCCAGATCACGCGGTCATGCTTGAGTGGAGGCTGGGACCTCGGCTCAGGCACTGCCGCTCGAACCCACGCTCCATGACGGACCTCGGCAACGGCAACGACGCGGCCAATTCGATCGTCGCGGTCCATAGCCGCCAGGGCGTGGAGAGCGGCAGGAACTCCGCCTCGTCCAGCAGGAGCAGCGCCTGTCCAGCGCGCTCCGCCACCAGCCGGAACGGCTGCTCGCCCGGCGGGCCGATCAGCACCACGCTCAGGACGTTACGACCAGGATGCAGCCAGGATGTCACGTCATAGCCGAAGCCGTCCTCGCACGGGTCCAGGCCCTCGATCGCCGGCTGGGTGATCGGATAGGTGTTGAGACTGACCACAGCACGGCACTCCGCGCCCGACACCGTCAGGCGCAGCCGCTCCCCCACTCGCATGTGCATGATTTGCCCCGCTCCAAGGGCAGGAGTGTCTGCTTCGCAGGTTTTCCACAACGGGAACGGGACGGGAACGACAGCGAAACGTTAACCCTGTTGCGGTGTCGCTTGCGGCGACGGGTTCCCCCGGGCCCGTCACTCACGGCCCGCCACACCGAAAGGATGCGGTGGGCGGTGCTCCTCGTGGCTGTAGGCAGCGGGGCGAAGCAGGACACGGAGTTGGGAGGAACTGATGGCCTACACGCTCGTGCAGCTCGCTCCGGGCAGCTACGATGTCGATCGTGATGGCAGCGTGATCGCCAGCCTCGCCCGTGAGCCGGGGCAGAAATCCTCGATGTCCAAGTGGCACGTCGAGTTGCTCGAGGCGACACCGCGCGCGAAGCGGCCGCTGCCGTTCACCGATCAGGTCCACACCTTCGCCAGCTTCGAGGAGGCGGTTGGGTGGCTCGGCGCGACTGGAGAAGCTCGGGAGTGTGGGTCGCGAGCGTGAGTTCGTTCACCCGCAGGACGCGCAGCACCTGCTTGATGTTGACGACGGGCTCGCCGCGCGAGAGTAGCAGCCGGTTCACTAGGGCGGTGACGCCCCGGTAGCCGTAACCTGGCCGCGCATCGACACACAGGGGAGCCACTTTACCTACCAGGCGACAACGTGAACGCCGTTCCTGGGGCCTCCAGGGGCAGGCTAGACCCCCCGGGGGCATCAAAGTCTGGGGGAGCCAGGGGTGTCCACCGCACAGGGAGTCATACAGATTTTTATTTTGTCGTCGTCAGCATTTCGGATGTCAGAAAAGCCTCCCCATCCCCCTTTGAGACAAGATTTGTCATTGATCCACAGGGGGTTGCCAACGCTGCAGAGATCGATTGTCCACCCATTTTCACGGGTCAGAAATGCCCGCAAAACGGGTCAGAAATGCCCGTGAAGTGAGAAGGGCACGCGAAGAGCTTCGACCGCCGGTGGTGGACGACCTGGGCGTGGGGCAGCTCCAGCGTACCGAAGCGCCAGGTCGCGTGGACGTGCCAGGAAACCGACGAGCGGGTGAACGCTTTCCTCTGCCGCCGATCGAAGGGCGTGGCCTGATCTCAGGAGCGCCACCACCGACATGAATGTGTGCAACGCCAGCTTCATCGTCTCGGTGGCCGTCAGAGTGGCGGCGCAACCACGGATGGGCGGCGCGAGCTGCTCGGCATCGCCGCTGGCGCCTGCGAAGCCGAGCCGTTCTGGAAGGCCTCTCTGCGGTCTCTGGCCAACCGGGGTTTGCGCGGAGTGTAGCTAACAGTGGCTGACAACCACGAGGGCTAGCGGGGCGACTGCCGCCAACATGGTGTCAGCGACCTATCGGCGGCGCCGCGTGCCCTTGGACAGGGAACGCGCTTGCGCCGGTCGCGCCCAGCAGCAGCGCGAGGAGGTGCGATGAAAGTTCCCTGTCACGGCGAGGGAGGCCACGGTTTGCCATAGCCGCGTGGTAGATGGGTAAGCGCAGACTAACCAATCCTCCAAGCCCCAGCAGCCATAGGTAGGGACGTTGAGAAGTGCCGCCTCTGCTGGGCAGACGGCTCGCCACTCACGGATAGCGAGCACGTCGAGATCATCACCGCCCTCTGCATCGCCGTGGACGCGCGCAACTACGCGATGCGTTGGTCGGACGAAGAGGCAGCCGAGGCCATTATCAGCATGGATGGCTGTGGTGGGACCCCAGGAAACGCTTCGTCGTCGCGAGTCCTGCTTCG
>NZ_QOWC01000369.1 GCF_003574465.1 Methylobacterium crusticola
CGCCGCCCTCGACGCGGTCGTCCCCGTCCTGACCCGTCACCCGGTCGTTGCCGGCGCCGCCCGCGAGGTCGTCGTTCCCGGCGCCGCCGTAGACCGCGTCGTCCCCGCCGGCACCGCGCAGGACGTCGTCGCCGGCGTAGCCGAAGACGTCGTCGCTGCCGTCCGTGCCGGTCAGGGTGTCGCCGCCCCCGGTGCCGAAGCGCCCCGACCGGAACACCCCGTCGGCCCGCGCGCTCAGGTTCTGGATCCGCAGATCCTCGCTCGCCGGGGTATCGGGCGTCGCGTAGGCCGCCTCGGCGCTGCCGTGGCGGGCCTGGAGGTACTGCGCGAAGGCGGCCTGCTCGCCCACGACGGTGGCGGGCAGGCTGGCGGGCGCCGTGAAGTCCAGGGCCTCGTCCACCGGCGCCGAGAGCGTGCCGTCGGCCAGCAGGTAGCGGAAGTTGTCGCCGTTCTGCTTCGTCGGGTAGCCGTCGCCGCCGTTGGCGGTGAAGTTGAGCGACACGACGCTGATCGTGCCCGGGGCGCCCGCGGCGACGCGGCCGTCCTGCGCCACCCGGGCGATCACCGTGCCGGCCTCGTCCGTGAGGGCGACGCTGCGCACCCGCGAGCCGGCCGGGCGGGACGGGTCGTAGGAGAAGCGCACGCCGCCGAGCTGCGGGTAGCCGCCGTTGCCCGGCGCGAGCCCGGCCCCGTACTCGAGGATGTTCAGGAGCCCCTGCGGGGTGGTGTCGAACACCATCAGCTTGTTGTCGAAGCGGAGCGCGTTCTCGGTGTCTAGCCGCGAGATCCCGCCCTCCGGCTTGCCGGCGGCCGGGTTGGCGAGGGGCGGCAGCTTGGCGCCGGCGCCCGGGTCGCTGCCCCCGCCGGCGTCCACGGCGCCGATCGAGGCCCGGATCCCGCCCCCGTTCTTCAGCGACACCAGGAAGGGCTGGCCCGGCAGGGCCCGGGCCGCCGCGGCCGCGTTGGCGTCGGCCGAGAGGTCGCCGAGGTTCGTCTCCTGGGCGCGGCCGAAGGTGCGGTCGCCCTCGAGGTAGACGTCGGTGAAGCCGAAGACGCTGCTCTCCTTGGTGGCGATGACCCCCTCGATGGCGCCGGTGATCTGCCGGACCCGCGCGCCGATCGAGCCCGCCGCGAAGGCCTGGTCGATCTCGGCGCCGTAGGCGGCCTGGAGGTTCGCCTGCGTCGCCGCGTACGTGCCGCTGACGGCCGGGTCGACGCTGCCGGTGAGGAGGCGGCCGGCCTCGTCGAAATCGACCACCAGGCGGCCCAGGTAGGTCGACTCGCTGTCGGTGGCGACGATCAGGGTCGGGGCCCCGTCGGCCCCCGCGCTCACGATCGGGTACGGGCCCGCGGACGTGGCGTCGTGGCCCGGGAAGGCGGCCGGCACGTCGGTCGCGTCGCCGAGGCGGGTGTGCGAGCCGGCCGCCAGGATGACGTCGACGCCCTGCAGGAGCGGCGCCAGGGCCTGCTCGTTCGAGAGGAGCTGAAGGTGGCTGTCGAGCACCACCTTGTTGACGCCCTGGGCCACCAGCCCGTCGACGACCGGCTGGAGCTGGCTCGCCAGCAGCGCCATGTCGTCCCGCTCGACGAGGTTGTCGCCGGCCTGCCCGATCTTCGGGAAGCCGTTCACCTCGGTGCCGGTCGGCGAGGAGATCCGCTCGAGCACCTGCGTGGTCGCCCCGACCACGCCGATGCGCTCGCCGTTGACGGTCACGATCGCCGAGGGGGCGATGCGCCCCGCGATCGCGGACGCCTCCTGGCCGGCCGCCGTCACGCGCCCGCGCAGGGCGGCGTCGGCGGAGAAGTCGAGGTTCGCCGACAGGTAGGGGAACTGCGCGCCCGCCCAGGCGCCGGACGGCGTGACGGCGTCGGCCAGGACCTGCGAGCCGAGGTCGAAATCGTGGTTGCCGAGGGTCGAGGCCTTGACCCCGAAGGCGTTGTAGATCGCGATGTCGGGCCGCCCGAGGGCGGCCGCGCCGACGACCGCGTTCAGGGCGGGGTCCGCCCCCGCGGTCAGGAACGGGCCCGGGATGAAGTTGTCGCCGCCGGCCAGCACCAGGGTGTTGGCGTACTGGGCGTCGAACCGGTCGATCAGCGCGCCCATGACCGGCGCGGTCCGGGGCGTGAGGGTCGAGCCCTCCCCGTCCGACATGTGCAGGAGCTGGAGCGTGTAGCGGGCCATGCGGACATTCTCGCGATGCGCGTTGACGTGGCGCGCGGCTCCGGCCCGGGGAACGGGGCGCCGTCGCGTTGCCGGGCTGTGTCCCGGAGGTATCCAGACGATGTGACAGCCCGATGAAGTCCCAGCCGCCCCGCAGCGGACGCCCGCTCCGGCGCGCGTCGCGGCGCGAGGGGACCCGCGCCCCTGCCGGTCGGCGCCGCTGCGGCTGCGCGTCGTCGGGGTGCGGCATCCGCCTTGCGGGACGCCGGGATCCGCTTCGCCCGAGCCTGCGCTAAGGAGCGCGCGGGGCTCGCGGGAGCGCTAGGGTGCTTGGGAGGGTGTCGGCGATGGACAGCGAGGCGGTGTTGGCGCGGGCCCGCGATCTCGGCGCCCGGGCGGGGGGCGAGCCGCTGCGGGCGCTGGCCTCGGCCACGCTCGCCCGGATCCCGGACGACCTCTTCCTCATCGTCAGGCTCGCGATCGCGCTGCGGGACGCCGGCCTGTTCGCCGAGGCGGACGCGGCCTGCGAGCACATCCTGCGGCGCGATCCCGCCTACAGCTTCGCCCTCTACGAGCGCGGCGTCTCCTACACCCTCCAGGGCCGCCACGCCGAGGCGCTCGCGTCGTTCGCGCGAAACCTCGAGGTCGTGCCGGACGATCCGCGCACCCTGCTGTTCATGGCGCGGCTCGAGATGCGGCTCGGCCGCCACGACGCGTCCGGGCGGACGCTGGCGCGGCTGCGCGCCCTCGCGCCCGGGCACGAGGACCTGCCCTGGCTCGCCGAGCTCGACGCCTACCTGCGAGACTTCCCGGCCGCCCGCGTCGAGGCGGCCGCCCGGGCCT
This sequence comes from Methylobacterium crusticola, assembly GCF_003574465.1. Taxonomy (GTDB): domain Bacteria; phylum Pseudomonadota; class Alphaproteobacteria; order Rhizobiales; family Beijerinckiaceae; genus Methylobacterium; species Methylobacterium crusticola. Next base: position 3,005 of record NZ_QOWC01000369.1, read on the forward strand.
ACGAGCAGGATCCCCGCTACGCCTGGCAGGACCGGCTGACCGGGCGGGTCCGCGCCGCGCTCGCGGCCGGGCGCGGGTTCTCCCTGGTGCGCCTCGGCGACGGCGAGGGCGCCTTCCTGAGGATCTCGGACGCCGACGAGGCGCGGTTTCCCAACCTCTACCGGCGCAACCGCCGGGACCGCGCCCGCGTCTGGTTCGGCGGCGAGGTCGACCCCGACGCGTCCGGCTTCACCGCCATGGCGGCGGGCCTCGCCGAGGTCGTCCGCGGCGCCGACGCGGTCGGGCTGCCCTACCCGAACTGGGTCGCGCACGAGTACCGGATCATCAGCCCGACCGGCATCCCCTCGCTCGCGAACGCCCTGCGGCTCATGCCCGACGTCGATACCGGGCAGTCCCTCTGCCCGCAGGCGGTCCACACCCTGATGGACCGGGACGGGCACCTCGCCGCGCTCCTGCGGGACCAGGCGCGGGTCGGCGTGATCTCCTGCCACGCGGGCCTGCCGGGCCTGCTCGCGCGGGATTTCGGCCTGCGCGACGTCGCGTTCCACAAGATCCCGGGCGAGAAGCTCCATGCCGCGGCCCTCGGCCCGGAGGCGGTCGCGGGGCGCCACTTCCCGGATCGGTTCCGGGAGGTGATGGCAGCCCTGGAGCGCCCGCTCGGCGGGCGGCTCTACCTCGTGGCCGGCGGGATCCTGGGAAAGTTCTACTGCGACCGGATCAAGCGCAGCGGCGGCGTCGCGCTCGACGTCGGCTCGGTGGTCGACGGCTGGCTCGGCGCCGACACCCGCGCGGGCAGCGCCTGGTGAGGCGGCCGGAGCGCCCCCGGGCCGCCCCGCCTCGGGGGCGACGCCCTCACCCGAAGGTGAAATTGTCGGCGCTGAGGCTCGCCAGGCGCGTGTTCTGGACCGTGACGGTGTCGCCCGACCCGTAGGCGA
>NZ_KZ984675.1 GCF_003574465.1 Methylobacterium crusticola
CGCCGGGAGCCTGCGTCACGCGGCCTTGCGCGGGCGGCCGCGGCGGGCCGGCGCCTGGTGGGCCGGCGCGCGGCCGTCCGCCGGCGCGGTGACGACCGGGTCCGGCGCGGCCTTCTTGGCGGCGGCGTCCTGGCGCCGCTGGCCGAGGCCGATGCTCTTGGCGAGTTCGGAGCGCTGGGCCGCGTAGTTCGCCGCCACCATCGGGTAGTCGTGCGGCAGGCCCCACTTCTGGCGGTACTGCTCGGGGGTGAGCCCGCGGGTGGAGAGGTGGCGCTTGAGCGACTTGTACTGCCGGCCGTCCTCGAGGCTGATCAGGTANGCCCTGCGGCGCCGCGGGCTGGCCGAGGCGCACGAGCGCGCCGTGAACGGTGTCGATCAGGCTGGCCAGCTCGGCGGCCGGAACGGAGTTGTTGGCGACGTAGGCCGACACGACATCGGCCGCGAGCGCCACGAGTTCGGCCTGACGGCCCTGCTTTTCTTCTGACACGGGTGCAAATCCTGGTAAACATGCGCGATCCATCATCGCGCACCACCGCGATATCGGGCCTTCGACACCGGAATCAACCCTTGAGAATGCGTATGCACGCAGATCCTGCATCAATGCATGGTGTTTGTTAGGTGGTGTCTGCCCTCGCGCCGGTGGAGGTGGCGTCTGCTTGCCCCCGCGCGGCGCGCAATCCTGACGACGCGCGCCGGCGCACCGGATAGTCTCGCGGAACGCCCGGGACCGGGGGCCGCGCGGCCCGCCGGGTCGCGCGGCCGGCGAGGATTGGTTTCCGTTTCGTTAAAAAAATGCTTAGGTCCGCCCCGACAATCCCCGAGGGTGGTTCGGTCACGGTATCGAGGTCATGAGCGGAGCGCCCGAGACGAGTCCCGCCGATGCGACGGCTTTCACCTTCATCGAGAGCTTCGTGATGCACCTCTCGGGCGACCGCTGCGCCGACAGGGTCGGGGAGATCCTCGGCCTCCTCAAGTTCGCCATGGGCAAGGGCGCTCTGGGCAAAGGCGCGCTCGGCGAGGGCGCCGCGTCCGCCGGCGGCACGCTGTCGGACGAGGTGCAGGTCGTCCTGTCGCGCATGATCCAGGACGTCTGGAGCGCCTGAGCGGCAAGCCGGGCCGCGGGCCCGCCGAGGCGCCGCCGCGCGCCGGCCGGTCGCGAGAAGCCCGGCGCACCGGCGCGCCCGGCGAACATCATTAACAGAGTCTTAATCTTTCGTGCCGCAGCATCGCGCGCCGCAGCAGGTGAAGGACGGCGGCAGTCCCGCCCGGTCCGGGCCATGGAAGGCTGTGATGCAGGAACGATCGAAAGTGTCGCTGCGGGGCCTCTCGGCCGTGGCGCTCGGGTTGGCGGCGCTGCTGGGCGCCGCCGCGGTGCTGGCCGGGCTCGGCCTCGGCACCCAGGACCGGCGGGCGGACCAGACCCGCCAGATGCTCCGCGACGCGGCGGCCGTCCTGGCGGACACGCTCGACCGCACGCTCTACGACATGTCCCGGGACGTGCGCCTCGCGGCCCAGAACGCCGTCCTGGCCCAGCCCGGCGCCTCGCCCGAGGCGCAGCGCCAGGTGCTCGCCCAGTGGCGCTCCCTGCGGCCCGAATACGGCGAGATCCTGCTCGCGGCACCCGACGGGCGCGTCGTCGCCACCGCGAGCGGGCGCCTCGCGGGCACCGATGCCTCGGGACGGGCGTGGTTCGTGCGCGGACGCGACGGCGCCGCCTTCGTCGAGGCCGCCGAGCCGGGCGGCAGCGGGGCCGGCGGCCGGATGGTCGAGGTGAGCGCGCCCGTCGCGGCCGAGACCGGGGCCCTCCGGGGCGTGCTGGCCGCCCAGCTCGACGACGCCTGGGCCGAGCAGGTCGAGCAGGCCGTGCGGGCTACCCTGGGCGCGGCCGGCCGGCGCATCGGCTTCACGGTGCTGAGCGCCGGCGGCCAGGTCCTGCACCAGTCGGCCACCGACGCGGCGGGCGCGGCCGGCCTCGTCGAGGGCTCCGCCTCCGGCAGCCGCCGCGACGAGGCCGGCCTCGGCTGGCTCGTGATCGCCCGGGCGCCCGCCGACGCGGCGGGCCTCCCGGTCGTCCCGGCCCCGGTCGTGCTCCCGCTGCTCCTCGGGGCGGTCCTCCTCGCGGCCGCGGCCGGCTGGATCCTCGCCCTGCCGATGGCCCGGTTCCTGCGCGAGGCCGGGCGCGCCCTGGCGGGCGACGGCGCCCGGCCGCTCCGGCGCCTGCCGGTGGCCGAGCTCCAGCGGCTCGCCGCCGAGGCCGCCGCCGGCGGCGAGCGCCACCGCACCCGCGAGCGCGCCCTGCGGGACCTCCAGGGCGCCCTGCGCCGGAGCAAGGACCGGGTGCAGGCCTTCAAGACCATGGCGGGCTGGACCTGCTGGGAGATCGACCTCGCCGGCGGCCAGGTGACGTGGTCGGATCCGGCCCGCTCGCGCCTCGCGGAGGCGACCGAGCGGGCGGCGGGGCTCGACGAGATCCTGGGCCGCGTCCACGCGGAGGACCGGGCCCTGCTCCAGCTCACCATGCAGAGCGCGCTGGAAGGGGAGGGGCCGCACGACATCACGGTGCGCACCCACGAGGACGGGCGGGAGCGCCGGCTGCTGATGCGCTTCAGCCGCATCGACGCCGCCGAGGGCGGCGCGCGCCTGCACGCCCTGAGCCGCGAGATGAGCGGCGAGCCCGCCCGGGCGCTGACGGCCGAGCCGGCCCGGCCGGCGGCGGGCCAGCCCCTGAACCCCGGCCCGACCGACCTCGCGGTGGAGCGCCGCCGGAACGACACCATGCGCCGCCTCACCGACGGCATCGTGCACGACTTCAACAACGCCCTCACGGTCGTGATGACGAGCCTCTCCACGCTCAAGCGGCGGCAGGGCGTGGCGCCCGACAGCGCCCGCCTGCTCGACAGCGCCATCCAGGGGGCCGAGCGCGGCGCCGGCCTGACTCGGCGCATGGTCGGCTTCACGCGGCGCGAGACGACCGCGCTGGCGCAGGCCGACGTGGCCGTCGCGGTCGAGGACCTGGTGACGTTCCTGCGCGCCTCCGTCCTGCCGCAGGCCCGCATCAGCCTGACGCTGGCGGCCGACCTGCCGCCGGTCCTGTGCAGCGAGCGCCAGTTCGAGATCGCGGTCCTGAACCTCGCCTTCGAGGCCAAGGACGCGATGCCGGCGACCGGCGCCCTGTCGGTCGCGGCCGACGCGGTCGAGATCCCGCCGGGCTGGGGCGCCGCCCCGGCGGCGGGCGCCCCGGGGCCGGGGCGCTACGTGCGGCTGACGCTGACGAACCACGCGCCCTCGGGCCCGGGCCGTGCGGACGGCTCCGACGCGGTGGCGGTGCTGCTCGGCCAGATCGGAGGGATCCTCCAGCGCGAGGCCGCTCCGGACGGCGGCAGCGCCGCGACCCTGTGGTTCCCGGCCGGGATCCGCGCCCCGGACGCCGCCCCGCGCCGGCCGCTCGGGCCGCACCATCCCTTGCGCATCCTGGTGGTCGAGGGCGACGGCCTCCTGCGCGCCAGCGTGGCCGACGCGCTGGGCGACCTCGGCCACGCGGTGACGCAGGCGGGCTCCGGCCTCCAGGCGATGGAGATGCTCGCGGCCGACCGCGGCTTCGACATCATGCTGGCGGACTACGCCATGCCGATCCTGTCGGGCCTGCAGCTCGCCGCCGTGGTCTCGCTGACGAACCCGACCCTCGACATCGTCATCTCGGCGCCCCGCGGGCACCTGCCCGAGAACGCCCGGCGCTTCCGCCACCTCGACAAGCCGTTCCGCCAAGCCGACCTCGCCCGGATGGTCGAGGAGCACGCCCCGGCCGCCCGCGCGGCCTGACCGGGCGAGGCCCGGGCCCGGCCGGGCCGGACGACGATCCCGGCGAGGCCCCGGCGCGACGACGCGCCGGGGCCTCGCCCGGCGACGCGCGGGGCCGCCCG
>NZ_KZ984676.1 GCF_003574465.1 Methylobacterium crusticola
CGACCGAGGTGCGCAGCGCCGCGTCCGCCGCGTCCGTGCGGGCGCCGACGAGGCCGCCCGCCTCCTCGGCGGCCCGCGCGAAGGCCGCCGCCGCCTCGGCGGTGCGCGCGTCGAGGGCGCCCGTCGCCGTCTCGGCGGCCCGCCCGATCGCCAGCGCCGCCTCCTCGGCCCGGCCCGCCAGGCCCACGATCGCCCCGTGCAGCGCCGCGTCCGCCGCCTCCGTCCGGGTGCCGATCAGCCCGCCCGCCTCCTCGGCCACTCGCGCGAAGGCCGCCGCCGCCTCGCTCATCCGCGCCTGGAGGGCGCCGGACGCCTCCTCGGCGCCCTGCCGGAACGCCTCCACGCTCTCGGCCGTGCGCGCCCCCACCGCCCCGGTCGCCTCCTCGGATGCCCGCCGCAGCGCCAGCGCCGCCTCCTCGGCCCGGGCCCCGATCTCGCCCGCCGTCGCCGCGCTCGCCTGCCGGAACAGCTCGGAGGCCGCCGCCGTGCGCGCCTCCAGCTCCGCTCCCGTGGTCTCCAGCGCGCGCCGGAACACGTGCGCCACCTCGACGGTCCGGGTGCCCAGCGCCCCCGTCGCCGTCTCGGCCGAGCGGCGCAGGATCTCCGCCGCCTCCGCGGACCGGGCGCCGAGCGCCGCGCCCACGGTCTCGCCCGAGGCCGCGATCGTCGCGGCCGCCGCCTCGGCCCGCTCGGCAAGTCCCCCGACCGAGGTGCGCAGCGCCGCGTCCGCCGCCTCCGTGCGGGCGCCGACGAGGCGGCCCGCCTCCTCGGCGGCTCGCGCGAAGGCCGCCGCCGTCTCGGCGGTGCGCGCGTCGAGGGCGCCGGTCGCCGTCTCGGCGGCCCGCCCGATCGCGAGCGCGGCCTCCTCGGCCCGGCCCGTCAGGCCCGCGATCGCCCCGTGCAGGACCGCGCCCGCCTCGTCCGTGCGGGTGCCGACGAGGCGGCCCGGCGGATCTCCGCCGCAGCCCCGGTNGAGGAGGCGGTGCGCACGTCGAGCTCGCCGGTGGCGATCTCGGCGGCCCGGCGGATCTCCGCCGCAGCCCCGGTCCCGGACGCGAGCGCCACCTGGGCGCCGTCCTCGGCCGCGAGGCGGAAGGCCGCCACCGCGGCGGCGGCGTGGTCGCCGACCTGGCCCGTGGCGGTCTCGGCGGCGCGGCGGAACCCGTCCGCGGCGCCGGCGGCGCGGGTCTCGAGGTCCGCCCCGACCGCCTCGGCGGTGCGGCGCAGGGCCTCGGCGGCGGCGTCGGCCCGGGCGTCGAGGGCCTCCTGGAGCGCCTCGGCGGCCTGCCCGAAGGCGGCGCGGGTCTCCTCGGTGCGGCGGCCGATCCCGTCGAGGAGGCCGGCGCTCTGCGCCGCGAGGGCGACGCCGAGGCCCTCGAGGGCCTGGCCCAGATGGCCTGCGGCCTCCGTGGCCCGGCCGCCGATCAGGGCCGAGACCCGGTCCCCGGCCTCGGTGAGGTTGCGCTCGAGGGCGCCGCCGTGTCCGGTCAGGGTCTCCTCGATGCGCCCGATCGTGTCCTCCAGGCGCCCCGTCAGGTCGGCGCCGCGCACGCCGATCACCTGGGCGGCGTCCTCCACCATGGCGGCGAGGTCGTCGCGCACCTGGGCGGCCCGGCCCGAGAAGGCCTCGACCACCGCGTCGCTGACACGGGTCAGGCCGGCCTCGGCCTCCCGGGCCCGGGCCTCGAGCGCCGCCGCGACGTCGCCGCCCGCGCCCTCGATCTCCTCGCGCAGGGCCGTGCTGCGGTCGGTGAGGTGGGCCGCGATCGCGCTGCCCGAGGCGGCGAAGCGCTCCGTGATGGCGGTGCCGGTCTCGGCGAAGCGGTCGGTCAGGTCGCCGCCGCGGGACAGGAAGCTCTCCTCGAGCCCCCGGGCCGAGCGCTCGAAGGTCTCGCGGACCTGGACGCCCTCGCGGTTGAGGGCCTCGATCACGCCGGCGCCGGTCTCCGCGAGGGTGCGGGCGACCTGCCCGGCATTGTCGGCGAGCGTGCGGGTGAGGAGGCCGCCGGTGCGCTCGAAGGCGACCGTGACGTCGCGCGCCCGCGTCTCGAGGGCCAGGTTGAGGGTCTCGCCGACCTCGGCGAGGCCCGACTTCACGCCCTCGCTGGTGGCGACGAGGCGCTGGACGAGGTCGTCGCCGCGGCCGGCCACCGACTCGACCACCCGGTCGCCCGTGGCGGCGAGCGCGACGGTGATCTCCTCGCCCCGGCGCCCGAGCGCCGAGGTGATCTCCTCGCCGCGCGACCCGAGCGCCGCCGTCACCCGCTCGCCGGCGCCGTCAACCGCCGTCACGATGCGCTCGGCCGCGGTGTCGAGCTCCTGGGTCAGGGTCTGGTGCGAGCCCTGGATCGCGCCCCGCACCCGCTCGGCGTTGGCGACGATCGATTCCCGCTGCGCCACCAGCTCGTCGACGAGGGAGCGGATGCGGATCTCGTTGTCCGAGTAGGCCCGCTCCAGGGTCGAGATCTCGCCCCGCACCAGGGTCTCGAGCTCGCCCGCGCGGGCGAGGGCCCGCTCGACGCCGTCGCCGACCGCCGCGACCTCGCGCCGGACCGCCTGCGACATGGTCAGCACGGCGTCGGTGGAGAAGCCCTCGGGCTCGGCGAGCCGGATCGCGACCTCGCCGACCGCCCGGGCGACGAGGCGCATCTCCTGGGCGCGCACCGCCAGCATGGCGGCGATGAAGAACAGCAGCACGGGGGCGAGCACCGCCGCGGCCCCGACCGCGCCCTGGAGGCCCGTGAGCCCGGCCGCGAAGCCGCGCAGGTCGCCGCCCGACTGGCTCCAGGCCAGGGCCGCGAAGCCGGAGAGCCAGATCACCGTGGCGAGCGCCGCGAGCCAGTAGGGGCCGCGGGAGGGCTCGACCCGCAGGGTCTGCTGGAGGGCGCCGATGCTGCGGCGGTCGTCGTTGGCGACGAGGGAGCGGTCCGGGGGCAGCAGGCCGCCCTCGCGGCGGCCGTCGCGGGGGGCGAGGGGCATCGGGCTGCCGTCGAAGACCGGCTCGCTCGGGCGGCGCGCCCCCGGGGCCAGGGGGTCGCCATCCTCGACGTCGGGCAGGCGCGGCTCGACGCGGCTCGCGGGCGCCCCCGGGGCGTCGGGCGCGTGATCCAGGTTCAGGGCCTGCTCAATCGCCGACAGCGCCGCTTCCGCCGGGTCCTTGAGCTTCTTATCCGTCGCCATCGAACGCCTCGTCACGCCTGAACGCCGGCGGGACGATCAGGCCCCCGCCGCACCCGCCCGCGGCCTCGGGTCCGGGCGCCACGCCGCCCGGACCCGAGGCCCCGCCGTTTACCACGCGGACCTTAGACGCAAGGAGTACCAGCCGGATACCCGAGCGGAGCGAAGCGTCCCAAAAAGCTTAACGAAATGGTTACCATGTTGCCGCCAGACCGCGACCGGCCGGGCTATGTCACGGAGCCCCAAGGGTTCCCCGCCGCGGGGCCCGGCCGGACCGGCCCGCCACGCGGCTGTGGACAGGGCTCCACCGGCAAAAGCGGGCCCTTGCGGGAACGGGAGGAATGCCCGGATGGAGACGCTCCTTGACCGCGCGCACCTCGCGCGCCAGACCTTCGGCGACGCCGACCTCGCCCGCGAGGTCCTCGGGCTGTTCGCCGAGCAATGCGCCCGCCTCGGCCCCGGGATCGCCGACCCGGCCCTCGACGGGCGCGCGCGGGCGGACCTCGCCCACACCCTCAAGGGCTCGGCCCTCGGCGTCGGGGCCGCCCGGGTCGCGGGCCTGGCGGCGCGGATCGAGGAGGCCCTGCGGGACGGGGAGGCGGCGCGCGCCGACGCCCTGGCGCCCGCCCTCGCGGCGGCGCTGCGCGACACCCTGGCCCTGCTCTGAGGCACGGCGCCCGCGGGCCCCGGGCCCGCGGCCCCTGGCCTGCGGCAAATGTGCCACGCTCCCCCGGCACGGGC
>NZ_QOWC01000374.1 GCF_003574465.1 Methylobacterium crusticola
AGCCGGCGCAGGGCGTCGACCACCTGTCCCGCCACGGCACTCCGCCCGACGATTCCCACGATGCCGCACATGCCCGTCGCCTCGCTTCTCCGCTCGGGACCGTCCCGTTCCGGAACGATCCCCGACCCCGTGCGGCCGCCGTGGCAAGGAGCCTGCCGCCCGCCGCCACGCTTCCGGCGTTCTACCGGACCGGCCGAGGGCCGGGCCAGTCAACTTGCGTAACGCATTGTGACGCGGGAAGCCTGAACGAAGGATGGCCGGGATCGCGCGGGGCGCCGTCCCGGCCGCGTCTTCAGGGCATCATCACGGTGTTGATGACGTGGATCACGCCGTTCGACTGCATGACGTCGCCGATGGTGACCTTGGCGGTGTCGCCCTTCTCGTCGGCGACGTAGAGGGCCTTGCCCTTCTGCATCACCGCGAGCGTGCCGCCCTGCACGGTCCTGAGCTCGGCCTGGCCGCCGCCCTTCCGGACCAGGGCCATCAGGTCCCGGCCGGTGTAGGTGCCGGGCACCACGTGGTAGGTCAGCACCTTGGTGAGCGTCGGCTTGTTCTGCGGCTGGACCAGCGAATCGACGGTGCCGGGCGGCAGCTTGGCGAAGGCGGCGTTGGTCGGCGCGAACACCGTGAAGGGCCCGGGGCCTGCCAGCGTGTCGACGAGGCCGGCCGCCTTCACGGCCGCCACCAGGGTGGTGTGGTCGCGGGAATTGACGGCGTTCTCGACGATCGACTTCGTCGGCAGCATCGGCGCGCCGCCGACCATCGGGTTCTTGGCGAGGACCGCCCCGCCGGAGATCGCCGCGAGGGCGAGCGCGAGGGCGGCGGCGCGGGCTGTTGTCCGGATCGTCATGGTGTCGTGTCCCGTCTCTCGTGGATCGCTGAGCCCCGGCGGGGATCACGGGCCTGTACGGGACGGGCGGCGGGAAAGTTTCAGGCGATCGCGGGCGGGCCTGTCAGGCGGCCCGCGTCACCGCGGCGGGCGTCATCCGGAAGGCGACGCCGAGGCGGTTGTAGGCGTTCATCAGGGCGACCGCGAGGGTGAGGTCGGCGAGCGCCTTCGCGTCGAAGACGGCGGCCGGCGCCGCGTAGTCGGCGTCCGGCACCCCCGTCCCGGCGACCCGCGTGACCGCCTCGGCCCAGGCGAGCGCCGCGCGCTCGCGGGCGTCGAACAGGCCGCCGGCCTCGCGCCAGGCCGGCACCAGCACGAGGGTCTCCACCGGCATCCCGGTCTTCAGGAGGTCGCGGGAATGCATGTCGATGCAGTAGGCGCAGCCGTTGATCTGCGAGACCCGCAGGTAGACGAGGTCGACGAGGCGGCCGAGGCCGCAGGCGGCCACGTAGGAATGGGCGCGGCCAAGCGCCGTCATGCCGGCGGGCACGGTGCTCTGGGCGTGCAGGCGTTCGCTCATCGGCGGGTCTCCGCGCTGTCGGGGATCGTGAGGACCTGCTCGGCGCTGTCGACGACGAAGACCGCGAGGAGGCGGGCCGGCCGGTCGGGGCTGGCGTTGGCGCTGACGACGTGGTGGGCGCCCGGCGCCTCGGACCAGCCCTCGCCCGCCCGGTAGGTCCGCGCCGGCCCGTCGTCGACCTGGCTGCGCACCGCGCCCTCGAGGACGGTGGCGTAGATGAAGGCCGAGGCGGCGTGGCGGTGCGGGGGCGAGGCGGCGCCGGGCGGGTACTCCACCAGGACCGCCCGCAGCGACTTGCCGGGGACGTTCGGGATCGCCTCCCCGAAGAGTGGCGTGACGGTGCCGTGGTCGTCGTGCGCCCGGGCGGGCGGGCCCGCCGCGAGCGCGAGGCCGGTGGCGAGGAGCAGGATCCGTGGGGTCATGGCGGCCTCCGGGTGGCGGGGCCAGGAGTTGCACCCGCGGCCGGGCCCGCGACAGCACCGAATCCTGCGGGAAATCCTGTACCATCCGGGGATGCGCCCCGACCTCGCGATCCGCCTCGACCGCGCCGCCCGCGTCCCGCTGGCCAACCAGATCCACGGCGCCATCGCGGCGGCGATCCGGGAGGGGCGCCTGGAGCCGGGAGCCCGGCTGCCCTCGTGGCGCGATCTCGCGGCCCGGCTCGGCGTCGCCCGCGGCACGGTGCGGGTCGCCTACGAGCGCCTGGTCGACGACCAGCTCGCCGCGGCGGCGGGGCCGGCCGGCACCCACGTCGCCCCGCGCCTCCCCGCGAGCCCGCCGCCGGAGGCCCCGGACGCACCCCCGCTGCCCGACATGCACCACGCCTTCTCGGCCGTCCCGCTGGCGTTCCAGATGGGCGTGCCCGCGCAGGACGCCTTCCCGTTCAAGCTCTGGTCGCGGCTCATGGCCCGCAGCGCGCGGGAGGAGGCGGCCGGCCCCGTCGCCTACCCGGACCCCCGGGGGTGGCCGGCCCTGCGCCGCGAGATCGCCGCCGCCCTGGCGATCGGCCGCGGGCTCGCCTGCACGCCCGCCCAGGTCATCGTCACCGGCGGCTATTCCGGCGCCCTCGGGCTGGTGGTCCAGGCGCTGGGGCTCCCGGGCGCCCGGGCCTGGATGGAGGAGCCGGGCTACCCCCTCACCCGCACGGCGCTCCACCTCGCCGGGGTGACGCCGGTGCCGGTCCCGGTCGACGGCGAGGGCCTGGACGTCGCTCGGGGCGTCGCGCTCGCGCCCGGGGCCGCCCTCGCGGTGGTGACGCCGGGCCAGCAGGCGCCGCTCGGCGTCACTCTGTCGCCCGCGCGGCGCGCCGCGCTGCTCGCCTGGGCCGAGCGCTCCGGGGCCTGGATCATCGAGGACGACTACCTGAGCGAGCTTCAGCTGAGGGGCCGCCCCGCCCCGGCGCTCGCCGCCCTCGACCGGGCCGGACGCGTCCTGCACGCCGGCAGCTTCAGCAAGACCATCAGCCCGGCCCTGCGGCTCGGGTTCCTGGTCGTGCCCCCCGGGCTCGCGGCCCGCGTCGGCGAGGCCGCGGCCTGCCTGGCGCCGGCCCCGTCCGCCGCCGTGCAGCGGGCCGTCGCCGCCTTCCTGGCCGAGGGGCACGCCCTGCGCCACCTGCGGCGCGCGAAGCGGCTCTACGCCGCCCGGCGCGACGCCCTCGCGGCCGCCCTGCGGGGCGCCTTCGCGGGCGCGGCCGAGGTCGAGGCGACGGCGGGCCTGTCCGTCCTGCTGCGCCTGCCGCCGGGCACGCCCGACCGCGCCGTGGCACGGGCCGCGCTGCCCCTCGGGATGGCGCCGGTGCCGCTCTCGGCCTGGTACGCGGACGCGCCCCGGCCGGGTCTGCTCCTCGGGGTCGCGAACCTGTCGGTGGAGCGCCTGCCCGAGGCGTGCGGGCGGCTGGCCGACCTCGTGCGCCGCTTCCCGGCGTGAGATCGCGGCGAGCCGGCCCCGGGCATCCGCCCCGGCCGCTTGGCGGCGCTGGCGCTAATCCCGCAGGAGCGCGCCGCTGTAGACCGGCGGGCCCGTGGGCGCCCCGGAGGGCGAACCCCCCGGGGGCTCGACCGTGACGGCGAGGACCGCGTCGTCGAGGCGCGCCCGCTCCGCGGCCGGCAGCGCGAGGCGCGTGGCGGGGGCGGCCGAGAGGAGCCCCAGGGAGCGGGGCGCCTCGCCCTTCGGGATCACCCAGAGCTCGAGGCTGCGGTCCGGCGGCGCTTCGGCGGAGAGGGAGCGGACCTGCACGGCGCCGGCCCGGGTGTCGACCCGCACCACGAGGGCCGGCAGCGCGCCGCCCCGGTTCACCACCGCGACGTACTGCGCGCCGGCCGGCGGCAGGCGCTCGAGCGCGATGAAGACCGCGAGGCCCGCCGCCAGGGCGCCGGCCGCGAGGGCCGCCCGGCGCCAGCGCCGGAGGGCCGGGCGCAGGTCGACCGCCGGG
>NZ_QOWC01000375.1 GCF_003574465.1 Methylobacterium crusticola
GCCGCCGGGGCACGTCCGGCCCCGCCGCGGCGGCGTTCCGGCCGGGGGAGCGGCTCACGGCGCGTACGCGCTGGCGGAGGCCGGGATGGCCGGCGCGGGCGGGCGCGGGCCCGCGACCGGCCGGATCGTGGGCCGCCGCCAGGGCCCGTCGATGGCGAACAGGCTCGCCGGGCGGGCCTCGGCCAGCGGCCGGCCCTCGGTGCGCGGCTCGATCCGGACCTCGGCCCCGAGCTGCCGGTCGGGCAGGGAGATACGGCCGCCGAGGCCCGCCACCAGGGCCCCGCCCCGGATCTGCCCCTGGGTGATCTCGGCGACGCCGTCGCTCAGGCTGAGCGTCACCCGCGCCCGCTCGAAATGGGTGCGGCCGCCGCGGCGGAGCGCGGTGGCGGCGGTCTCGGGGCGCTGGGACAGCTCGGCGAGGTTCAGCCCGAGGATCTCGCCGCCCTCGATCGCCGCCGTGGCGCGGCCGCCCAGGCGCGCCACGAGGGCGGCGAGGCTCGCGCCGCCGGCGCTCTCCAGGGCGAGGGTGCCCTGCACCCGGCCGAGGATCCAGCGCGGCTCGCCGAGATCGGCCAGGAGCGCCCCGAGGTCGAGCCGGTCGACGGTGCCCTGGAGCTTGGCGTCGAGGCCCGCCGGCGTCGCCGCGAGGGCGGCCCGGCCCTTGAGCGTGCCGCCCTGCACGGTGGCGCGCCCGAGGGTCGCCTCGACGGCGCCGTCGCGCACGAGGAGGCCGGCGGCGACGTCCTCGGCCTCGAGCGGGCCGAGGCGGGCCGAGGCGGCCGAGAGCCGCAGGTCGAGGTCGCCGCGGGTGTAGGCGGCAAGCGACAGGGCGCCGCGGCCCTCCTCGCCGGAGGGGGCCCCGGGGAGGAGGGACGAGAGGTCGAGCCGGTCGGCCGCGAGGGTGCCGGAGACGGCGAGGCGGCCGTGGACCAGGGTCGCGGCCCCGGCGCCCTCCAGCGTGTTGTCGCCGGCCCTGACGCGCAGGGACGGCCACTCCACCGCCCCGGGCCGGGCCTCGAAGCGCCCGTCGAGGCCGAAGGGACCGGCCAGGGGCCCGAGCGGCACCTCGGCCCCGAGCCAGGCCAGGGTCTCGGGCAGGGCCCGCGTGGCGAGCCGGCCGCGGCCGGCGAGGTGCGGGCCGTCCCGCCAGGAGGCGATGCCGTCGAGCTCCAGGGAGCCGGCCGCCCAGGTCAGGGCGGCGCTGAACGGGCTGCCCGCCTCGGTGGCGAGGTCGCCCGGGCGCAGGCCCGCCAGCGCGACCGTGGCGGGCACGCCGCGCCAGGTGAAGGTGCCGGAGAGGTCGAGGCCGGCGCTCGGGCGCGGCCAGGCCGCCACGAGGTTGACGTCCGTGGCGCGCTCGACCGCGCCCGTGCGGGGATCGCGGCCCGTGACGGTCGCCCCGGCGAGGACGAGGCGGCGCAGGTGCCGGCCCTGGCCGGCGGCGAGGCGGGCGGCGAGCCGGTCCACGGGCTCGCCCCAGCCGCCCCCGTCGGGCAGGGCGATGCGGGCCCGATCCAGGGTGACGCCGGTGACCTCGGGCCGCCCGGCCAGGAGGCCGCCGAGGCCGAGCTGGACCTGGAGGCCCTCGCTCTCCACGAGGGTCTGGCCGTCGTGGCGCAGGCGCGCCTCGCGGAAGGTGAGGCGGGGCGCCGGCAGGAGCGTCACCGTGGCGGTGCCGGCAGCCTCGAGGGAGAGGCCGTAGCGGCGCGCGAGGTCCCGGCCCACGAAGGCGGCCGCCCGCGGCGTGGCGAGGGTCCAGGACAGGGAGGACGCGGCCAGGACGAGGGCCGAGACGCCGCCGCACAGGACCAGGGTGGATCGGCGCGACATCGCTCTCCGGAATGGACTCGTGACCAGACTGCCGCCCCATGGCCACCGCGCCGGCCGCCCGACAGGCACACCCGGCGAAGATCGCCACCCCGGGGACACCCTTATCCGGTCCGGAGGCATTTGTCTTCCGTCCCCCCTGCAACCCGCAGGGACGATCCCCTGCAACCCACGGGGGCGATCCCCCGCGCCCCGCGGGGGCGATCCCCCGCGACCCGCGGGGGCGATCTCCAGGGCAATGCTGCCGCGCGATTTCCCGGCCGGGCCGATGGTCAGGCGCCGCCGGGATGGCTAAACAGGGCGGCGAAGCGCCACAGCCGTGCGGGAGGCGGCGCGCGCCCGGCCGCTTCGCCGCGCGCGTGAGATCGAGGACACGAGGGATGAAGAAGGTATACCCCGACGCCGCCGCGGCCCTGGCGGGCGTCCTGCGGGACGGCATGACGATCATGGCGGGCGGCTTCGGCCTCTGCGGCATCCCCGACGTTCTCATCGACGCGGTGCGCGAGAGCGGGGCCAAGGACCTGACCGTCATCTCCAACAACGCCGGCATCGACGGCGTCGGCCTCGGCGTGCTGCTGGAGACGCGCCAGATCAAGAAGATGATCTCGTCCTACGTCGGCGAGAACAAGACCTTCGCCAAGCAGTACCTGGCGGGCGAGCTCGAGATCGAGTTCAACCCGCAGGGCACGCTGGCCGAGCGCATCCGCGCCGGCGGCGCCGGCGTCCCGGCCTTCTTCACCAAGACCGGGGTCGGCACGCTGATCGCCGAGGGCAAGGAGACCCGCGAGTTCGACGGCGAGACCTACGTGATGGAGCGCGGCCTGTTCGCCGACGTCGCCCTGGTCCACGCCTGGAAGGGCGACCACGAGGGCAACCTCGTCTACCGGAAGACCGCCCGCAACTTCAACCCGATGATGGCGACCGCCTCCCGCATGACGGTGGCCCAGGTCGAGCACCTGGTGGCGCCCGGCACCATCGACCCCGACCACATCGTCACCCCGGGCGTGTTCGTGAAGCGGATGGTCCACCTCGCGAACCCGGAGAAGCACATCGAGCAGCGCACCACGCGCAAGCGCCAGGACGCGGCCCCCGCCGCGGCTCCGACCGGCGGCGGCGCCATCTAACGGGATAGGAGACGGATCATGGCCTGGACCCGCGACCAGATGGCGGCGCGCGCCGCCCGCGAACTCGAGGACGGCTTCTACGTCAACCTCGGCATCGGCATCCCGACCCTGGTGTCGAACTACATCCCGGACGGCATGTCGGTGCAGCTCCAGTCCGAGAACGGGATGCTGGGCATGGGCCCGTTCCCGTACGAGGGCGAGGAGGATCCCGACCTGATCAACGCCGGCAAGCAGACCATCACGGAGCTGCCGACGACGAGCTACTTCTCGTCGTCCGACTCCTTCGCGATGATCCGCGGCGGCCACATCGACCTGTCGATCCTGGGCGCCATGCAGGTGGCCCAGAACGGCGACCTCGCCAACTGGATGATCCCCGGCAAGATGGTGAAGGGCATGGGCGGCGCCATGGACCTGGTCGCCGGCGTCAAGAAGGTCGTGGTGGTGATGGAGCATGTCGCCAAGGCCAAGGACGGCTCGGAATCCGCCAAGCTCCTCGAGGCCTGCGACCTGCCGCTGACCGGCACCCAGGTGGTCGACATGGTGATCACCGATCTCGGCGTCTTCACCATCGACAAGAAGGGCGACGGCGGCATGAGCCTCGTCGAGCTCGCCGACGGCGTCACCGAGGACGAGATCCGTGCCAAGACGCAAGGTCAGTACCGGGTGGCGCTCAAGAACACCTGAGGCGCGGGCGGCCCGGCCCCGCGGCGGGGCCCGGCTCCGCGGCGGGGCCCGGCCGGCGCGGCGCGCGC
>NZ_QOWC01000376.1 GCF_003574465.1 Methylobacterium crusticola
GAAGCCGCGCAGGAAGGCGGCGAGCAAGCGTTAGGTGGCGCTTTCCCCCATCTGCATTCAAGCTTTCTGGCGGCGATGACAGCCGAGCGCGGCGCTGACCTTGCCAGGATCATGGACCAGTCTGGGCACTGGGATACCCGGACGGTCGCCGGCTACATTCGGCGGGCAAACGCCTTCAAAGGGCACTCGGGGGACAGGTTCTTGTGAACGCGAACCTGGAAGGCCGCTGCGGGTGAGCAACGGTCATTGGGATCAAACCATCCGTCCACAGCAGAAAGACGGAGCCAGTGTGGCCGGTTCTCTTCCAGTGGTCATCCGCTTTGATGACCAGAGTCTAAGGCATTTGCTCGACCCAATGCGCGCGCGACGGGCCGGGCTCGAACGGATCGCCGAAATACTGGGTCTCACGAGCTACTTTGCCATCGTGGAATTCCATAATGCTCACGGTGTAAGACGGCCGCCCATCGTAGGTCAGAACGTATTCGGTGATCCAGAGATCGCCTGCGCCGACGATCCGACGCACGGTGAAGTGTTTTCGGTTTGGCTGTGCAGCGCGAGATGCCTGGATTTTTTGCCGTCCGCGGATGCGCTCACCTGACTGCGGATATTCCAGCACAGCATCCTCCCAATAGATCTTGTGCTCTTCCTCGAAATCGCTTGCGTCGGACGCGGCCCAGTGGTGATCCAGTGCCGCTCGAATTTCTCGACCGTCCATATCGAGCCTCCTTGAGCATCACCGCTGATGTGGAACCGTTGTACCACGCGCTGGCCGGGACCTACCTGTCCGGCTGGAATAGGAGAGCCATTGCAGCGGGAACACCGAATGACCGCTCGGGGTGGGAAGGAGCGGTTCAGGCTCTGCGTCCTAAAGGCTCGCTCCTGACGCATAGCCGACAACGAGGCGAGGGTCAGCGTCTGGGTCAGTCGCCCCGCCTATTGCTCATCGAAGCTGGCGGCGCGATACTAGCTTAGCCGTTCCAATAAAAACCGATGCTGGCGAGGAAACCAAATGCGAGTCTTGAGTCTGTTGCGGACCGCAACCGCGGGCGCGGCCTTGTCGTTGATTGCTCTCGCAGCGCTCGCCGCAGACTACCCAGCGCCCAGGGAGGGTGACTGGACGATCAAAGGCTTCAAGTTCCACACCGGCGAAATTCTGCCGGAGCTGCGTCTGCACTACACCACGGTTGGAGATCCGAACGGCGAACCAGTGGTCGTCTTGCATGGCACCACCGGTTCGGCAGCCAGCATGCTGACGCCTGGGTTCGCTGGCGAGCTGTTCGGTCCTGGTCAGCCGCTCGATGCGGCCAAGTACTACATCATCATCCCGGACGCGATCGGCCATGGAAAGTCGTCGAAGCCTTCAGATGGATTGAAGACAAAATTTCCAAGATACAACTACGACGACATGGCCGAAGCGCAGTACCAGCTGCTCAAGGAGCATCTCGGCCTCAAACACGTTCGACTCATCATCGGCAACTCAATGGGAGGCATGCACGCGTGGATCTTGGGCGTGAAGCATCCCGAGTTCATGGACGCCCTCATCCCCATGGCGTCGCAGCCGAGCGAGATGGGGAGCCGCAATTGGATGCTGCGCAGGCTCCTGATCGAGACCATCCGGCGCGACCCAACCTACGCCGATGGCGAGTACACGACCCAGCCGCCGTCGTTGCGGGTCGCCAACGTCTTCTTTGCTCTGGCCACCAGCGGCGGCACGCTGGCCCTGCAAAAGCAGGGGCCGACAGGTGAGCTGGCCAACAAGCTTGTGGATGCTCGTTTGGCGGCGCCGTTTAATGCAGACGCCAACGATTACATCTATCAGTGGGAGTCGTCGCGCAGCTACAATCCCTCTGCAGGCCTTGAGAAGATCGAAGCGACAGTGCTGGCTATTAACTCTGCGGACGACGAGCGCAACCCACCTGAGACAGGGATCATGGAGCGCGAGATGAAGCGCCTTAAGAGCGGGCGCCTGTACCTGATACCGGCCAGCGCTGAGACCGCCGGCCACGGCACCACGGGCTTCGCCAAGTTCTACAAGCAGCAGCTCCAAGAGTTCCTGCAAGCCGCTCCGAAACGAGCCATGTAGTTCATCCGCGATCAGCGTGGTATAGCGTCCGCTCCCGAGATGCTGGCGAGTACGTCCCAGTGGCGGCAGTGTACGCGAAGGGGCAGCTCCGTTGTCGGGCTCAGGGGTCCGCTACAGACGCATGACCAAACAGGCTTCATGCGCACTCCTGACCACATCCGGACCTTCGGCCGCGGCAAGCCAAGTGTCCTCAAGAGGTCGAAAGCAGCCTCTGCAAAGCCAGGCTTATTGAGTTCAGACCTAAGCCTCTGCCGAGTGCCGGCGCTCAATCATTTCCTGGAACACGGGAATAGAATTCTCGATGAGGTCGGCGTGCGCGTCGAAATCAGGCAGGCCCAAGCTGCGATAGAAACTCACCGCGCCCATGATGCTCCCGTGCTCGGCAGTCATGGCGCCGAGCTCGCCAAGGATGAGGCTGTCCAACTCCTGGTCGGTGAGATTGCGCAGGTCGTTCATGTTGACCTCCTTCTCCAACTTGCGGACTCGGCTCTCGATGTTCCGGTTCATCGCTTCGCAGCCTCCAGGGCTTCCAGGCGGGATTGGATGTCGGTGACCTCAATCGCCTTGACGTGGGCGTCCACCAGCTTGCCGAGCTCGGCCGCCTCGCTCGGGGTGAGCTCGCCCGTGGCGACGGCCTGCAGCAGGGCGGCAGTGGCCTTGGTGAGGTCGGCGGTGGTCTCGATCGGCGGCAGGGCGAACGGCACCGGACGGTCCTTCCTGGCCGGTAGGAGGCGGTCGAGGCAGAGGCGCAGAGCGACGGTGTCGCCGTCGTTCGCCATCTCGATCGCCTTGCGGGTCAGCCCCTCCGCCTCGCCCGCCAGGAGAGCCTCCATGGCGAGGGTGGTCTTGTGGCGAGCACCTTTCGGCTTGCCCTTGAGGTTGCCGCTCTGCCCCTTCTGAAATGCTCTGCCGCGCACAGCCATGTCCGAACTCTACTCACCTACTAGATAGATCATTATCTGCTCGCCTGCGACCGGGTTGCTGCAAATTCACCGGGGATGCAGCCGCGACATTCAGCAACAACGCACGAACCTGTCTCCGAGCCACCCACAAAAGGGCAGTGACAGCGGCGCGAGGTGCAGGCGCTGATCCAGGAGTGGCGGGAGACGTTGATAGGTTGATCATAGGCGCAGCTCTGCTCCAGAGCGTGCCCGGATAGGGAGCAATCGATGTCGACGGATGATGCCTCTGCACGCCTCGATGCCCTCGAGCTGGCGTTCATCGGCTTGATCTCGCAACTGAAGGCGGATGGTTTCAACCCAGCGGCATTCAGGACACGGCTTCGCGCGCTGGCAGTCTCCACGACGGAGACGAGCGGCGGCGCTCAGGTGGCCAAGGCCTTGGCACACCTGGAACGGCGTATCACGTGAGAACTCCGAGTGGGCATCGAAGTCGCGTTCCTGCTGGTCACGCTGGCCTGAGCGCACTTCGGCGCCGCGGTGTGAAAGATCCTGGAGACATCCTCGGAAGCTGTGGTAGTCCTGGCAGTCAGCCGGTGATGTTCACACCGAGCCGCTTGGCAAGGCACTCAAGGCGGGCGACGACGCCGCTGTGCTAGTTACAACGTACGCCAATCAGATCAACACAGATCTCCTGGC
>NZ_QOWC01000377.1 GCF_003574465.1 Methylobacterium crusticola
CGCGCCGGCCGGCGCCTGCGGCGGCAGGGCGGGCAGGCGCGCCAGGAGGAGCGGCGTCAGCCCGGAGAGCGCCGCCACGGCGGCGTAGCAGGCGACGAGGCCGAAGCGCGCCGTGAGCGCCCCGGCCAGGAACGGGCCCGCGACGGCGCCCGCCTGCGCGACCGCGGCCGTGAGGGCCGCGGCGGCGGCGAGCTCGGCCCGCGGCACCAGGGCGGGCGTCGCCGCCATCAGGGCCGGCATGCCGATGCCGAACGTGGCGCCGCCGACGATCGCGGCGGCGTAGATCGGCCAGAGCAGGGGCTCGGGCAGGGCCGCGTTGGCGATGAGGATCGCCAGGGTGGCGAGGTGGGCGGTGCGCGACCAGACCATGATGGCGCGGCGGTCGCGCCGGTCCGCGAGGCCGCCGCCGAGGATCAGCGCCACGGCCATCGGGACCGCGACCGCCGCGCTCACCAGGGCGACGTGGAGCGAGTCCCGGGTCAGGCCGTAGACCTGGAGGCTGACCGCGACCCCGAGGATGCCGTAGGCGACGAACGAGGCCGCCCGGGCCCAGAAGAGCAGGCGGAAGCCGCGGCCGCGCAGGGGCCCGAGCAGCGCCGCGGTCACGCCGCCTCCTCGTCCGCCGTGGCGCCGCGGCGCCAGTACGCGACCGCGAGGTGGCGCGTCCGGTCGAGGCCGCAGGCCCGGCGCCAATGCGCCCGCAGGCCCTTGAAGGTCTCGAACTCCGTGCCCGCCCAGGCGAAGACCCGGCGCCCCGCCGGGATCTCGACCGCCCGCACGGCGTCGAGGATCAGGGACGTGCTGCCGGCGGGCGCCGGGCCGCGGTGCAGCCAGCGCAGCGCCACGCCCGGCGGGTGGGCGAGGGGCTGCTCCTCGCCCGCGTCCGCCACCTCGATCACCGCGACGCCCGCCGCGCCGGCGGGCAGGCGCTCCAGGATGCGGCCGATCGCCGGCAGCGCCGTCTCGTCGCCGGCGAGCAGGTACCACTCGGCGTCGCCCGCGGTGCGGCCGCCCGGCCCCAGGATGCCGACCACGTCGCCGGGGCGCGCCCGCTCGGCGAAGGCGGTGCCGGGCCCGGCACCGTCCGGGTCCGGCCCGGCACCGCCGGCCGGGGCGTGGCGCACGAAGTCGATGGCGATCTCGCCGGCCGCCGGGTCGATGCGGCGGATCGTGTAGGTGCGGATCGCCGGCCGGGCCTCGTCCTGCGGCCAGAGCGGGATGCCGGTCGGCCCCGGCACCGGCCAGGCCGGGGGCCGGCCGAGCGGCGGGATCAGCAGGTGGACGTGCATGTCGGGGGCGTCGTAGCGCGCGAGGTCGCGGCCCGCGAAGGTGATCCGGCGCATGCGGGGCGTGAGGTCCTCGACGCGGCGGACCTGGAGCTCGCGCAGGGAGGGCAGCACGGCGTCGTCGCAGCCGTCGCCGGTCCAGGCGATGGCGGCGTCGGCCGCCGCCGGGTGCTCGAGCAGGTGCGAGGCGAGCATGAACTTGATGACGGCGAGCCCGGCATCGTCGGGGGATTCGGCCCGCAGCAGGATGCCGCCGGGCGCCGCCGCCACGAGGCCGAGGCCGACGTCGAACAGGATGCGGCCCGCCGCCTCCCCGTGCTCGACCGGCACGTCGTGCTCCAGGAAGTGGGCGCAGAGGTCGCCGACGATCCGGGCGGGCTCGGCGACCCACACCCGGGCTTCGGAGACGAGGGTGGTCATCGGGGCGGTCTCCCTGCGGGTTCGGTGGCGGCCGCGCCGGCCGTGCGCCGGGCCCCGCTTGGGCCGGGGCGGGAGGTCGCCCGCGCGCCGGCGCAGGGTCGCTCCCGCGCGGGCAGGGGCGGCCGGGGGCGCGGGGGTCCGGCGCGGGACGGCCTCACGCCGCCGCGGCGCGGCAGAGCGCGCCGGCGTCCCGGACCATGAAGTTCACGAGCGTCGGCGAGACGCCGATCTCGCTCGCCAGGGTCTTCTGCGGCACCCCGTCGATGCGGTGCGCCAGGAAGACCCGGCGCGTGCGCTCCGGCAGCCGCTCCAGCGCCGCCGCCACGGCCCTCAAGGCCTCGCAGCATTCGAGCCGGTCGAGGGGGCAGGTGCAGGGGGCCGCCACCTCCAGCGCCTCGTCCGCCGCGGCGAGGCGGCAGCGCTCGCGGGCGGCCTGGCGCACCCGGTCGATGGCGGCGTTGCGCACCATGCGCAGGAGGTAGTGGGACGCCGGCCCCGACACCGCGACCGCGGGCCTCTCGCAGAGCTTCAGGCCGACATCCTGCACCACGTCCTCGGCGGGACCGCGCTCCCCCAGGATGCGGGCCGCGTAGTCGACGAGGCGCGCGCGCTCCTCCAGGAACGCCCGGAGGAGGGCGGAGGCGGCGTCGCGGCGAGGGGTCGGGAGGTCCGTTCGGGGCATCGCGGGCGTCCGTCGGGGCGGCGTCCGCGCGCGTCGGCCGAAGACCGCGCCGCACGGGAACCTGCCCGATCCTTCAAGATCGAACGCGTGCTACCAGTCGCAATATTGGGAGTCAATGAAGCATACCGAAGACTTGAAACTAGAAGAATGAAAAACTGCGCCGATGATCCTAGATCGCGGGCGGCGCAAATCACGTCATTTCTAGAGAATATGCAGGAGGCGTGCCGGGCCGGCGCCCGCGTCACCGCGCCGCCGCGGCGAGCGCCCGGGCCAGGCTGGCGTGCAGGTCGGGCGACGCGACGATCTGCCGGTGGCTCACCCCGGGCACGATCTCCGTGCCCTCGACCCGGGCGGAGTAGCGCGACCAGTCGACGTGGTTGAGGCCCCGGGCGACCGAGTCCTCCGCCAGCCAGACGCGGATCGGGCAATCGTGGGGCGTCGCCCGGTAGGAGCGGTAGAGCAGCGTGTTGTCGATGAAGGTCCAGAGCTCGTACTCGCGGCTGCCGATCCCCGGCCCGTCCGTCGGCAGCGGTCCGGCCGCCCGGACGTAGGCGAGGAACTGCCGGTGCAGGGCGGGGTCCATGCGGCGCAGCAGGTCCTCCCACTCCGCCCGCATGGCGCAGGCGTCGAGCCAGGCCGCGACCCGGCGCTCGAGCGCCCGGGTCTCGTCCTCGGCGAGGTCCGGCAGGGCGCCGACCGCGAAGTTCACGTCGAGGTCGCAGACGTCGAGCATGCCGACGAGGCGCACGTCGACGTCGCGGCCGAGCATCCGGGCGGCCTCGAAGGCGAGCACGCCGCCCCAGGACCAGCCGACGAGGGTGCAGGGCCGGCCGGCGCTGGCGCGCCGGATGTGCTCGGCGTAGGTGGCGGCGATGTCCTCGACCGTGACCACGCTCCGGCGCGCCTCGGTGAGCGAGTAGCAGACGAAGCCCGTGGCGGGCTGGTCGGGCCCGAGATGGCGCACCAGCGGCCCGTACTCGCGGGTGTTCACCATCAGGCCGGGGAAGCAGTAGAGCATCGGCCGCGCGCCCGAGCGGGTGAGGTGCACCACCTGCGCGCTCCCGACCACGCCCGCCGTGACCGCCTCGGCCAGCGCGGCCGGGCTCGGGTTGTTGAAGAGGTCGGCGATGCCGACGCTGCGGTCCGGGAACGCGGCGCGCACCTCGCCGAGGGCCCGCAGGGCCAGGATCGAATCGCCTCCGGCCTCGAAGAAGCTG
>NZ_QOWC01000378.1 GCF_003574465.1 Methylobacterium crusticola
CCGCGCGGGCGGCGGCCCGGGCGCGCAGGGCGGCCGCGAGGGCCTCCGCGGCCCGCAGGGTCGCCTGCCCGGCCACCACCGTGCCGGTGCTGCCGTAGGCGCCGGTGTCGTGCCCGACCGCGTCGGTGTCGGCCTGCCGGATGGCGATGCGGTCCGGCGTCGTGGCGAGCGCGGAGGCGGCGATCTGCCCGTGCACCGTGGTGGTGCCGTTGCCGAACTCCGCCGTGCCGACCCGGAGCGCGTAGGTGCCGTCGGGGCGCAGCGCGATGCGCGCCTCCGCCCGGTGGCCCCGGGGCGGGATCGTGTCGATCATGGCGAGAGCCAGGCCGGAGCCGGTCCGCCAGGCCGGGGAGGGGGCCGGGGGCGGGGGCGCCGCCAGGGCCTCGGCGACCCGGTCGAGGCACTGGTCGAGGCCGTAGCTGCCGAAGCGGACGTCGTGGGGCTCGAGGCTCGTCGACACCAGGGCGTCGCCCGGCCGCACCACGTTGCGCCGGCGCAGCGCGACGGGGTCGAGCCCGAGGCCGCGGGCGAGCTCGTCCATGGCGGATTCGACCGCGAAGATCGTCTGGCTGAGGCCGTAGCCCCGGAAGGCGCCGGCCGGCAGGGTGTGGGTGTGGACCGCGTAGCCCTCCACGCGCTTGTTGGGGCAGCGGTAGACCGCGATCACCTCGTTGCAGCCGTGGTGCAGCACCCCGCCGGCGTGGTTGCCGTAGGCGCCGGTGTTCGAGAGCACCCGGAGGTCGATCGCCGTCAGGGTGCCGTCGGCCCTGGCGCCGAGGCGCACCCGCACCTGCATCGGGTGGCGCGTGGTGGCGGCGGTGAACTGCTCGGTCCGGGTCAGCTCCCAGCGCACCGGCCGGCCCGTCGCCATGACGGCGAGCGCCACCAGGTCCTCGGTCAGCATCTCCTGCTTGCCGCCGAAGCCGCCGCCGACGCGGCCGCACTCGACCCGCACCGCGGCCCGCTCGAGCCCGAAGAGGGTGCAGAGCGCGTCCCGGGTCAGGAACGGCACCTGGGTGCTCGAGCGGATGACGAGCCGCCCGTCGGGATCGCGCCAGCCCACGGCCGCGTGGGTCTCGATGTGGGCGTGCTGGACGCGCTGCGAGACGTACACCCCCTCGTGCACGAAATCGGCCTCCGCGAGCCCGGCCGCGACGTCGCCGACCGCGCCGTGGACCTCGGCGGCGAGGTTCGGGTGGGGATGGAGCGGCGGCGCGTCCGCCCCGGCGTGCCGCTCCCCGTGCACCAGGGGCGCGCCGGGCGCGAGGGCCGCCTCGGGGTCGAGGCAGGCCGGCATGACCGCGTAGTCGACGCGCAGGGCGCGGCAGCCGGCCTCGGCCGCGGCCTCGCTCTCGGCCACCACGGCGGCGACGCGCTGGCCGACGAAGCGCATCACGGTGTCGAGCACCCGGGTGTCCGCGGCGTCGTCGGCCGGGTTCTCGTGGCGGGCCGTCGAGAACCGGGCCGGCGGCGCCTCCGCGTGGGTGAGGACCGCGACGACGCCCGGGACCGCCAGGGCCGCGTCCCGGTCGATCCGCAGGATGCGGGCGTGGGCGTGGGGCGAGCGCAGCACCCGCAGGTGCAGGAGGTCCGGCAGGGCGAGGTCGAGGGTGTAGCGCGCCCGCCCGCTGACGATCGCCGGCCCGGCCGGGGCGGGCAGGCTGCGCCCGCACGGTTCCGCGCCGGGCGCCTCGACGTGCGCCACCCCCGCGATGGCGTCCGCGACGGCGCGGTAGCCGGTGCAGCGGCAGAGGTTGCCCTTGAGCGCCGCGGCGAGGTCCCGCCTCTGGCCCTGATCGAGGGCGGCGGCGGTCATCACCAGGCCCGGCGTGCAGAAGCCGCACTGGAAGCCCTGGGCCGCCAGGAAGCCCTCCTGCACCGGGTGGAGCCGGTCCGGCACCGGGTCGCCGGGCGCGCAGGGCCCGGCCAGGCCCTCGACCGTGGTGACCGCCCGGCCCTCGGCCCGGAAGGCCGGCATCAGGCAGGCATGCACGGGCTCGCCGTCGAGGTGCACCGTGCAGGCGCCGCAATCGCCGGCGTCGCAGCCCTTCTTGACGCCGAACCAGCCGAGCTCGCGCAGCAGCGTGCGCAGGCACTGGCCGGGGCGGGGCGCGGCCTCCTGCGGCTGGCCGTTGACCGTGAGCCTCATGCGGGCAGGCCCCGCCCGGGCCCGGCCCGGGGCCTGTCGTCGGGCTCGGCCCGGTTCTCGCGCCCGGGCTCGGCCCGGGCGCCCTGGCCGAGCTCGGCCCGGATCTCCTCCGCGAGGAGGCCGGTGACGTGCCGGCGCCAGTCCGGCCTCCCGTGGACGTCGTCGTACCAGAGCGCGTCGGGGATCGCGGCGGCGAGCGCCGCCCGCAGGCCGGCGGCGTCCGGCGCGTCCGCGAGCGCGAGCCTGACCGGGCGGCGCGTCGCCGCCGTCACGGTCAGGGCCCATCCGCCCGCCGGGTCCCGCGTGCCGATCAGCAGGGCGCCCGAGCGGCCCTCCGGGCTGAGCGAGATGCGCCGGAAGGCGGTGCGGCGGGCGAGCGCCCGGGCCGGCAGGTCGATGCGGCGCAGAACCTCGCCGGGGCGGAGCGCGGTCTCCTGCGGCCCGCGCACGAAGTCGAGGACGCCGAGGCCGCGCTCGCCCCCGTCCGGCGTCCAGATCACGCAGGTGCCCTCGAGGGCGGCGGCGAGGGCCGTCATCGGGCCGGCCGGCAGTGCCATGCAGAGGTTGCCCCCCACCGTGGCGGCGTTCCAGACCTTGAACGAGCCGAGGAGGGCCCGGCAGCACTGGCCGACGAGGGGCGAGGCCGTCCATTCGGCCGGCAGGTCGAGCCGGTCGAGCGCCGCGATGGTGCAGGTCGCCCCGATCGCGAGCCCCTGGGCCGTGACGGCGTGGGCCGGCCATCCGAGGGAGGCCAGGTCGACCAGGCGTCGCAGGGCGGGCTGCGGCTCGGAGAACAGCCAGGTGCCGCCCGCCAGCCAGGCGTCGCCGGCCCGCCAGGCGGGCAGGTCCCGGCGTCCCCGCGGCGCCACCACAGCGTCGATCGTGTTGAGATCCATCGTGGCTCCACCCTCCCGGCCAGGGGCCCCATGGTAAGGCAAGAATCCGTCCAGTGCCGCAGGCTCGGCGCGGTGATCGCGCGGCGACCGGGCGGCCCGTGGCCTTGCCTCGTCCCGGCCCGCAGCTCAGCCGTTCTCTCGGCGCCCTCCCGGGTAGCCGGCAATCCATTTCTTGTTCGTGAAATTAACTATTTGGTAGCAATTTTATTGACTTTAGCAAGTCGTTAACCCATTTATCCGGCGTTGCGAGCGGTGAGTGGGTCGCGCCATGTATGATCTTTCCGAGAATATTGCTGATCCGTCGGAGTCATGTCAGCCTGAGGCTGAAATCAATGCTTCGAGATGCCGTAGGGGCAAGGGGGGTCAGGAGGCCATGATCGGAAAAGAAGGCGAAAAATCGTCTCGGAAACCGGGCGGGAAAACTCGGACGAGCGCCAATCAGAATTACAATCCTGAGTTGATCATCAAATCGTTTAACACGTGGGCGTTTAAGCGCGAGCAGCCCGGCAATGCCGAGCGCC
>NZ_QOWC01000379.1 GCF_003574465.1 Methylobacterium crusticola
GCATACCACGACATGCTGACGGCAATTCGGAGTAACGTAGCTACACTCAAAGCGCAGGGTAGGTCACTTGAGGACACTATCGCTGCGAAACCCACAGCTGCTTACGACGCGAAGTGGGGCCAGTTTGTGATTAGTCCTGCCTTGTTTACGCGCCTCGTCTACGAAGGTGTTTGAGCGGATCCAGTGCGAGCGCTCGCCGGCCCAGGTTGATGCGAGCGTTCGGTGTACCGCGGATGCGCTGGACCGTGAAGCGCAGCGCGTAGGCCGCGGTCACGGTGCAGAGCATCAGACCACTCCGTGCCGATCGACGCGTCTGAGCTCGATCGCAAACCCGCGAGTGATCTCGTCGTCGCTCGCGTCGAGCCAGCGATCCAGGATCAGGTCGACTGTGAGGGGGAAGTCGTCCGGCTCCGTGATGCCCTCGTTTGTGAGCAGCATCTTGACGGTGAGGGTTGATCAGGCACCCACCCCGAAGTCGGTCACCCAGAAGATTGGTGAGATGGCAGCCACCGCCGTCGACAAGGCCCGGCAGGTCATTGGCGACACGCTCAGCAAAGTGACCGGCTAAGGATCCTGCTTTGGGGTCAATACCCAATCAGCTTGACGATACGAGGGGCCGCTTTCAATCCAAACTGGCCTCCTCGGCCGCCGATCGGAACAGCCGATTTATCGGCGGATGCTAATCTGGTTTGGAGCAGTTCAGGCAGGGATGCGGCCTGCATGCCTTCGCGTGAGATGAATGCTTGGGCATTGTCATGATCGCGCCAGCCGATACGATCCGATGGTGTCCTTGTCACCCACTTCTAGTCATGGCGTCATTCTGAGGTGAACCGGCACGCAGTTTGGAGAGTGTCATGACGAAGCAGATCCTCATCATCGTCTCGAACGCGTATGCCATCGGACCTCATGGCAGGAGAACAGGAAACTTCCTGCCGGAAGTCGCACATCCTTATGCGGAGTTCGACAGAGCAAAATACAAAATAGATTTTGCAAGCCTGACCGGAGACACGCCATTTCTGGATGCGCTCAACCTTGCTGACGATCCCGACAATCTGGCCTTCCTTGTCGGGGAAGGATGGGCTTCCATGCAGAAAGCTAAGAAATTGTCGGAAGTGAATGTCAGTTCCTACGACGCTATCTTCATGCCAGGCGGTCTGGCGCCGATGGTTGACATGCCCGACCATCCGTTGCTTAAGGAAATTATAAAAGATACATACGAGAGAAGGGCAGTTGTTGGTGCAGTCTGCCATGGTCCAGTATCATTGTTGAATGTTAAATTGGGCAATGGTACGTATTTAATCGAAGGAAAGAATATCAGCTCATTTACAAATGAGGAAGAAGAAAACTACGCCAAAGCCGACGTTCCGTTCGAGCTGGAAACGGCGCTGACCAACCAGGGCGCAATATTCCACAAGACTGGACCTTGGCAGCCGTACAGCATCACAGACGGCAATCTTGTTACCGGACAAAATCCCGCTTCTGCAAAAGGCGTTGCCGATAAAATGATAAAGCTTCTGGAAGCAGTTTAGACGGCTAGCTGCGGGGCCCACTCACAGCCCACAGCGATCCTTCACACGCTCAAGCTGATTGATTTCAGACCCTAGACCATGTCGTAGTCACCGCCAGGGCGGCGCCATTTCGCATGCCCTTCGTGAGCGCGACGGTCAACGCGGCTCGCGGTCAGGTACACGCTGTCTCGTGCGCGTAGGGGCTGGTAACCTCTCTGGTAACTACGTGGGGCACCTGCGTTCGCCGCAGTGACCCGAAACTGGTACCTGTTCTTGGCGGACACTCATCTCTCGAGCCGGCGATAAAGGCCCTTGAGCAGCAACCGTGTGTGACCGTCGACAATCGCTTCGGCGGCCTCGACCTTCGCCATCTCACGCTCGAAGGTCGCCCATCGCATCCCCTTCGGCTTGACGATGTCGTCGCCGATACCCTCGCGGCTGCCGAGTTTGTGGCGTAGCTTGAAAGCGAAGCCGAGAGCGCGGTCGCGGGGCGTCTCGCGCTGCGAGCGGTAGCCGAGCCGATGGGCCTGACGGGAGGCGAACGTGAGGGCGCCGTTGGGCAGATGGAGCTTGGTGACACGCCGCCCGGTGCGCGGACAGACGAACCACCAGCGCCGGCCGCCGAAGGGCTGCGGCGTCGTCTTCAGCGTGACCCAGTAATCCGAGGCGTACTTCTCGCCGCCCCAGCGGGTCGTGGTGTAGTGCAGGCGCACGCGGCCGTGCTCGTCATCGAGGTGAGCTTCGTAGCCGACTGAGGCGACGCGCTCGCCCGTGCTCGTGTTCGTCCAAGTCAATGGGCCGCCCCAACTCTGCCCCGGCCGGAAGAGGCCATCGCGCAGGAGCTTGGCGAGGTTGAGAGTCAGCCCGTCCTCGATCGTCGGCCTCCCACCCGATCGCCCACTGCCAAAGCCGCCCATGCCGCTTCCTTACTCGGTCACGCTCCTGTGGAGAGATGCTTCCAGGGAGAGCGCAGATTT
This sequence comes from Methylobacterium crusticola, assembly GCF_003574465.1. Lineage (GTDB taxonomy): Bacteria > Pseudomonadota > Alphaproteobacteria > Rhizobiales > Beijerinckiaceae > Methylobacterium > Methylobacterium crusticola. The sequence goes on from NZ_QOWC01000379.1 coordinate 2,486, forward strand.
TTCCGAAATTCTGTGGCTAACTGATCTAAAAATCAAAGTGGACGCTTCGGTCGAAAGCGGCGTTGCTGGAGCGTGGGATGTCTGATGGGGTGGTGATCCGGGGAGAGGGCATGGCTTCGCCTGCCAGCGGCGAAACCATGTGACCTGACGGGTATGGAGCCACCGTACGAGCCGGTCATGGATCGGTAAACGTAACCCTCTCGGGAAGGCCGGGGTCAGGCGATCGGCCTCTACACGCTGCTTCACCCCTCACGGGGTCTGACGCGGAACCACCGGGAGGCGCACCGATCGGCCGCCCGGCTGTCTGTGGGGTCGGGGCGACCCGTTCCCACTCCTGCGGCGCCTGAACGCCGCTTTGTGCCGGTGCCCTCCGGCTATAGCGAGGTTTCCCGGACCTGGCCTGGCTAGCCACCCGGACCCCGGCTCCACGAGGGAGCTGGCTATACAGGTGAGGGTACTTGTTCGTGATTCGTTCGGCAAGCTGAGCCGAAAGCTTCTTCCTGTTCATAGACTGCTTCCAGGGGAAAGCTCATCCCGAGTGCCCCTTGAAGGCGGTTACCTGCCGGATGTCGCCGACCGCCGTTCTGGCATCCTATACCCGAACTGGTCCATGATCCGGGCGAGGTCCGCCCCGAGCTCGGCCGCCATCGCCAGTAGAAAGCTTGAATGCAGACGGGGGAAAGCGCCACCTCACGCTTGCTCGCCAGCTTCCTGCGCGGCTTCTTGAGCGCTACCTGTAGTCTGGAGCGAATTTGTTGCCGATGTTGCCGGGCAGTTGAGTCGTAAGACCACCGCGGTACCTAAAAGGACGTTCGCTCAGCCTCTTGTCCGACGCCGCTACGTCGACTAGCCCGTCAGAGCGCAGAACGAGCAAGCCTCTGGATTTCCAGACAGAAACGGTTTTGCGCGAGACGCCGCGGTGCCGCGAGAACTCGGCCTGAGTGACGAACGATGATGCCATGAGTGTTAACCTGTGAACGTGTTACCAGGTTTTCAAGGCTGAACCCTGGACAGGCCGCGAACTCGCGCGGACCCGCATGGGGTGGG
>NZ_QOWC01000380.1 GCF_003574465.1 Methylobacterium crusticola
GACGCGCGCGGAACGCCCGCGCCCGGTGCCGGCCCGACACCCGGCGCCGGCACCGCGGCCGGGGCCGGCACGAAGCCCGGGGACGCGCGCGCGTCGAAGGACCTCGGCGGCAGCCGCATGGCGGGCCTCGAGGCCCGCCGGGCGCTCCAGGAGGCCCGGCCGCCCGGAACCCCGGCGGCGCCCGAGGTGCCGGCTCGCGACGCGCTGCGCCGCGACACGCAGGCCGAGCTCGGGCGGATCGGCTGCACCGACGAGAGGGCCGACCGGGGGTGGGGCCTGGGAGCGCAGCGCGCCCTCGCCCGCTACGCGCAGCGCGCCAGGCTCTCGCCCGTTCCCCGCGAGGCGACGCCGGATCTCCTCAAGGCCCTGCGGGCCCGACCGGCGGGCTTCTGCCCGCTCGACTGCCCGGCCGGCACCCGCCCGGGCCGGCGCGCCTGCCTCGCCGCCGGGACGCCCGCCCCGGAGCCGAGGGGGAGCGCGCGCCGGGCGAGGCCGGAGCTGCGGGAGGAGCCGGCGCCGCGCCGCCGGGCGGCCCGGCCGGTGCGCGAGCGCTGGGAGGCGGAGCAGGAATGGTTCCGGCCCTCGCGGGAGGACGGCCGGCCGTGGCCGCCGGCGTTCCAGCCGCCCCTCCAGCCGTCGTTCCCGTCCCCGCTCATGGGCCTGGGCTTCTAGATCCGCGCCCCGGCCGGGACGGCCACGGCCCTCAGGTCCCGGCTCGGTCGCGGCGCCGGACGAGCCGGCGTCCACGCCGCCGCCCACCGCACTCGGCCGCCGCCGGTGCGCCCCGGGGCGGCAGGCCCGGGCCGGGGCTCCGGGTCCGCGGCCGGGGGGAGCCGCGGGATCCGCCGCCCCTGTGGTCCGGCGGTGACAGGCGCCGGGCCTCCGACGCGCTAAGCTCGCGGTTTGACCCTGGAGGCCCTCATGCCGATCCGCCCCACCGCCGATCCGCAGCGGACGCCGCCCGAGCGCCGGCCCCCGGCGATCGCGCACGACCCGTACTTCCCCCCGCGGGCGGAGCGCGCGGCGGGCGGCCCGTCCCGCCGGCCCGACCGCGTCGCGCACGTGCACTTCGACCCGCATTTCCCGGTGCGCCCGAAGACCTCGGCCTGAGCCGGGCGGCCCGGCGCCTCACGCCTCGGGCCGCGGCGCCAGGACGGCGAGCCGCAGCGAGACCGCGAGGGCGACGAGGTAGAGCGCCCCGACGAAGCCCGCGACGCCGGGCCAGCCGGCATGGGCGAAGAACCAGCCTCCGGCAGTGCCGAGCACCGACGAGCCGAGATAGTACATGAACAGGTAGATCGAGGAGGCCTGGGCCCGGTCGCGCACCGCCCGGCGCCCGACCCAGCTGCTCGCCACCGAGTGGGCGCCGAAGAACCCGACCGTCGCCACCACGATCCCGGCGATGATGACGATCAGGCTGTCGGCGGTGGTGAGCGCGATGCCGGCCAGGCCCACCACGATGGCGAGCCACAGCACCTTGCGCCGCCCGAACAGCCCGGCGGCGTGCCCGACCGTGGTCGAGGAGGCGGTGCCGGCGAGGTAGACGACGAAGATCGCCCCGATGGCGGTCTGGCTCAGGGAGTAGGGCGGCGCCAGGAGGCGGAAGCCGATGTAGTTGTAGAGCGTGACGAAGCCTCCCATGAGCAGGAAGGCCTCGGCGAAGAGCCAGGGCAGGCCGGCATCGCGGAAATGCCCCAGGAAGGTGCCGGGCACCGTCCGCCAGGGCAGCGGGTGGGGCGTGAAGCGCGACGAGGCCGGCAGGCTGAGCCGGAACGCGAAGGCCGCCGCGAGGGCGAGCACGCCGATCACCCCGAGGGCGGCCCGCCAGCCATAGAGGTCGGTGAGCGCGCCGCTGATGAGCCGCCCGGCCATGCCGCCGAGGGAGTTGCCGCTCACCAGGAGCCCCATGGCGAGCCCGATGGCGCGGCCGTGCATCTCCTCGCTGAGATAGGCCATCGCCACGGCGGGCACCCCGCTCATGGCGAGCCCGGCGAGCGCCCGCATGACGAGGAAGCTGTGCCAGGTCGGCATCAGGGCGGCCACCAGGGTGAGGAGCGCGGAGGCGAACAGCGACGCCACCATCACGGGCTTGCGGCCCCAGACCTCCGAGAGCGGGCTGACCACCAGGAGCGCGACGGCGAGGAGCCCGGTCGACAGGGACAGGGACAGGCTGCTCGCGGCCGGGCCGACGCCGAACTCCTCCGCGAAGACCGGCAGCAGGGGCTGCACGGCGTAGAGCACCGCGAAGGTGGAGAAGCCGGCCGCCGCCAGGGCCAGGGCGGTGCGGCGGAAGGCCGGCGTGCCGATCTCGATGCTGCCGTCGCTCACCTGCACTGCCCCGCTCCCCGTTTCCCTCCCCGGACCTGACGCACCGGGCCCGGCGGGTCAACGGAGGGCCGGACCGGGAGGCCTGCGGGGCGTGCAGGGCTCGCGGGTGGTCCCGGCGGCGGCCCGGCCCCGCCGGGGAGGGGGCCCCGCGCGGGCGCCCGGGCCGTCAGGGGCGCTGCGCCTGCTCCTGCTGGATCAGCGGGGTGATGCGCCGCACCGTCACCCGGCGATTCTCGCGGGACGCGCCTTCGGTGTTCACCTTCAGGGCCTGCTCGCCGTAGCCCTGGGTGGTCAGGTTCTCCGGCGGGACCCGGAAGTCCCGGGTCAGCACCGCCGCCACCGACTGGGCCCGCCGGTCGGAGAGCGAGAGGTTGTCGACGTCGCTGCCGACCGCGTCGGTGTGGCCCTCGATCAGGAAGACCTCCCGCGGGTCGCGCTGGATCGCCCGGCCGATCGCCGTCGCAACGACCGCGAGGCGCCGGGCCTGGTCGGGAGCCACGTCCCAGGACGCGGTGTCGAACGTGATGGTGTCGATGTCGACGCTGCGCATGCGGGCCCTCAGGGTCGGGCTGTCGCGCACCTCGTCGAGCGTGTAGCGCCGCTCGAGCGGCGCCACCGGCGGGGCCGTCAGGGCCTCGTAGATCGCACCCTCGTCGGCCCGCTCGGCCTCCACCACGTAGCGGTCGCGGGGGATGCGGATCTCGGGGGGCGGCAGCACCACCACGGCGCGCGACGACGGCCGGCCCCGGCCCCCGTCGGTGTTGTCGATCAGCACCACCTCGCGCCCGTCCCGGCCGCGCCGCGAGCGGCGCAGCAGGCGGCCGTCGTCGTCCACCACCGTGAGGACCTGGTCGCCGCCGGGCCGCTCGATGATCGTGACGGTGTCGCGCCCGCGCCGCTCGGTCCGGGCGTCGCGGTCGAGCTCGCGGAAGCGCTCGGTCTCGTCGTGCCGGATGTAGGTGCGGCCGCCGTCGCGCACGATCACCCGGCCGGGCTCGCGGATGTAGGTGCGGCCGTCCTCGTCGTACGCCCGGCGGGCCCGGCGCACCTCGTCGTAGCTGCGCACGTCGACGTCGCCGCGGCGAAAGCCCCCCGGCACGGAATCGGGCGCATCGCCGCGGTCGCCGCCCGGGAGCGCGCCGCGCTCCCCGCGCGCCGGGGCGCCGGGCGGACGGCCCGGCGCCGGCGGCAC
>NZ_QOWC01000381.1 GCF_003574465.1 Methylobacterium crusticola
AGCACAAGTGGCACATCCACAAGAACATCGCAGGCTAGACGTTGCTGGATCGCGGCTCTCGCGAATGGCACTTTCCCAGTAATCCGTTTTTTAAGCCGTGATCCAGTTCATTATAATAAAATTACGGCGAGATGGCGTGCTAAAACAAATGATACGACAGGACCAACTTGGATGTTTCGTCGTAGATTCAACAGTGCTGGCATGATTCTCTCCGAAGCGTGCCTTGGCACAAGATAGGCGTTGTATCCTGAAGGAGAATCAGATGGCTAAAGGGATGTACAAGGCTGGAATCGACTTTCCATTTGTAATCATGTCAGGATCCGCTCCTCGTGTATCTGTACGATTTATGGCGAAAGAGGCAGACGATACTCCAGCGATAGCTCTTAAGTTCTTGTTCGGCTTCATAAGTGGCAAGGACCCCACTAACACGATATGGCTGCCAGAAAATGTTGGCGACGGAATGTTTGAGACAGCTAACGGCATCATTCAGTTGAATACCATTGAGCTTTGGACTGAGGGAAGTTTTCGTATTGTAGCATTTGCAAACAACTTTATGGTTGCTCAAGGTATTTGCGATTATAAGCTGACAGCAAAGAGCAAAGACTTAAAATTTTCGGCAAAACGCAATTCGCCTGGCTCGGTTACCGAATCAAACGCGGACAGTACGAGCACCGCAGAGGGGCGCACGACAGTCACTGGAACCGCGTCTTATGCTCCCGGTGGGATAGGCGTGAGCGGTTCGGTTGGTGTGTCGGGGCCCGAGACGACTAAAGGATCTACAGCAACCAAGGGCAGCACTCGCCCCGTTGCGGGCGCAGGTTTCGACCTCAGACAGGTGGTCTGACGACCGTACTCTGGAATGGGCGCAGCCTTTGTTTCTACGATCCATCTAATGATAACCCGACACAAGCCACCCGGTGTTTTCGGATTGGTGCAGCGGGATGTAATGAGGCGGGTGTTGGCTCCCCGATCGAGTCCCGTAAGCGGAACAGCATCGAGCCATAAGCTTGTCCGACCAATGCGCCCTTTCATATCGCTGATGCTCATCTCGACCCGTCATCGACGAGTTGCTGCCGTAAGCCTGCGCGAGTCCATAACACCTCGAAACGGAGCTTGAAGGCGGTTCTTACAGTGCCGAAGGATGGTCACTCCCGCCTGACGGAATCGCCACTCACGACCGCGGTTCGATCATCACGCGAGCGAGCCACCAATGCGGGAGGGAGCTTGGCTAACGAAGCTCGGGCAATCGGATGGGCAAGGAGCGTCCTGATCCTTGATCTCTCAAAGCGTGCCCCCCGTTTGGCAGGAGCGACCTCCACGTCGTAGCGCCTGAGGAGGTCGCCACCGGTGGCGCCTGCGGCCTGCCTCAGGCCAACCGGGAGTTCAGCCCGTTCAAGAGCTCGCTCCTTCTCCCTGGCCCATGAGGCAGCAGGGTGCCCGTCACGCCGTACCTGGGCTTGCCAGGAGGAGCCCCGCTCACGGATGGTCGCCATGTTCCATGTCCCGCATTGCCTGTGACAGCAGCGTGACAGACCGACCCGGTCGAGGATCCTGCGGAGGCTGAGACCAGAGAAACACCAAGCCTTACAGAGGCTTGAAGTGGCGCACCCGACACGATTCGAACGTGTGACCTTTGCCTTCGGAGGGCAACGCTCTATCCAGCTGAGCTACGGGTGCTGACCGCGGCCCCTCAGTAGCGCAAGAGGCGGCAGCGTGCAACGGTGTTGAGGGACGTGAGTCCGCGCGATGGGACGCGAGCGAAGGCTGCGGAGGCAAAGGTCACACGGTCGAACCTTGTCGGGTGCGCGGCGTCGGGAGGCTGAAGCAGCGAGGGGCCGGCTTCGTGCCCCGGGTGCGGACGGGGTGTGGCGCGGTTGAGTCGCGTGCGCCGCGAGTGCGGCGGGAATTCGTTGCTGTGAGAGCGCCGGTGTGGCGCGCTCCGAAAACGTGAGCGACGAAATTGCAGGGCGGCTTTGGCGGTCGGACGGGTCGGGCACGAGGGAGCGAATGGCGTCCCTGATGCGCAGGATTGGTAGCCGCACGAGATTCACATCCGCCGTCCGGCATCTCTCGTCAGACGTTCCAGCGTCGCGAGGGCGTCGCGCGGGGACTGTCATGAATTTCGTGTAGGGGCGGCGGGTTGAACATCAGGCCGCCATGGCCCGGGTGAAGCGCTCGCCGAAGATCAGGGCGAACTGTGCTTTGGCCATGACCCACTCACGCGGGCCCATCTTCCACGCCTTCTCGGAGCGGTTCAAGACCAGGTAGAGCAGCTTCAGCGCGGCCTCGTCGGTCGGGAAGTGACCGCGGGCGCGCACGGCCCGGCGCAGCGTGGCGTTCAGGGCCTCGATGGCGTTCGTGGTGTAGAGGATCCGGCGCACCTCGTTGGGGAACGCGTAGAAGGGGACGACCTCGCTCCAGGCTCGTGACCAGCTCTGGGCGATGGCCGGGTAGCGCCGGCCCCACTCGCCCGCCTCGAAGGCGGACAGCGCCGCCTCGCCGGCGGCGGCATCGAGAGCTCGATAGATGTCCTTCAGCGCGGCCGCCACGAGCTTGCGGTCCTTGGAGGAGACGAAGTCGAGGCTGTGGCGCAGCAGGTGGACGATGCAGGTTTGAACAAGCGCCTCGGGGAACACCGCCCGGATCGCGTCGGGGAAGCCCTTCAGGCCATCCACCACGGCCAGCAGCACATCCTCGACGCCGCGATTCCTGAGTTCGTTCATGACCCGCAACCAGAACTTGGCGCCCTCGTTCTGCGCCAGCCATAGGCCGAGGATCTCCTTGGATCCGTCGGCGCGCACGCCGAGCGCGATGTGGACGGCCTTGTTGCGGACCACCCCCTCGTCGCGCACCTTGATCCGCAGGGCGTCGAAGAACACGATCGGGTAGACCGGTTCCAGCGGCCGGGCCTGCCAGGCGGCGACCTCGTCGAGCACCGCGTCAGTCACCGCGCTGATCAGGTCGGGTGAGACCTCGATGCCGTACAGCTCGCGCAGGTGGGAGACGATCTCCCGGGTGCTCATGCCGCGGGCGTCCATCGACACGATCTTGTCGTCGAAGCCGGGAAAGCGGCGCTGATAGCGGGCGATCAGCTGCGGGTCGAACGTCGCCTGCCGGTCGCGCGGGATCGCCAGTTCGATCCGGCCAGTCTCGGTGGTCACGGTCTTGCGGCCGTAGCCGTTGCGCGTGTTGCCGGCCTCCTCGCCCGCCAGATGATGGTCCATCTCGGCGTTGAGCGCCCGCTCGGCCAGGGCCTTCTTCAACTCGTCCAGCAGGCCATCGGCCTCAAAGGCCGTTTTCGGATCGGCGCCGGCCAGGAGCTGATCCAGGATTGCGTCAGGGATGCGGGGCGATTTGCGTCGTGCCATCGGGAACCTCCTTCGGGTCCACTATGGCCGCCCCTACACGAAATGCCCGACAGTCCCCTCGTGGAGCCCTTCAGGCATTCCCACGAGG
>NZ_QOWC01000382.1 GCF_003574465.1 Methylobacterium crusticola
GCGCCCCCGCAGGCCGCGCCGCCCGATGCGGCGCCCCCGCCGGCGGCCGTCCCCGCGCCCCCGCCCGCGGCCGGCGGAGGGTTCCCGGACCTGCCCCTGACGCCCTACTACCGGGTCGTGCCGATGAACGAGGCGCGCACGATCGGCTTCTTCACGGCGCTGTTCCCGGATTGCTCGCCCCAGGGACCGACCGTCGCGCGCCTCCTGACGAAGCCCCGGCACGGCAGCGTGACCTTCACGACCGACGCCTCCTTCCCGCGCTACGGCGCGGCCTCGCCCCTCGTCGCCTGCAACGCCAGGAAGGTGCAGGGCGTGAGGATGACCTTCGAGGCCGAGGAGGGCTACGAGGGCCTGGACGCCTTCCGGGTGCTGGTGATCTATCCCGACGGCTCCGCCTCCAGCCTCGACGTGCGGGTCTCGATCCGCTAGGGCCAGACCCCGATCGGCTCGACCATGCGGGGGGCTGCTTGCGGCCCTACTCGGGCCTTCAGTGCGTCTGCTTGTCAGCAATGCAGTCAGCCTCAAATGGCCGGGTCTGACTGGAAGCGGACGTGCGGCTTTCGGGAGGCCTGATCGCAAAAGCGGACCTATCGTTCTAGCTCACGCGGCTTCGTCGAGGTTGTGCGTAATCTTTTCAAGGTCATTGATGAGCTGAGCGACATCGTTGGCCGGTACAACCGTCCTGAAACTGCCGTGAACAACAGCGTTTCTCAGGTTCGTCAGCTCCCGAAGTCTCCGGGCATCAATCTCTTTCAGATACCCCGTCTCTGCTAGCGCCTGAACAGCCTGAACTGGGGACAAAGGTCGCGCCCTGTTCCTCTCCCCCTGGGGAGTGACCAACCGAGCAATCGCTTCTAGGAGCGACCATGCAATCACCAGTGCCGCTCGCTCGTGACCGCTTTCGAGCAAAACCCGAGCCTCCGCGATGCCAGACGCTAGCTCATTTGCCGTTGGAGCGGATAAGTCCGGCCTGACTTCGACGGGCGGTGATACGTAGAAAACTTTGAACCCCCAGCCCTTCTGGGCTTTGACCAAGTCTGCTATTTTGGCCAGACTCTCTCTTTTCGCTTCGTGTTGGCGCGCCTTGATTTCTATTACGACCCCGCCATCTGGACCAATACCCAGCGCATCAGGATTATAATCTTTGAGAAACTCAGGAAGTATTTGCGGCGAAGGTTGGATGTAGAACTTCCAGCCCCGCTTTTCGGCGTCCTTCTGCAAACGTTCCATAAGGCCGTCGATCCGGGCGACAAATTCCTCTGACTCGGAAGATTGATAGGTCATGTCGCTTTCCTCCAACTCAGATCATCGTCAATTCTGATGTATACGACCGGGGGTTCCACCCCAATCGCCTCCTCTAGTTTTTCAGTAATTGAACTAAATTCAGCAATTATGCCTGGTTCAATCTTTTGCACTATGACGCGCTCAATCACTCGATCATTTAGATAAACAACTTCCAACATGCCGTCCAGGATAAGTCTGACGATGTTATCAACATCTCCTTCCATAGGAGCAGGTGTAAAATATATTATTTTTGCGGCAAGCGGCCTGTCGTCGAGCAAAGTAAATTCGCGTTGCGTCGATGCAACTCTTTGACGCCTGCCGCACCAATAGCTTCCATTCCTCTTTCGCTCTCGCGTTTTTGGACTGGAGCGAACGAGGGGTCTCCTGGATCAGGAACTCAATCGGAAACGGCAGCACGAACTCATTATCGATCTCGTAGCCCATCGCCGCCCGCTGTCGCCTATCAAGGGGCATCACTAGCATTTCAGCGATCTTGGGTCACGAATGCCTTCCTCTCGCTTGCGGTCATTCGGGCTGTCCGGCTGAACAGCCGAGAGGAGCGCGAAGCCGAATGACCACTTTTGGGCGTTGAGCCAACTACCGCTCCCTGCCCTTGGCAGCCCTTCACACAATCGAGCCGGTCGTGTTTGGACTTTCAGGCCGCCGGGCCGGGTCTTGAGCGCGCACGTCTTGAGCGCACACGCCTTGATCTCGCAAGTCTTGATCTCACAAATCTTGGATCCGCACGTCCTCGGCGTGCGGGATCTTCGTCCCGGCGGTCCGCGCCCCAGGACGCCCCCGGCCGCCCGGGGGCTCGGCCGGGCGGAATCGTCCGGCGCCGTGGCGCCCGGCTGTCCGGCGCCGTGGCGCCGGACCGCGCCCCTATCCCGTCCGGGCGAGCAGGTCGGCCGCGAAGTCCGGCACCGCGCGGGTGGCGGGGCCGTAGGTCGCGGCGTCGAAGGCGTCGGCCGTGTCGGAGGGCGCGAGGTTGATCTCGTGGGTGCGGATGCCGGCGGCCCTGGCCTGGGCCGCGAAGCCCGCCGCCGGGTAGACCGCCCCGGAGGTGCCGATGGCGACGAAGAGGTCCGCGGACAGGAGCGCCGCCTCGATCGCCGCGAGATGCAGCGGCCTCTCGCCGAACCAGACCACGTCCGGCCGCATCCCGCCCCGGCGCCCGCAATCCGGGCAGGGTGTCGCGACCGCGAGGTCCTCCGCCCAGGGCCGTCCCGCGCCGCAGGCGGTGCAGCGCGCCCGCAGGAGCTCGCCGTGCATGTGGGTCACCGCCCGGGCGCCGCCGCGCTCGTGCAGGTCGTCGACGTTCTGGGTGCACAGGAAGAGGCCGCCGCCCCGGGCCGCGAGCCCGCGCTCGAGGTCGGCGAGGGCCGCGTGGGCGGCGTTGGGCGAGGCCTCCCGCACGCCCCGCCGGCGCAGGTTGTAGAAGGCGTGCACCGCCTCGGGGGTGCGGGCGAAGGCCTCCGGCGTGGCGAGGCGGGCCGGATCGAACCGGCTCCACATCCCGCCCCGGTCCCGGAAGGTGCCGAGCCCGCTCTCGGCCGAGATCCCGGCCCCGGTCAGCACGAACACGTTCATGCGCCGGCCGCCCCGGGGCGCCGGCTCGACTCGCGCGCTCCCGCCGCGAGACTGTCCAATGCTGTCCTGAACATGGTCGGCGCGGCCGATGACCATCCGGATGCGGACATCCTCACCTCCGTTGAGACTTTATCAATGCTTGCCATGGACAATCCCTGACACCCATCCTAAGTGAGGATCGAGGCCGCGCGCATGACCGCGCGCCGAGAATCCGAACAGATCGCTTCAGGACATTCAATGACGCGCCATCGCGCGAGACCGTCATTCACGGTCGAGATCAAGCGCAACCGCTCGACGCCGCTCACCCCCCTGGCCGACAGCGAGGATCCGTCGAGAGAGCCCCCGCGCCGGCCCGCCGCGCGCGGCCTCTGGGAGGGGACGGGCCTCTTCGAGGAGGCGGCGGCCGCGACCCAGTCCGGCCGCTTCGATCCCCCGGCCCCCGCCGCCGCCCCCGAGCCGGCGCCCGCCCCCCGGGCCGCCGCCGCCGCCGCGCCGGCCAAGCGCATCCTTCCGAGCCTGATCGCCCCGCCCGAGCCGCCCGCGCCGGAGCCGGTCGAGCCCGAGCCCGACCTGCGCCC
>NZ_KZ984677.1 GCF_003574465.1 Methylobacterium crusticola
GCCCTGCCCGCGGCCGAGGCGGTGCCGCTGCCGCCTGAGCGCCCGGCCGACGTGCCGGCGGGCCCGGCGCCTGGCGCCGCGGCGCTCGTGCCGGACGACGCCGCGTGCCTGCGCCGGCTCGACAAGCTCGGGGTCCGGGCCGAGCCCCTGCCCCCGCTCGCCGACGGGCTCTGCGGCGCCCCGAAGCCCCTGCGGATCTCGACCCTGCCGGACGGCGTCGCCCTCGCGCCGGCCGCCACGCTGACGTGCGTCGCCGCCGAGGCCCTCGCCCGCTGGAGCACCGAGGTGCGGGTGGTGGCCGAGCGCGACCTCGGCCACGCGCCGCGGGCCTTCCAGATCGGCACCTCCTACGAGTGCCGCGGCCAGAACCACGACCCCGCCGCCAAGCTCAGCGAGCACGCCTTCGCCAACGGCGTCGACGTCATGGGCTTCACCTTCGAGGGGCGCGGGCCGGTGACGGTCGGGTCGGTGCGGGAGGGGACGCCCGAGGCGGGGTNGTTCTTCCGCACCGTGCTCGGTCCCGGCAGCGACCCGGCGCACGCCAACCACCTCCATCTCGACGCGCGCGAGCGCCAGGCCGGGCACCGCCTCTGCCAGTAGGCCGCCCGCGGCGCCTCGGACCGGGCCCCGCACGGAACGCACCGGGGCCTCCGGCGCTTGAGGGCTGCGCGCGGGGCGCGGGGGCTCCCGGGGCGCGCGAAGGAGGCGGCGGATGCGGACGAGGCTGGCGTGGCTCGGGGCGGTGTATCTGGCGTGCGGCCTGACGGGCGCCGCGCAGGCCGGCAAGGACGGGCTCGACCGCGACGCGGTCAACGCCGCCGCCTTCGACGGCCCGGGCGGGGCCGGGTCTCCCGGCAAGGGGGGCGGGTCTCCCGGCAAGGCGGCCGGGCCGTCGGCCAGGCGGCCGGATCCCCTGCTGGTGAAGGTCCAGGTCCTCCTCGACCGCGCCGGCTTCTCGCCCGGCGCCATCGACGGGCGCGACGGCGCCACCCTGCGGGGCGCCCTCAAGGCCTTCGCGACCGAGAAGGGCCTGCGGCCGTCCGAGCGGCTCGACGCCCCGCTGTGGCAGGCGCTCTCGGGCACGAGCCCCGACCCGGTCGTCGTGGAGTACACCCTCACCGACAAGGACGTGGCCGGCCCGTTCGCCGAGGCCATCCCGGCCAGGATGGAGGAGCAGGCCGACCTCAAGGCGCTGTCCTACACCGGCCCGGCGGAGATGCTGGCCGAGCGCTTCCACATGAGCGCCGCCCTCCTGGCGGACCTCAACCCCGGCAAGCCCCTCGACCGAGCCGGGACGGTGATCGCGGTGGCGGCGGTGCCGCCCCTGGAGACCGGGCGCGTGGCCGCCAAGGATCTGCCCGAGGCCCCGAAGGTCACCCGCATCGTCGTCGACAAGGGGGCGCTCCAGGTCCGGGCCTACGGCGGGGACGGACATCTCCTGCACCTCTACCCGGCCTCGGTCGGCAGCAAGGAGAAGCCGGCGCCGAGCGGCACCTTCAAGGTCGAGGGCGTCGCCTTCGACCCCACCTACACGTACGACCCGAAATACGCCTTCAAGGGCGTCGGGACGACGCGCAAGTTCACCATCAAGCCCGGCCCGAACAACCCGGTCGGGCTGGTCTGGATCGAGCTGTCGGCGGAATCCTACGGCATCCACGGCACGCCCGACCCGGAGAAGGTGGGCAAGGCCGAGTCCCACGGCTGCGTCCGCCTGACCAACTGGGACGCCCGCGACCTCGCCCGCCACGTGGCCCGGGGCGCCGCGGTGGAGTTCGGGCAGTAGGTCTCCGGCGGCGCGCGCCCCGGCCGGGATCCAAGGGGCCCCGCGCCGCCGGGGCCCTCGCGCCGCCGGGGCCCTCAGGCGTGGGGCCGCAGCAGGGCCGTGGCGGCGAGGAAGGCCGCGTCGGCCAGGAAGGCGAGCGCCGCCGCCGCCGCCGCGCCCTGGATCAGCGCCAGGCCGCTCTGGTTCTGGAGCCCGACCACGATCGGCGTGCCGAGGGTGGGAGCGCCCGCGAGGGCGCCGATCGCCGCGGTCGCGACGGCCAGCACCATCACGACCCGCAGGGCCTCGAGGATCGGCCCGGCCGCGAGCGGCAGCTCCACCCGCCAGAGCACCTGGGCGGGCGTGAGCCCCATGGCGACCGCGGCGGCGCGCACCTCGCCCGGCACGGTCGTCAGGGCGTCGACGGTGCCGCGCAGGACCGGCATCAGGCCGTAGGCCGCGAGCGCGAGCAGGACCGGCGGCGCCCCGAAGCCGAGGATCGGCAGCGCCAGCCCGACCACCACCACGGGCGGCGCCCCCTGCGCGGCCGCCGCCAGGGTCTCGATCGCCCCCCGCAGGCCCGCGCCCCCGGCCCGGGTCGCGGCGATCCCGAGGGCGAGGCCGAGCCCCCCCGCGAGTGCGAAGCCGCCGAGGGCCAGGGCGAGGTGGCGCTGCGCGAGCCAGAGCAGGCGGGCGACCGGCACCGGCGTGCCGGGCTGGATCCCCAGAACCCGCACGAGGGGGAAGGCGACGTCCGGATGGCTCAGGGCCGCGAGCGCGACGGCGACCGCCAGGGTGCCGGCGGCGGCCCGCCGGGAGGCGCGGGCCGTCACGCGGGCGCCCCCGCGGTCCCGGTCGCGGCGTCGGTCCCGGCCGCGGCGTCGGCCCCGGGAGCGCCCGCGACCCGCGCGGCGGCCGCGCGGGCGAGGGCCGACAGGCCGTACTCGGCCGCCAGCGACAGCCCGATCACCGGCAGGGCCCCGAGCAGGATCAGGTCCGGGGCGAACTGCGCCATCCCCTCGAACACCAGGGCGCCGAGGCCGCCGGCGCCGACGAGGCCGCCCAGGGTGGAGAGCCCGATGCTCTGCACCGCCGCGACCCGCAGGCCGCCGAGGAGGACCGGCCCGCCGAGGGGCAGCCGGACACGGAGCAGCGTCTGGGCCGGCGTCAGCCCGACGGCGCGGGCGGCGTCGAGCACGGCGGCGTCCGGCGCGGCGAGGCCGGCCGCGAGGCTGCGCACCAGCGGCAGGGCGAGGTAGGCGGCGGTGCCGATCACCGCCGGCGTCGGGCCGATCGCCGCGAGGCCGAGCCCGCGCAGGGACGGCGCCAGGGCGAGCAGGCCCGAGAGCGCCGAGACGAGCCCGGCGAAGAGGGCGAGCGCCGGCACCACCTGCACGCCGTTGAGGAGGAGGTCGGACAGCCGGCCGCCGGCGCGGCCGCGCAGGCGCAGGAGCGCGAGCGGGGCGCAGACGAGCAGGGCGAGCGCCAGGGCGGCGCCCGACAGGCCGAGGTGCTGGACGATCGCGGCCCGCACGGCGCCGGCCCGGGCCCGGTACTCGACGGCGAGCGAGAGGCCGTCGAGGAGCCCCGCCCGGGCGCCGAGCCAGGCGAGGGCGAGGCCGGCCGCGAGGGCGAGGAGGCCGGCCCCGCGCAGGGGCGTGCGGCGGGCCGCCTCGCCGGCGAGC
>NZ_KZ984678.1 GCF_003574465.1 Methylobacterium crusticola
GGCCCAGGCGGCGCTGGCCGGGCCCGATCCCGCCCCGCCCGGCGGCGACCGGGCCGGGGCGGCCCCGCCGGGCCCGCGGCTCGCGCCGGGCCAGCAGCTCCCGCCGAGCCTGCGGCTCGCCAAGCTCGCGCAGCTGCGCCACCCGCTCTCGGTCGACCTCTACGCCGAGAAGGTGGTGGCCCGGGCCCGCTTCGTGCTGGTGCGCTGCCTCGGCGGGCTCGATTACTGGCGCTACGGGATCGAGCGGCTGGCGCAGGTGTGCCGGGCCGGCGGCATTCCCCTGGCGGTGCTCCCCGGGGACGACCGGCCCGACCCCCGCCTCGACGCCTTCGCGACGGTGGCGCCGGAGCTGCGCGAGACCCTCGACGCCTATTTCCGGGCCGGGGGGCCCGACAACCTGCGCCATCTCCTGCGCCGGATCGCGGCGGAGATCGGCCGGCCCGTGGTCGCGGCGCCGCCCCGGGCGCTGCCGCGGGGCTTTCCCTGGTGCCCCGGCTGCGGGCCGGCGGACCTCGCCGCGGCCGTGCCCGCCGGCGCGGCGGGGGACGGGCGGGGCGAGGCCCTCTTCCCCGCCGCCCTCGTGCTCGTCTACCGCTCGGCCGTCCTCGGCGGCGACACCGCGCCGGCCGCGTCCCTGGCGGCGGCCCTGTGGGAGCGCGGCCTCACGCCCGTGATCCTCGCGGTGTCGAGCCTGAAGGACCCGGAGGCCGTGGCGGTCGTGCGGGCCGCGATCANCACCGCCTTCTCGGCGCGGGACGATGCCGGCTTCGTCCTCGACCGGGCGGGCTGCCCGGTGATCCAGGCCTTCACGGTCGGGGCGCCGCGCGCCGCCTGGGCGGCCTCCGCCCGGGGCCTCGGCGCGGCGGACCTCGCCATGCAGGTGGCGCTGCCGGAATTCGACGGGCGGCTCTCGGCCCACCCGGTCTCCTTCAAGGAGGAGGCGCCCGCCGTCGAGGGCTTCGCCGAGCGCCGGGCGGTGCCGGATTTCGGCGGCATCGCGGCCACGGCCGACCGGGCGGCGGCCTGGATACGCCTCGCCCGCACGCCGCGGGCCGAGAGGCGCCTCGCCCTCGTCCTGTCCGACTACCCGGCCCGGGGCGGCCGGGCCGGCTTCGCGGTCGGGCTCGACACCCCGGCGAGCACCCGGGCGATCCTCGATCTCCTCGCGGCCGAGGGGTTCGGGGTGTCGCAGGCCCCCGCGCCCGCCGCGATGATGCGGGCCCTGACCGAGGCCGCGCCCGGCCTGTCCGTGCCGCTCGCCGCCTACGAGGCCTGGCGGCGGCGGCTGCCCCCGGCCGCCCGCGCGGCGCTCGCGGCGGAGTGGGGCCCGCCCGAGGCCGACCCCGCCTGCCGGGACGGCGCGTTCCGGTTCCGCGCCGTCCGGGCCGGCCGGGTGCTGATCGCGCTCCAGCCCGACCGGGGCCGCGGCGGCGACCGCAAGGCGGGCTACCACGACCCCGACGCGGTGCCGGCCCACGCCTACCTGGCCTTCTACCTCGCCCTGCGGCAGGGCAGCGACGCGCTGATCCACCTCGGCACCCACGGCACCACCGAGTGGCTGCCCGGCAAGGCCGTGGCGCCCTCGCCCGCCTGCTGGCCCTCGCTGGCGGTCGGCGCCCTCCCGGTGGTCTATCCCTTCATCGTCGACGATCCGGGCGAGGCGGCCCCGGCCAAGCGCCGCCTCGGCGCCGTGACGCTCGGGCACTTGACGCCCGAGACCGCCGCCTCCGGCCTCGACCCGGAGGCGGGCGCCCTGCGCGACCTCGTGGAGGAGTACGCGGGCGCCACCGTGCTCGACCCGCGCCGGGCCGGCCTGATCGCGGACGCGATCCTGGACCGGGCGGAGGCGGCGGGGCTGCTGCGCGCCGCCGGCATCGGCCGCGCCACCCCGATGAGCGACGCCCTCGCGGCCCTCGACGCCCATCTCTGCGACCTCGCCGAGGTGACGGTCCGCGAGGGGCTGCACGTCTTCGGGCAGGCGCCCGAGGGGCTCG
Organism: Methylobacterium crusticola; assembly: GCF_003574465.1. Classification (GTDB taxonomy): domain Bacteria; phylum Pseudomonadota; class Alphaproteobacteria; order Rhizobiales; family Beijerinckiaceae; genus Methylobacterium; species Methylobacterium crusticola. The sequence goes on from NZ_KZ984678.1 coordinate 1,995, forward strand.
AGGCCTGCGGCCTCGGCGAGCGGGCCGGCCTCCTCGCGGCCCTCGACGGCCGCTTCGTGCCCCCGGGCCCGGCGGGCTCGCCCGCGCGGGGGCAGGAGGACGTGCTGCCGACCGGGCGCAACCTCGCGACGCTCGATCCCCGCGCCCTGCCGACCCGCGCGGCCGCCCTGCTCGCCGAGCGGGCGGCGGCCGAGGTGGTGCGGCGCTACCTGCAGGACGAGGGCGAGTACCCGTCCCGCATCGTCATGGACCTCTGGGCCTCCCCGACCCTGCGCACCGGCGGCGAGGACGTCGCCCACGCCCTCGCGCTCATGGGCGTGCGCCCGACCTGGGACCACGCCTCGACCCGGGTGACCGGCTTCGAGGTGCTGCCCCTCGCCCTCCTCGACCGGCCCCGCATCGACGTCACGGTGCGGGTCTCGGGCGCCTTCCGCGACACCTTCCCGGACGCCCTCGCCCTCCTCGACCGGGCCGCCCGCGCGGTGGCGGGCCGGCAGGAGGAGGACGCCGACAACCCCCTGGCGGCCGCGCGCCGCCGCGGCGAGGGGCTGGCGCGGGTGTTCGGGGCGGCGCCGGGCCGCTACGGCGCCGGCGCCGCCGCCCTCGCCCTCGACGGGGCCTGGGAGCGCCGGGACGACCTCGCCCGCGCCTACCTGGACGCCACCGCGCAGGCCGCGGGCGACGAGGCCGCCGCCTTCGCCGACCGGGTCGCGGCGGCGGACGCCTACCTGCACGCCTTCGACGTGGCCGAGCGCGACCTCCTCGACGGCGACGCGGGCGCCGACGCCATGGGGGGCTTCGCCGCGGCGGCGGCCCTCGCGGGCGCCGCGCCCGCGCTCTACAGCCTCGACGTCAGCCGGCCCGGCGCGCCCCGCATCCGCACGGCGGCCGAGGACGTCGCCCGGCTGGTGCGCGGCCGCCTCGCCCATCCGCGCTGGATCGCCGGCCAGCTCCGGCACGGCTGGCGCGGCGCGCAGGAATTGGCGCAGGGGCTCGACGCGGTGTTCGTGATGGCCGCCGCCACCGACGCGGTGTCGGACGCCGACCTCGACCGCCTCTACGACGCCTACGTGGGCGACCCGGCGGTGTTCGAGGCGGTCGAGGCCGCCAATCCCGGCGTCGCGCGGGCGCTCCTCGACCGGTTCGGGGAGCTGCGCCGCCGCGGCCTCTGGCGCAGCCGGCGCAACTCCCTCTCGGCCCTCGACGGCCGCGGGGCCGCCGCGTGAGCGCGGGCGCCCTGCGCGGCTGGTGCCCCGGCCTCGCCCGCCCGATGCCGACCGGGGACGGCCTGCTGGTGCGGCTCCACCCGGCCGGCGGCGTCCTGGATGCCGCGCAGGCCCGGGCGGTGGCCGACGCCGCGCGGGCGGGCGGCAACGGCCTCGTCGACGTGACGGCCCGCGGCAACCTCCAGATCCGCGGCGTCACGGCCGCCACCCACCCGGCGCTGGCCGCC
>NZ_KZ984679.1 GCF_003574465.1 Methylobacterium crusticola
CGGCCTGCCCGGCCTGCGCCGCGCCCACGGCCGCCAGGGCGGCGGCGAGCGCCCGCTCGGCCTGCCCCGCCTCGCGCCGCGCGCCGGCGTGCCCGATCAGCAGCAGCAGGGCCTCGTGGCGGCGGATCTCCGCCGCGAGCGCCCGGTAGCGCTGGGCCGCGCGGGCCTGGCGGCGCAGGGACTCGACCCCGGCGGCGATCGCCGTCAGGACGTCCTCGACGCGGGCGAGGTTGTCCTCCGCGGCCCTCAGGCGGAGCTCCGCCTCGTGCCGGCGGGCGTGCAGGCCGCCGATGCCGGCGGCGTCCTCCAGGACGCGGCGCCGGGCCTGGGGCTTGGCGGCGATCAGCTCCGCCACCTGGCCCTGGCGCACGAGGGCGGGCGAGCGCGCGCCGGTCGCCGCGTCGGCGAAGAGCAGCTGCACGTCGCGGGCCCGGACCTCGCGGCCGTTGACCCGGTAGGTCGAGCCGGCGCCCCGGTCGATGCGCCGCGCCACCTCGATGGCGTCGTCGCCGTTGAAGGCGGCCGGCGCCGTGCGGGCGCCGTTGTCGAGGCTCAGGGTCACCTCGGCGTGGCTGCGGCCGGGCCGCTGGCCCGAGCCCGAGAAGATGACCTCGTCCATGCCCGAGGCCCGCATGCTCCTGTGCGAGCTCTCGCCCATCACCCAGCGCAGGGCCTCGACGAGGTTGGACTTGCCGCAGCCGTTCGGCCCGATCACGCCGGTGAGCCCCGGCTCGATCAGGAACTCGCTCGGCTCGACGAAGGTCTTGAAGCCGACGATGCGCAGGCGCGTGAGCTTCATCGCGAGCGTCATGGCGTCCCGGGCCCGGCCGCGGGGCGGTCCTCAGCGGCGGGCGGACGGGCGGGCGCCCGCCCGGTCCCGGCCGCGGCCCCTCACGCGCCCACGATCGGCTTGATCACCTTCTCCATGCCGTCGATCGACATCTCGCCCTGGTACTTCTGGCCGTTGATGAAGAAGGTCGGGGTGGCGTCGACCTTGAGGACCGTCATGGCGCGCTCCTTCACGGCGTTGACCGCGTCGTAGAGCGCCTGGTCCTTGAGGGTCGCCTCGAACTTCTCCTTCGAGAAGCCGGCCTGCCGCATCATCTGCTCGAGGGCGTCGAGGGGCTTGGGCACGAAGGCCCAGGCGGCCTGCTGGTCGAACAGCAGGTCGGTGATCGGGTAGTAGCGGGCCGCGTTGTCGGCCCGCGCCAGCATGAAGGCCGCCGTGGCGAGGGGGTCGAGCGGGAACTCGCGCAGGGTGAAGCGGACCTTGCCGGTGTCGATCCAGCGCGCCTTGAGGGCCGGCCAGGTGCCCTTGTGGAAGGCCGCGCAGTGCGAGCAGGTCATCGAGGCGTACTCGACGATCGTCGCCTTGGCGTCCGCCGGGCCGAGCCAGACGTCGCCGAGGGGGCCGGGCTGGAGAACGCCGTCGGCCACCGGTCCCTGCGCCAGGGCCCGGAGCGGCAGGTNTCCGGTGAGCTTCAACGCGTCGCGCCGGGTGATCATGGCAGTCGTCCTCGAGTCGAGAGAGGGATCCGTCAGACGTGCGGTAGAATCCCGGCCGCCTCGTGGCAAGCCGCGCGCCCATCAAGAGGCCGCGACACGTCCCCGGCGCAGGCTCTCCCGCCTCCGGCGCGGGCGCGGCCCGCCCTCAGCGCTCAGCGCCCAGCACCGCGAGGCCGAGCCGGTCGAGCGCGTCGCGCAGGGGCGCCTCGCTCACCCCCGAGACCGCCCGGGCGACCTCGCCCCGGCGCAGGGGGTCGAGGGGCGGCGCCGGGGCGGCCCGGGCGGCCCGGTGGGCGACGCGGTCCTGGCGCAGGCGGATGCGGCCGACGCAGGCCCAGCCGTAGTGGCGGTTGATGCGCTCGATCACCAGGGGGACGAGGTGCTGCAACTCGAGCGCGAACGCCCCGTCGACCCGCACCGTCAGGGTGCCGGGCTCGGGCCGCTCGGACGGGCTGGCGCCCCGGCGGCGGCGCGCCCAGTCGAGCTTCTCCGGCTGGCAGGCGCGGGCCAGGCGCTCGCCCACGATCTCGCCCCAGGAGGCCAGGATGTCGGTCGAGGCGAAGCCCTGGGCCGCGAAGACGGGGCCCAGGGACCGCTCGATGAGCTCGCTCAGGGGTTTCGGCCGCGCCATCCCGCCCGCCCGTCTCGATAAGCCTGCCGCGCCAGCCCCGGCCGGCCGATCCCTAGCACCGAAACCCTCTCGCGTCCGTTACCCGCGGGATCGTCCGAAATGCCGCTCCCGCCGCCGGCGAAAACGGGGTAATCCGGCCCGCATGGTAGCGCCCGCCGCGTCGCACTCAAGGCCGGACGCAGCCGACCTCCTGGTCTGGTACGACCGCCACCGCCGCGTCCTGCCCTGGCGCGCGCTGCCCGGCGCCGCGCCCGATCCCTACCGGGTCTGGCTCTCCGAGATCATGCTGCAGCAGACCACGGTCGCTGCGGTCAAACCCTATTTCGCGCGGTTCCTGGAGCGCTTCCCCGACGTCGCGGCGCTCGCCGCGGCGCCCGAGGAGGCGGTGATGAGCGCCTGGGCCGGCCTCGGCTACTACTCGCGGGCCCGCAACCTGCACGCCTGCGCCCGCGCGGTGGCGGCGGCCGGCGGCTTCCCCGACACGGTCGAGGGCCTGCGCAGGCTGCCGGGCATCGGCGCCTACACGGCGGGCGCCATCGCGGCGATCGCCTTCGACCGGCCGGCCGCGGCGGTGGACGGCAACGTCGAGCGGGTGGTCTCGCGCCTCTACTCCGTCGAGGCGCCGCTTCCGGGAAGCCGGCCGGCGATCCGGGCCCTCGCCGACGCCCTGGTGCCGGCGACGCGGCCGGGCGACTTCGCGCAGGCGCTGATGGACCTCGGCGCGACGCTGTGCACGCCCCGGCGCCCGGCCTGCGCGCTCTGCCCCTGGATGCAGCCCTGCCGGGCCCGCGCCGAGGGCCTCCAGGAGACCTTCCCGCGCAAGCTGCGCAAGGAGCCCGGCACCCTGCGCAGGGGCGCGGCCTTCGTGGTGCTGCGGGCCGGCGACGACGCGGTGCTGCTCCGCACCCGCCCGCCGGAGGGGCTGCTCGGCGCGATGGCCGAGCCGCCGACGAGCCCGTGGGCGCCGGACTACGATCCCGCCCGCGCGCTCCTCGACGCGCCCCTCGACGCGCGCTGGAAGCGCCTGCCCGGATCCGTGCGCCACACCTTCACGCACTTCCCGCTGGAACTCACGGTGTTCCTCGCCCGGGTGGGCGCCGGCACGCCGGCGCCCGAGGGCATGCGCTTCACGCCCCGGGCCGGGCTCGCGGCCGAGCCCCTGCCGGGCGCGATGAAGAAGGTGCTGGCCCACGCCCTCGAGCCGAAGCTCGCCGCCGCGCCCCCGGCGCCCGCCGCGCCGCCGGAGCCCGACCTCGCGACGCCGCCCGCCCCCGAGCCGCCGCCGCGGCGCGCGCCC
>NZ_KZ984680.1 GCF_003574465.1 Methylobacterium crusticola
CGCCGCCGGGCCCGCGGCCCGGCCCGCCGCCCGGCCCGGCGCGCAGGGCGCCAAGCCCCTGCGCCGGGGCGTAAAAAGCCGGTCCGGGCGCCTACCCTGTAACGCTTCTGATCTGCGCCCGGACGGGGCCGTTCGGGTTGCGGGCGCAGGGCGGCGTGCCTATAAAGGTCGGCAGTGCTGCCGCATCCCGAGAGCCGATAGTTCCCCTGATGAACGACCTGTCGCCCCTGCATGCCGTGCTCAGCGCGCGCGCCCCGGCCCTCCAGGCCGAGTCGGGTGCGGCCGGGCAGCGTCGCGGCTGCCCCCTGTCGGAGCTGCGGGACCGCCTGCGCCGGGCCGGCCTGCGCCCGACCCGCCAGCGGCTCTCCCTCGGCTGGCTGCTGTTCGGCAAGGGCGACCGGCACCTCACGGCCGAGATGCTCTACGACGAGGCGATGCGGGCCAAGGTCCCGGTCTCGCTCGCGACCGTCTACAACACCCTGCACCAGTTCACCGAGGCGCGCCTGCTGCGCCAGCTCGCCCTCGACGGCTCGAAGGCCTACTTCGACACCAACCCGAGCGAGCACCACCACTTCTTCCTGGAGGAGGAGGGGCAGGTGCTCGACATGCCCGATTGCGGCATCACGGTCGACGCACTCCCCAACCCTCCCGAGGGCATGGAGATCGCCGGCGTCGAGGTGATCGTGCGCCTGCGCCGCCGCAGCGGCGGCCGGGCCTGAGGCGCGGCAAGCCCGCAATCCCGATTCCGGACAGCGAGAGGCCGCCGCCCGCCAGGGACCGGCGGCCTCTCGCGTCGGAGCGCCTGCCGGCGGGGCGGACGCCCGGTCGGCGGGCCGCTCCGCCGCCCGCGGGCCGGGCCGGGCCGGGGCGGGCCTACTCCACCTTCTCGTTCGGGTAGACGCCCCAGAGGCGGTCCTGGCGCAGGTAGCCGTCGACGTCGCCCCGCTTCTGCGGCAGCGCCACGACGAGGCGGCACCAGCTGCCGGTGCAGCTCTTCACGCTGCCGATCACGCCCGCCTGGAGCTGCGCCACCACGTCGCTGCCGTCCGCCCGGGCGTAGAGGGGCACCGGGGCGGCCTTGTCGCCCTGCGGCAGCACCACGGCGGTGCGGCGCCCCGACAGGAGCGAGTGCAGCACCCATCCCTCGGTCCCCTCCGAGTCGCGGATGCGGCGCCAGGTCTCGAACTCGGACACGATCTCGACCGGGAGCCCCGCGCGCTGGAAGACCCAGAGGGTGCGGTGGTCCTTGGAGGGGCCCTCGCGCAGGTTGACCCGGTCCGTCTTGAGGCTGACGTAGCGCGGCAGCGGCAGCTTCGTCACCGGCCCGACGCCGACGCCGCCCTCCTGCGCCGCGGGCGCCGGCGGCGCCGCCGCGGCGGGCGTCGCGGCGCCCAGGGCGGCGAGCAGGGCCGGAACGAGGAGCGGGAGCACGGTNTCCTCGGGTCCGGATTGTGTTCCGGTCCGCCTCTGCTAGAGAGGCAGCCGGGCGTGGCGCTCCGCGCCGAGCCGTCCGGGCGATCGGATATCGTGTGTTGCCGACACGTGGTTAACGGAGCGTGTCACCCGTCCGGGCGGCGCCCGTCGGCCCGGGCCGTGCCGCACCAAGGCGGGGCTTTCCGCCGGGGCGGAAGGTCGCCTATCGTGCATCCGAGCAGGCCGGGAGCAAGGCCGCCGGGCGCTGTCTTCCGCCCTTCCCGGGTGGGACGGCCGGCCGGTGACGGGGAGGGTTCATGTCGGTGAAGCGCAAGCCGCTCGTGGTGGTCACCCGGCGTCTGCCGGACGTGGTGGAGACGCGCATGCGCGAGCTCTTCGACGCCCGCCTCAATCACGACGACAAGCCCCTGAGCGGGCCGGCCCTGGCGCACGCCCTCCAGGAGGCGGACGTGCTGGTGCCCACCGTCACCGACGAGGTCGATGCCTCGCTCCTCGCGCAGGCCGGGCCGAACCTCCGCCTGATCGCGAATTTCGGCAACGGCGTCGATCACATCGACGTCGGCGTGGCGCTCCAGCGCGGCATCACGGTCACCAACACGCCCGGCGTCCTCACGGAGGACACCGCCGACATGACCATGGCGCTGATCCTGGCGGTGGCCCGGCGGGTCACCGAGGGCGCCCGCATCATCCCGGACGATGCCTGGGCCTCCGGCTGGTCGCCGACCTGGATGCTCGGCCGCCGCATCACCGGCAAGCGCCTCGGCATCGTCGGCATGGGCCGCATCGGCCAGGCCCTGGCGCGGCGGGCCAAGGCCTTCGGCCTCTCGATCCACTACCACAACCGCCGCCGCGTCTCGGGCCGCATCGAGGGGGACCTCGAGGCGACCTACTGGGAATCCCTCGACCAGATGCTGGCCCGGGTGGACATCGTCTCGGTCAACTGCCCGCACACGCCGGCGACCTACCACCTGCTGTCGGCGCGCCGCCTCAAGCTGCTCAAGCCCGAGGCCGTGGTGGTCAATACCGCCCGCGGCGAGGTGATCGACGAGACGGCCCTCGCGCGGCTGATCGAGGTCGGCGACATCGCCGGCGCCGGCCTCGACGTGTTCGAGCAGGAGCCGGCCGTGAGCCCCCGCCTCGTCAAGCTCGCCCGCGCCGGCAAGGTGGTGCTGCTGCCCCACATGGGCTCGGCCACCCACGAGAGCCGCGTCGACATGGGCGAGAAGGTCATCATCAACATCAAGACCTTCCTGGACGGCCACCGCCCGCCGGACCGCATCCTGCCGAGCATGCTGTAGGGACGGCCCGAAGCCCGCGGGAGACGACCGACGCCCGGTCGGACCGGAGGCCGTGCCTCCGGTCCCGGCGCCCGGGCCCGCAGGCCCGGGACGCACAGGCCTCACGCCGAGGTCAGCGTCGCGGCGAGCGTGATCTCCGCCTTGAGCAGCTTCGAGACCGGGCAGTTCTTCTCGGCGATCCCGGCGAGCTCGTCGAACTTCGCCTTGTCGATGCCCGGGATGTCGGCGCTGAGGGTCAGGGCCGACCTGGTGATGGTGAAGCCGTCGCCGTCCTTCTCCAGGGTGACGACCGCCTCCGTGCGCATCTCCCGGGCGGTGAGGCCCGCTCCCTGGAGCTGGAAGGCGAGCGCCATGGTGAAGCAGCCCGCGTGGGCGGCGGCGATCAGCTCCTCCGGGTTCGTGCCGGGCTCGTTCTCGAAGCGGGTGTTGAAGCCGTAGGGGTTCTCCGAGAGCACGCCCGATTGCGTCGTCAGACGGCCCTTGCCGTCCTTGCCGCTGCCCTGCCACACGGCGGTCGCCTTGCGATTCATGCGAGTCTCCTCATGATCCGGGCGAGGCGAAGCCCCGCCCCCTCCGCCATAGAGGCTGTCGGGGCGAAGCGGAATCCGCTTCTCTCGGCGCGCGGGGCCGCTTCTCCCGCGCGCGGGGCCGCCGGGGCGCTCGGGCGCGCCGTCGCGCGGCGCCCGC
>NZ_QOWC01000391.1 GCF_003574465.1 Methylobacterium crusticola
AGCCCGGCGGCATGGCCGCGACCCCGGCGGCACGGCCGCGACCCGGCACCCGGTCCGGGCCGCGCGGGCCCGCCGCGACGGTCGCGCCTGCGGCGCGTCGTGCGCTCCCCGGACGTCGGGACCTTGGCCGCGGAGCCTGCGCGGTGCGACAAGGCTCCGAGGTGCAAACGGGACGATCCTGCCATGACGGCGTCATTCGATCCGGCCGCGTCCGGCTGGGAGACCGTCGACCATTCCGACTTCATGGAACTGGTCGGGCCGGTCTGGCAGCGGACGACGGATGCGGGCGTGCTCTACGGCCTCGCCACGTCGGCCAAGCACAGGAACCGCAACGGCGTCGTGCACGGCGGCCTCCTGACGACGCTCCTCGACATGGCCCTCGGTCGCACGTCGTCGGCCGGGCAGGGCGGCCGCAAGCAGGCGACCATCAGCCTGGACGTGCAGTTTCTCGCGCCCGTGCAGATCGGCGACTTCCTCGTCGCCGAGTGCCGCGTGGTCCAGGCCACGCGCACGATCATGTTCATGCACGGCTCCCTGCGGGTCGGCGAGCGCACATGCGCCGTGGCGCAAGGAGTCTGGAAGATCCTCGGCACGTGAGGCGACGGACGTCCGGGGCCGGGCGGCGCGAGCTCCGCGCCCACCGGCGCCCCCGGACGCGCGCTACGGCGCCGCCGTCCCGTCACCGGGGCCCGTCTCGCCGTCTTCCGGCTCCGCGGGCGCGGCCTCGCCCGTCGCCGCGACCGCTTCCGTGGCGGTCGCGGCGCCCGGCTCCGCGACAGCCGCCGGGCCCGTCTCCGGATCGGTTGCGGCGACGGCGGGATCCGGCTGCGGCGTATACCAGAGCGAGCGGGGGCAGATTCACGCACTCGTAGCTCGTACTGCATTGATCCCGGGCGCGGACCGCGCGGGCGGCGCGCCGCCGGTGCTGGCCCGCTCCGCTGCACACGCCCGGCCCGTCCCGGCCCGGGGTGATCGGGGTTCGCGATCGGGAAGGATGACGGCCCGGACGCGTCCGCGCCAGCCGCTTCATCGCAGGGCCCGGCGGGAGGCCGCGGAGAAGTCGGCCCGAGGGAATGAGCGGCACTCCGATCCGCCGGATCGGGGCGGAGACGGCCGCGCATGTCGGTGTCCATTCCCGACGAGGTGACGGCCCGGCCTCCCGGTTGAGCCCGACCTGAGCGGCATTGTCGCGCGACGACGGCCCTCGAGCAGAAGTCGAATCCGGACTCGACTTTGCGTATCACAAGTCCGGTCCCGGACCGGCGGGCCCGCGGCGCGGGATTGAGGCGCCCGGAGCTTAGAAAATGTCAACGACATCCGCCCATGCTGGGATCTGGTCCGGATGCGGGTGGTGCCTCATGACGTCTCGGGTGAACGCGGCCGTTCGCGGCTCCGTCGGCACGCCGACCCTGGCGCAGGTCGCGGGCGAGACGGACGAGGTCCGCAAGATCGTCACCGGCAAGACGAAGGCGATCCAGGCGGTCACCGCGCAGGTCAAGATCCTGGCGCTCAACGCGCTGATCGAGGCGGCGCGGGCGGGCGAGCAGGGACGGGGCTTCTCGGTGGTGGCGCAGGAGGTGCGGGCGGTGGGCGCGGAGGTCGAGGCCATCGCGGCCGCGCTCGAGGCCGAACTCGCGGGCCGGATCACCGGGTTGCAGGGCATGATGCGGCGGCTGAGCGAGGCGGCGCAGGGCGAGCGCCTCGTCGACCTCGCGCTCAACGCCGTCGAGCTCATCGACCGGAACCTCTACGAGCGCACCTGCGACGTGCGCTGGTGGGCGACCGACGCGGCGATCGTGGCCTGCGCGGCCGAACCGAGCCCGGACCGCGCGGCCCACGCCGCCGAGCGGCTCGGGGTGATCCTGTCGGCCTACACGGTCTACCTCGACCTCTGGCTCTGCGACGCCACCGGCACCGTCGTGGCGAACGGCCGGCCCGAGCAGTTCCCGGACGTGCGCGGCGCGAGCGTCGCCGGGGAGGAGTGGTTCCAGCGTGCCGCCGCGCTGCCGGACGGCGACGCCTACGGGGCCGCCGAGGTCACGGCGCGCCCGCTCCTCGCAGGCGCGCAGGCCGCGACCTACTACGCCGGCGTGCGCGCCGGGGGCCGCAGCGACGGCCGGCCGCTCGGCGTGCTGGCGATCCACTTCGACTGGGAGCCGCAGGCGCGGGCCATCGTGGCGGGGGTGCGGGTCGCGCCGGAGGACCGCGACCGCACCCGGGTGCTGCTCGTCGACGCGGGCGGCCTCGTGCTGGCGGCCTCCGACGGGCGCGGCGCCCTCAGCGAGCGCCTGAGCCTCGAGGCCGGCGGGCGCGCGGGCGGGTTCGTCGCCGATCCGCGCACCGGCGCCGTGACGGCGTTCCACCGCACGCCCGGCTACGAGACCTACGCGGGCCTCGGCTGGTCCGGCGTGATCACGCAGGCGGCCGTGCCGCAATCTCCCTCGACGCCGCGGATCCCGGCCGCCGGCGCGGTCCGCGGGCCCGGTCGCGCCCCCGCGTGACCGGGCCCGCGGATGAGGAGCCCCGGCCGCGCGCACCCGGCACGCGCGGGAGCGGGACGCGGTCCGGACGGCTCCGGGCGCGGCGCTCGTGGCCGCGGTCCGGATGCTCGAGTTTTGCATCGCGTTCGCTTCGCAGGTAAGCAGTGGCCATCAATCCACACTGGCTGCCCCTTCGGCGAACGGAAATCCGGCATGATATTTCTGAGCTGCAAAACGGAAATCATGATCGATAAAGCAAGTCGATTTGCGACTTTTATGTTTATGGTTTGTATTTCTCATATCTCGACAGGCGCCGTCGCCGCGGCCGCGCCAGATATTACGACCGCCTCCATTGCGGCGGGGCGGCTGTATGTTCTAGGCAAGACGGACGAGCCGGAGACGCCCGTCGTGCTGGAAGGTCGTTTCCGGACCCAGTCGGACGAGACGAGCAAGTTCCGATTCGAGGAGATCTATCATCCCGCGCGCTGCATCGTCAGCGTGCAGATTGGGGACCGGACCTACGAGGCCGTCGTGGCCAATTGCGGCCAGCAGGGCCCGCCGGGTCAGGGAGATGCCTCGCGCGACGCCCCCGCGGCGGCGGCTTCACTTGGCCAGGTCGGACCCGCGGGTCCGCCCGGCCCTCCCGGTCCTCCCGGTCCGGCAGGACCTCCCGGTCCGGCGGGCCCCCCCGGCCCGGCCGGATCCGCCGGTCCCGTCGGTCCTCCGGGACCCGCGGCGGCACCGGCCCGTCCGGCGCCGGCAGCGGCTGCCGCCGCGACGGGCGCGCGGCCGAGGCTGCCTCCCCCGGCCACCGTCGAGGGCCGCTCGCAGCTGGTGGGGACGACCGGGGCGCAGCCGCGGCCGGCGCCGCC
>NZ_KZ984681.1 GCF_003574465.1 Methylobacterium crusticola
TCGCACGCCTCCGTTACTCTTTGGGAGGCGACCGCCCCAGTCAAACTGCCTGCCATGCGCGGTCCCGGGCCCGGATCACGGGCCGCGGTTAGACCACCATCTCGCCAAGGGTGGTATTTCAAGGACGGCTCCACCCAGGCTGGCGCCCGGGCTTCATTGCCTACCACCTATCCTACACATGCCGACACGAAGGCCAGCGCAAAGCTACAGTAAAGGTGCACGGGGTCTTTCCGTCTGACCGCAGGAACCCCGCATCTTCACGGGGAATTCAATTTCACTGAGCCGATGCTGGAGACAGCGGGGAGATCGTTACGCCATTCGTGCAGGTCGGAACTTACCCGACAAGGAATTTCGCTACCTTAGGACCGTTATAGTTACGGCCGCCGTTTACCGGGGCTTCAATTCAAGGCTCGCACCTCTCCTCTTAACCTTCCGGCACCGGGCAGGCGTCAGACCCTATACGTCGTCTTCTCGACTTCGCAGAGTCCTGTGTTTTAGATAAACAGTCGCCACCCCCTGGTCTGTGCCCCTCCAAGATGCTTGCGCACCCTGGAGGCCTCCTTATCCCGAAGTTACGGAGGCAAATTGCCGAGTTCCTTCAGCATCGTTCTCTCAAGCGCCTTGGTATGCTCTACCAGTCCACCTGTGTCGGTTTCGGGTACGGTCTCGCGCGGAGGCTGTTTCCTGGGACCCCTTCGCCGCCCGACCAATCCGATAAGGTCGAACGACACACGGCATCCGTCACCATCCGCTGGCTGGGGAGTGTTCGCCCCATTCCCATCGACTACGCCTTTCGGCCTCGCCTTAGGGGCCGGCTAACCCTGCGCAGATTAACTTTACGCAGGAACCCTTGGACTTTCGGCGAGAGTGTCTTTCACACTCTTTGTCGTTACTCATGTCAGCATTCGCACTTCCGATACCTCCACGGCCCCTCGCGGGTGCCGCTTCATCAGCTTACGGAACGCTCCGCTACCGCGCATCTCACGATGCACCCGAAGCTTCGGCTCGTGGCTTGAGCCCCGTTACATTTTCGGCGCAGGAACCCTTGACTAGACCAGTGAGCTGTTACGCTTTCTTTAAAGGATGGCTGCTTCTAAGCCAACCTCCTGGTTGTTTTGGGATTCCCACATCCTTTCCCACTTAGCCACGAATTGGGGGCCTTAGCTGTCGGTCAGGGTTGTTGCCCTCTCCACGACGGACGTTAGCACCCGCCGTGTGTCTCCCGCGCAAGCTCTTGCGTATTCGGAGTTTGGTTGAGTGCGGTACCGCTGTGGGCGGCCCTAGCCCATCCAGTGCTCTACCCCGCAAGGCATACACGCGAGGCGCTACCTAAATAGCTTTCGCGGAGAACCAGCTATGTCCGAGTTTGATTGGCCTTTCACCCCTAGCCACACGTCATCCAAGACCTTTTCAACGGGCACTGGTTCGGACCTCCAGTGCGTGTTACCGCACCTTCATCCTGCGCATGGCTAGATCACTCGGTTTCGGGTCTAAAGCCACGAACTGGGCGATCAAAGATCGCACAACGCCCTGTTCAGACTCGCTTTCGCTGCGCCTACGCCTACCGGCTTAAGCTCGCTCGTAACTTTAAGTCGCTGACCCATTATACAAAAGGTACGCGGTCACCCAGAACGAATCTTGGGCTCCCACTGTTTGTAAGCATCCGGTTTCAGGAACTGTTTCACTCCCCTCGTCGGGGTGCTTTTCACCTTTCCCTCACGGTACTGGTTCGCTATCGGTCGCTGAGGAGTACTTAGGCTTGGAGGGTGGTCCCCCCGTCTTCAGACAGGATTTCACGTGTCCCGCCTTACTCGTGGCCCGGCATTCGTCCGTCCCGTACGGGGCTGTCACCCGTTCTGCCGGCCTTTCCAGACCGTTCCGGTAAACTCATGCCAGGCACTGGCCTGATCCGCGTTCGCTCGCCACTACTGACGGAGTCTCGTTGATGTCCTTTCCTCCGGGTACTTAGATGTTTCAGTTCCCCGGGTTCGCCTCAAACCCCTATTGCATTCAGGGCCTGATCCCTTCATGGGCCCAACCGTAGCCCCCACCCGCGGTTGCCCGCGGGCACGGGATACGGCTGGGCCGAAGGGGGGTTTCCCCATTCGGAGATCCCTGGATCACAGCCTGTTCGCGGCTCCCCAAGGCTTATCGCAGCGTACCACGTCCTTCATCGCCTCTCAGCGCCAAGGCATCCACCAGATGCTCTTAAGGCACTTGATCGCTCTCATGATCGGTGTCCGGGGCGGGGTGGGCTGATCCGCCTCCCCCGCCGCGTCACGGTCACGATAAAGACCGGCNTGTGGGCTGATCAGCCTCCCGCCGCGTCACGGTCACGATAAAGACCGGCGGCCGGGCCCTCTCGGGCCCTACCGCCTTATGCTTGCCGAACGTGTCCCGATCCCCGGCTCTCGCCGGGGCAGCGGGACGCATTCCCTCTTCACGATGTCAAACATCCGCATTCCTCCCGTGCGCTATCGCGCAGTGGGGCGGAGTGCGAATTCCTGTCTGCTTTCCGGACGAGCGCGCTGCCCCTCCCCGGCCGCGGCGGNGGACCGCGCGCCTGAGGCGCCTGCGTGCCGCGAATTCCTGTCTGCTTTCCGGACGGGCGCGCTGCCCCTCCCCGGCCGCGGCGGCGCCTGCCGCCGCGGTCTCGCGGGAGTGGTGGAGCTGGACGGGATCGAACCGACGACCTCATGCTTGCAAAGCACGCGCTCTCCCAACTGAGCTACAGCCCCGTGCTGGGAGCGGTCCTGCGGCCGCCCGATCCTGGTGGGCCTNNNCGCCACCTGATCCTGGTGGGCCTGTGACGACTCGAACGTCCGACCTCACCCTTATCAGGGGTGCGCTCTAACCACCTGAGCTACAGGCCCGGGCCTCGGCTCCGCGTAAGCGGAACCCGGCCTGTCCGGAAAACGAGAAAGAGAAACGAAGACGGCGCGTCCCGCCTTGTGGGACCTGACTGGTCCCGTGATCTAAACGACGCCGTGAGAGCGCCCCCGGCACAAGGCCGGGACCGCATCGGACAGCATCCTTAGAAAGGAGGTGATCCAGCCGCAGGTTCCCCTACGGCTACCTTGTTACGACTTCACCCCAGTCGCTGACCCTACCGTGGTCGCCTGCCCCTGTTGCCAGTTGGCGCAGCGCCGTCGGGTAAGACCAACTCCCATGGTGTGACGGGCGGTGTGTACAAGGCCCGGGAACGTATTCACCGTGGCGTGCTGATCCACGATTACTAGCGATTCCGCCTTCATGCACCCGAGTTGCAGAGTGCAATCCGAACTGAGACGG
>NZ_QOWC01000396.1 GCF_003574465.1 Methylobacterium crusticola
GGCGGGCCCGCGCCGGGCGGCGGCGCGCCGCGGCGCCGGGCGGGTGCTCTCCGGGGCCTCGCCGCCCTCGACGGTCGCCTCGACCCGCCCGTCGGCGAACTCCACCGTGACGCGGCCGGCGGCACGCGCGGCCTCCGTCCCGCCCACCGGCCGGCCCGCCCCGTCGAGGACGAGGGCGTAGCCCCGCGCCAGCACCGACCGGTAATTGAGGCTGGAGAACAGCGAGGCGGCGCGGGCGAGGCGGCCGGACCGGCGCTCCAGGTCGCGGGCGGGGGCCTGCTCCAGGCGGCGCGCCAGCCCGGCCAGGCGCTCGCCCTGCACGGCGAGCGTGCGCTCGAGGGCGTGGCGCGGGCGGTGGTCGATCCCCGCCAGGCGCTCCCGGGCGCGGGCGAGGCGCAGGGTCGGCGGGTTGCGGGCGAGGCCCTGGAGCACCCGGCCGAGGCGGCCCTGGGCGTCGCGCGCGTTGGCGGCGAGCGCCGGCGCGAGCCGCGCCTCCGCGAGGTCGAGGCGCTGGCGCTTCTGGGCCAGCACGGCCTCCGGGCCGGGAAGCGCCCGGGCGAGGCCGCGCAGGTCGCTGCGGCGCCGGTCGACGAGGCGCGCCAGGGCCCCGGCGTGGCGCCGGGCCAGGGCGTCGAGGTCGGCCGACAGCTCGTGCTGGACCGGGACCGCCATCTCGGCGGCGCCGGTCGGGGTCGGGGCGCGCCGGTCGGCGGCGTGGTCGATCAGCGTGACGTCGGTCTCGTGGCCGACGGCGGCGATGAGCGGGATCGCGCTCTCGGCCGCGGCCCGCACCACGATCTCCTCGTTGAAGCTCCACAGGTCCTCGATCGAGCCGCCGCCCCGGGCGACGATCAGCACGTCGGGCCGCGGGATCGGCCCGTCCGCCGCCAGCGCGTTGAAGCCCCGGATCGCCGCCGCGATCTCCTCGGCCGACCCCTCCCCCTGCACCCGCACCGGCCACACCAGCACGGGGCGCGGGAAGCGGTCGGCGAGCCGGTGCAGGATGTCGCGGATCACCGCGCCCGTGGGCGAGGTCACGACGCCGACGACCCGCGGCAGGTAGGGCAGCGGCCGCTTGCGGGCGGCGTCGAACAGCCCCTCGGCGGCGAGCAGGCGGCGGCGCTCCTCCAGCAGCGCCATCCAGGCCCCGGCCCCGGCGGGCTCGAGGGAATCGACCACGATCTGGTAGGCGGACTTGCCCGGGTAGGTCGTGATCTTGCCCGTGGCGACGACCTCCAGCCCCTCCTTGGGCTTGTGGCGCAGGCGCGCGAGCGTGCCCTTCCAGATCACCGCGTCGATCTTGGCGCCGCCGTCCTTGAGCGAGAAGTAGGCGTGGCCCGAGCCGTGCGGGCCGCGGTACCCCGAGATCTCGCCCTTCAGGCGCACGTGCCCGAACGCGTCCTCCAGGGTGCGCTTGAGCGCCGAGGCGAGCTCGGTGACCGACCATTCCGGCGCGTTGCCGGGGGCCGTCGCGCCGGGGCGGGACGAGGGTGCGGGGAGAGCGGAGGCCGACATGTCCCGCAAGGCTACCGGGTCGCACCGGCGCGCGCAAAGCCCGTCCGGCCGGATGAGCGGCCCCGTGGCCCGCGCGCATCACCCCGGTTGCTGCCGGCGCGCGCGCCGCCTAAACCCGCCCTTCGAGACGTCCCGGGGGACGGCCGGGCGCGTCGTGGGCGCGCCCGGCCGTCCCCCGGGCCCGCGTCTCGCCGCATGTCCGGACGGAGGGATGGGATTCCATCCCTCCCGGGACGTCACGCCAGCCTCCCGGACGGGCCATGCACGATCAGGCCGAGCACCCCCTCACCCTCCTGCTGATCGGCTCCGGGGGGCGCGAGCACGCCCTCGCCTGGAAGCTGGCGCAGAGCCCCGCCTGCGGGCGCCTGCTGATCGCCCCCGGCAACCCCGGCACGGCCGCCCACGGCACCAACCTGCCCGGGCTCGACGTGACCGACGCCGCCGCCGTGGTCGCGCTCTGCCGGCGGGAGGCGGTCGGGCTCGTGGTGGTCGGGCCCGAGGCGCCCCTCGTCGCCGGGCTCGTCGACGCCCTCGCGGCCGCCGGCATCCGGGCGTTCGGGCCGAGCGCGGCGGCGGCCCGGCTCGAGGGCTCCAAGGCCTTCACCAAGGAGCTCGCCCGGGAGTGCGGCATTCCCACCGCGGCCTTCGCGCGCTTCCGGGCCGTCGCGCCCGCCCTCGCCTACCTGCGGGCGCGCACCGCCCCGATCGTCGTCAAGGCCGACGGCCTCGCGGCCGGCAAGGGCGTGGTCGTGGCCGAGACCCTGGCCGAGGCCGAGGCCGCCGTGGAGGCGATGCTCGGCGGCGGCCTCGGGGCGGCCGGGGCCGAGGTCGTGATCGAGGAGTGCCTGGTCGGCGAGGAGGCGAGCCTGTTCGCCCTCTGCGACGGCACCCGGGCCGTGCTCTTCGGCACGGCGCAGGACCACAAGCGCGTCCACGACGGCGACCGCGGCCCCAACACCGGCGGCATGGGGGCCTACTCGCCCGCCCCGGTCCTCGACCCGGGCCTCGAGGCCGCCGTGATGGAGCGGATCATCCGCCCGACCCTCGACGGGATGCGGGAGCGCGGCACGCCCTTCACGGGCATCCTGTATGCCGGGCTGATGCTGACCCGGGAGGGCCCGATGCTCATCGAGTACAACGTCCGCTTCGGCGATCCCGAGTGCCAGGTGCTGATGCCGCGCCTCGCCGGCGACCTCGTGCCGATGCTGCTCGCGGCCTGCGCGGGCGACGTCTCCGGCCTCGCGCCCGCCTGGACCGAGGCGGCCGCCCTGGCCGTCGTGATGGCGGCGCCGGGCTACCCGGGGCCGGTGACCCGGGGCTCGGAGATCCGCGGGCTCGCCGCCGCCGAGGCCGCGGGCGCCCTGGTGTTCCAGGCCGGCACCCGCC
>NZ_QOWC01000397.1 GCF_003574465.1 Methylobacterium crusticola
GCCGTGGCGGCCTGCCCGGGCGCGCCGGCCTGCGCCTCCGGCGGCACCCCGGCGCAGGCGGATGCGGGGCGGCTGGCAGCGGCCTTCGCGCCGCTCGCGGCCCGGGGCGCCACCCTGCACGTCTCCGGCTGCCCCAAGGGCTGCGCCCATCCGGGGGCGGCCGACCTCACCCTGGTCGGCCAGGCGGACGGGGGCTACCGCGTGGTGCTCGGCGGCGACGCCGGCGCGCCGACCGCGCTCGCCCTGGCTTTCGAGGCGGTGCGGGAGCGGCTAGAGAGCGTGGACGACCCCTCCGGCCTGAGAGACGCTTTCCGGGAGCCCGCATGAGCACGCGCCTCGACTACATCCGCGACGGCGCCGCCATCTACGCGCGCTCCTTCGCCATGATCCGCGCCGAATCCGACCTGTCGCGCTTCGCGGGCGCGGCCGAGCGCGTGGCGGTGCGGATGATCCACGCCTGCGGCATGACCGACCTGCCCGCCGACATCCGCCTCTCGCCGGGCTTCGCCGAGGCCGCCGAGGCGGCGCTGCGGCGCGGCGCCCCGGTCCTGTGCGACGCCCGCATGGTCGCGGACGGCGTCACCCGGGCCCGGCTGCCCGCCCGCAACCCGGTGGTCTGCACCCTCGGCGACCCCCGCGTGCCGGGGCTCGCGGCGGCGCTCGGCACCACCCGCACCGCCGCCGCGATGGAATTGTGGCGCGACCAGCTCGCCGGCGCCGTGGTGGCGGTCGGCAACGCGCCGACGGCGCTGTTCCGCCTGCTCGAGCTCCTCGACGAGGGCGTGGCGCCCCCGGCCGCAATCATCGGCGTGCCGGTCGGCTTCGTGGGCGCGGCGGAATCCAAGGACGCGCTCGCCGAGGACGGCCGGGTGCCGTTCCTGGTGGTGCGCGGCCGGCGCGGCGGCAGCGCCATGGCGGCGGCGGCCGTCAACGCGCTGGCGAGCGAGGCCGAGTGATGGAGCGCCCGCACGAGCTCCCCCCGGCCGCGCCGGCCGCGGACGAGGCGGCGCCCCGGGCGGCCGCGACCGGCACGCTCTACGGCGTCGGCATGGGGCCGGGCGATCCGGACTACCTCACGGTGCGCGCCGTCCGGGTGCTGGAGCGCGCCCATCACCTCGTGCACTTCTGCAAGGCGGGCCGCCGCGGCAACGCCCGCACCATCGCGGACGCGGTGGTGCGGGACGCGGGCCGCGAGTGGGCCCTGCCCTATCCCCTCACCACCGAGCTGCCTCCCGACGACCCGGCCTACGTGGCGGCCCTCGCGGCCTTCTACGACGACGCGGCCTCGCGCCTCGCCGACGCCCTCGGGGCCGGGCGCGACGTCGCGATCCTGTCGGAGGGCGACCCGTTCTTCTACGGCTCGTTCATGCACCTGTGGCGGCGCCTGAAGGACCGCTTCCCCGTCGAGGTGGTGCCGGGCGTCACCGGCATGTCGGGCTGCTGGACCCGCGCCGGCACCCCCATCACCTGGGGCGACGACGTGCTGACCGTCCTGCCCGCCACCCTGCCGCGCGCGCGGCTGGTGGCGCACCTGCGCGCCGCCGACGCCGCCGTGGTCATGAAGCTCGGCCGCCACCTCCCGAAGGTGCGGGCGGCCCTCGCCGAGGCCGGGCTGCTCGCCCGCGCGGTCTACGTCGAGCGCGGCACCATGGCGGGCGAGGTCGTGGCGGCGCTCGCCGACAAGCCCGACGACGGCGCGCCCTACTTCTCGATGGTGCTCGTCCCGGGCGAGGGCCGCCGGCCGTGAGCCCGGGTTCCCTGACGGTGATCGGCCTCGGGCCGGGCGACCCGCGCTACCTCACGCCGGCCGCCGCCGCGGCCCTCGCGGCGGCGCAGGACCTCGTCGGCTACGCGCCCTACCTCGCCCGGGTGCCCGAGCGGCCGGGCCTCGTGCGCCACGCGAGCGACAACCGCGTCGAGGTCGAGCGGGCGCGCCACGCCCTCGCCCTCGCGGCGGCCGGGCGCCGGGTGGCGGTGGTGTCGGGGGGCGACCCGGGCGTGTTCGCCATGGCGGCGGCGGTGTTCGAGGCCCTGGAGGCCGGCGACCCGGCCTGGCGCCGCCTCGCCGTCACGGTCGAGCCCGGGATCACCGCGATGCTGGCGGCGGCGGCCCGCGCGGGCGCGCCCCTCGGCGGCGATTTCTGCGCCCTCTCCCTGTCGGACAACCTCAAGCCCTGGGACGTCATCACGGCGCGCCTCGCGGCGGTGCTCGCGGCCGACCTCGTGGTCGCGCTCTACAACCCGATCTCGCGGGCCCGGCCCTGGCAGCTCGGCGCCGCCCTCGACCTCGCCGCGCGGCATCGCGGGCCCGAGACCCCCGTGATCCTCGCCCGCGCGGTCGGCCGCCCGGACGAGGCCCTGCGGGTTCTGGCGCTGCGCGAGGCGCGCCGCGCCGAGGCCGACATGGCGACCCTGGTCATCGTCGGGGCGAGCACCACGCGGCTGATCCCCCGCGAGGGGGCGGCGCCCTTCGTCTACACGCCCCGCAGCGTCGCGCCCGCCGCCGAGGCGGCCCGATGACGGTCGAGCCAGCCGAGCGCCGCGCCGGCCTCCGCCACCGCCTCGACGGCGGGCGGGACCGGCGGGCGCACGATCACCACGGGCAGGCCGAGCGCCCGGGCGGCCGCGACCTTGCCGTAGGTGGCGCTGCCGCCGGAATTCTTGGTCACCAGCACCTCGACGGCGTGGCGCCGCATCAGCTCCCGCTCCTGCGCCTCCCCGAACGGCCCGCGGGCCTCGATCGCGGTCAGGTCCGGCACCGGCAGGGCGTCGCCCACGGGCTCGATGGTGCGCACGAGGTAGGCGTGCTGGGGCGCCGCCGCGAAGGCCGCGAGCTCGAGGCGCCCGACCGTCACGAACACCCGCCGGGGCGCCGCGCCGAGGGCCCGCACCGCCTCCGGAACGCCGTCGACCTCCCGCCAGCGATCCCCGGGCCGGCGCGCCCAGGCCGGGCGGCGCAGCGCCAGCAGCGGCACGCCGGCGGCCCGGCAGGCCGCCGCGGCGTTGCGGGAGATGACCTGCGCGAAGGGATGCGTGGCGTCGACCACGGCGGCGACCCGGTGCGCGGCGAGCCAGGCCGCGAGCCCGGCC
>NZ_KZ984682.1 GCF_003574465.1 Methylobacterium crusticola
GGCGGCAGCGCCAGGGCCGGGGCCGGGGCCGCGCGGGCCGGGGCGGCCGCGGCGAGGCGCCGCTCCGCCCAGGACGGCTCGGGCGCGGCCGCCTCCCAGGCGGAGGGCAGGTCGTGCGCCGGCCCGGCGGCCGGGACGGTGCCGGCCAGGATGGTGCGGGCGATGTCCGCGTCGGAGACCGGGGCGCTCACGCGGCGATCTCCGCCCGGGCCGCCCGGCAGGCCATCAGCGGCTGCACCCGGGTGCCGAACGCCTCGAGCCCGGCGAGGAAGTCGTCGAAGGTCAGCATGATGCCCTTCACGCCCGGGATCGCCGCCACCTCGTCGAGCATCGCCGCCACCTTGGCGTGGGAGCCGACGAGCGTGCCCATGTTGAAGTTCACCGCCCCCTCCGGGAGGTTCATCCAGGTCGCGGTGGATTCGGCGGTGGCGTTGACGTCCTGGTTGCTCTGGTCGAGCATCCAGGCGAGCGCCGCGACGTCGGCGCCCTGCCGGTAGGCCAGCCACTTCGCCTCGGCGGCCGCGTCGGTCTCCTCGGCGATCACCATGAACAGCACGTAGGAGCCGACGTCGCGGCCGGTCCTGGCCGCCGCCTCGACCAGCCGCCCGCAGGTCGGCCCGCAGGCCGCCGGCGTGTTGACGCCCGCCCCCAGGACGAAGTTGTAGTCGGCGTGCGCGGCGGCGAATTCCATGCCCCGGCCGCTCTGGCCGGCGGCCACGACGGCGATCGGGCCGGAGGGCACGGGCTTCATCATGCAGCCGTCCATCCGGAAATGCGCGCCCTTGAAGTCCGAGGCGCCGGTCGCCCACAGCTCCCGCATGACCTGGACGTACTCCGTCGCGTAGTCGTAGCGGTAGCCGAAATAGGCGTCGCCCGGCCACAGGCCCATCTGGTCGTACTCGGCCTTCTGCCAGCCCGACACGATGTTCACCCCGAAGCGGCCCGGCGCGATCGAGTCGATGGTGGTGGCCATGCGGGCGACGAGGGCCGGCGGCAGCGTCAGCACCGCCGTCGAGGCGAAGAGCCGGATCCGCCGGGTCACCGCCGCGAGCCCCGCCATCAGGGTGAACGACTCGAGGTTGTAATCCCAGANGATCATCGACAGGGCGAAGTCGAGGCCGAATCCCTCCGCCTTCTGGACGATGGCTTTGTTCAGCTCGAAGCTCGGCCTGTACTGGGGGGCTGCCTCCGAGATCAACCAGCCGTTGTTGCCGATCGGGATGAAGACGCCGACGTCCATGGCTCGGGCTCCTCGTGTTGCGCGTGCGGCGGGCGCCGCCGGGAGCGTGGTGCAGGATCGGGGCCGGTTCGGGGCGGGACCGGTCCGCGGGCCGCCGCTCCCGGCGCGGGGCGGCGGCCCGCCCGGTCAGCGCGCGCCCCGCCGCGCCGTCAGCAGCGAGGCCGCCAGGACCGCGAGGCTCACCGTCCCGATCAGCAGGGTCGAGATCGCGTTGATCTCCGGCGTCACCCCGAGGCGGACCTGGCTGTAGAGGCGCATCGGCAGGGTGGTGGCGCCGGGGCCGGAGACGAAGCTCGCGATCACGAGGTCGTCCATCGACAGCGTGAAGGCGAGGAGGAAGCCGGCGACCACCGCGGGCGCGATGAGCGGCAGGGTCACGGTGGCGAACACCGCCGCGGGCGCGGCGCCGAGGTCGGCCGCGGCCTCCGCCAGCGCCCGGTCGAGGGTGCGCAACCGCGCCTGCACCACCACCGCCACGAAGGAGAGCGTGAAGGTCGCGTGCGCGATCACGACCGTCCAGAGGCCGCGCTCGACGCCGAGGCCGACGAACAGCAGGAGCAGGGAGAGCCCGGTGATCACCTCCGGCATCACCATGGGCGCGTAGACGAGGCCGGTGAACAGCGCCCGGCCCGGGATGCGGCGCCCGTCGAGGGCGAGGGCCGCCAGGGTGCCGAGCACGGTGGCGAGGCCCGCCGACGCGACGGCGACCTTCAGGGTCACGAGGGCCGCCGCCACGAGGGCGCTGTCGGCCAGGAGGGCGGCGTACCAGCGCGTCGAGAACCCGGCCCAGACCGTGACCAGCCGGGAGGCGTTGAAGGAGTAGGCCACCAGGAGGAGGATCGGCCCGTACAGGAAGGCGAGGCCGAGGGCGAGGGCGATCCAGGCGAGCGGGTGGGGCCGCGCGCTCATTCCGGCCGCTCCAGCCGCCGCGCCTCGGCCTCGCGGAAGAACACCACCGGCCCGGCGACGATCGCCAGCATCATCACCGCCACCGCGGAGGCGAGGGGCCAGTCGCGGTTGGAGAAGAACTCGCTCCACAGCACCCGGCCGAGCATCAGGGTGTCGGCGCCCCCGAGGAGGTCCGGGATGATGAACTCCCCGATGATGGGGATGAAGCACAGGAGCGCCCCGGCGGCGAGCCCGGGCAGCGACAGCGGCAGCGTCACGGTCCGGAAGGCGCACAGGCGCGTCGCCCCGAGGTCGCGGGCGGCCTCGACGAGGCCGCGGTCGAGGCGCTCGAGCACCGCGTAGAGCGGCAGCACCATGAAGGGCAGGTAGGCGTAGACCACCCCGATCATCACCGCCGCCGGCGTGTTGAGGATCGCGAGCGGCCGGGCGACGAGCCCCAGGGCGAGGAGCGCCTGGTTGAGCAGGCCGTCGCCCTTGAGGATCGCGATCCAGGCGTAGACCCGGATCAGGAAGCTGGTCCAGAACGGGATCACCATGAGGGCGACGAGGAGCGGCTGCAGGCCCCGCGGCGCCCGCGCCATGGCGTACGCGATGGGGTAGCCGACCGCGACCAGGATCAGGGTCGCCGCGAGCGCGACCGCGAGGGAGGTCAGCCCGGCGTCGAGGTAGAGCGGGTCGGAGACGAGGGTGCGGTAGTTCTCGAAGTCGAGGGCCTCCAGCACGTCGGCCCAGCCGGCCATGCCGGCCTCCCAGTCCACGACCGGCGTGTAGGGCGGGAGCGCGGTCGCCGGGTCCGAGAGGCTGATCTTCAGGACGATCAGGAACGGCACGCCGAAGAAGGCGGCGAGCCACAGGAAGGGCGCCGCCGGCAGGCCGAGCCGGCGCAGGGCCGCCGCGCGGGGCCGCCGCGCCGCGCGGGGAAGGCGC
>NZ_QOWC01000400.1 GCF_003574465.1 Methylobacterium crusticola
CCGGATCGCCGCGTCCGGCGGGGCGCCCCTGCGGGTCGAGGGCGGCGCCCTCGACCTGCGCGGCCTCCAGGCGGGGCGCCTCACCCTCGAGCCCGCGGCCGGGCCCGGCCCGGCGCCGCCCTGGTGGGACGCGGGGCAGCGCGGCCTGAACCTCGCGGGCGCCGACCTCAAGGCCGTCGATCTCGAGGGGGCCGACCTCTCCGGCGCCACCCTGAAGCAGGCGTGCCTCGCGGGCGCCGTCGGGCGCTCGGCGAGCTTCGAGGGCGCGCTCATCGAGGAGGCCGATTTCAGCGGGGCCGACCTCAGCGGCGCGCGCTTCGTCGCCGTCGCCGGCGGGCAGGCGGTCTTCACCGAGGCGATGCTGGAGGACGCCGTCTTCGCGGAGGCCGGGATGCGGTTCTCCACCCTGCACCGCGCGCTCCTCGACGGGGCGAGCTTCGCGGGCGCCGACCTCTGGGGGGCCAACTTCACCGGCGCGGACGCCGACTACACGAACTTCCGGGGCGCGCGCCTCGACGAGGCGGTCCTGAGCGACAGCAACCTGACCCACGCCGATTTCGAGGGCGCGAGCCTGGCGAAGGCGCGGCTCGTGGGCGCGCGCCTGCGGGGCGCCAACCTGACCGGGGCGAAGCTCGACGGAGCCGACCTCACGGGGGCCGACCTGTCCGACACGAGCCTGGTGCGGCTCAACCTCTCCTCCTGCGACCTGCGCCACGTGCGCTTCGCCGGGGCGTGGCTCAACGGCACGCGCCTGCGGGTCAAGCAGCTCGGCGGCGCCGTCGGCGAGGAGGTCGCGGGCGAGTACGAGGCGGCCCAGGCGAGCTACCTCGCCCTCGAGCAGAACCTGCAGAGCATCGGCAGCCACCACGAGGCCGGCTGGGCCTACAAGCGCCGGCGCCGCATGGGCCGCCGCCACGCGGGCGCCCAGGCGCGGGCCGCCTGGCGGGGACGCGACGGGCGCGCCGTCCTGCGCCACGGCTACCGGTGGGCCGCCGACCACTTCGTCGAGTGGCTGTGCGACTACGGCGAGAGCCTGTCCCGGCTCTTTCGCGCCTTCGCGCTCCTGATCCTGGTCTACGCGGCGCTCTACGGCGCCACCGGGGGCCTGATCCCGGAAGGGCAGGGGGGGGCGCCGACCCGCAACGCCGTGGACCTGGTGAGCTACAGCGCGCTCAACATGATGACCGCGAACCCGCCGGAGATCGGCATCCGGCCCGTGGGCCGCGTCACCAACCTGCTGGTGGGCGTCCAGGGCGCGACCGGCATCGTGCTGATGGGGCTGTTCGGATTCGTGCTCGGCAACCGGCTCAGGCGATGACGCACTGGTGAAGGCCGGCCGCGTCGAGGAGCACGCGGCGCGCAAGCAGCGGCCTGCCGCTGCGCCGCCGTGAGAAGGAGCGCCCGGAACAGAGTGCCGTCGCGGGCGCCCGGGACGGAGTCATTCCCGATCACCGGGGCAGAACAGTCGCGGCCGGTCTGGGGCCGCGCGCCGCAATCCGGGCCAAGCCTCGGCCGTCGCGCGCGGGTCTGTCGTCGGGATCCGGTCCCTGCGCAAGTCGGCGCCCCGATCTACGCCAACATCGGAACTGCCCCAGACGCGCCGGCGCCGCGCTCTGCAAGCAATCCGTCCGATCATCGCGGGATTTGCAAGACGTTCATCATGATCTGCGAACGTTTCCGCTCCGACCCGGCAGCATGTTCGTTTTACTGTTCATGTGGCATATCGGCAACTATCGGCTCAAAAGGACCCCGATCGCTCCGAACCGACTGGGGAATCGCTTCAAGCTCGGCCGTTCGTTCGATAGGCTGCCGAAGCGAGGGGACTATCGATATGCTTAAAGCTTTATTAAAATATCCTGTTCCAGGGGCTTGCGGACCTTAGCGTCAGCCGCGAGGGCGCCGTACTCCGCTCGGTTCTTCTGGGAGGCACCGCGCTGTCGCTCGGTGCACTGCTCGCCTGCCCGGCGAGCGCCCAGACCGCCGGAATCTGCACGCCGCCGGGACCCTCCGTCACCGCCGCGACGGCCAATTGCGGGCCGGGCTCCTTCCCGGCCGGGATCCTCTACCAATCCGCGGCTCCGGACTTCACCCTCAACATCCTGTCGGGATCGACGGTCGCCGGCGGCGTCGCGGCGAGCGCCCTGCGCCCGCCGGGCGCCGTCAGCATCTTCAACGTCGGCCAGATCGCCGGGACGATCGGCGTCGCGGCCAGCTCCGGCTCGACCGCCGCCAATGCCGGGCCGGTCACGGTCGGCAACGCGGCGGGCGGGCTGGTCAGCTTCGGCAAGTTCGGCATCGTCGCCAACGGCGGCGCCGTCACCCTGACCAATGCCGGCACGCTCGCGCAGAACGCGGCGCTGCCCAACCAGCTGACGCAGGCCCAGATCGCGCTCCTCCCGGCCCAGTTCCAGGCCGTGATCACGACCGGCGACACCTCGACGGCCGGCATCCTCGCGCGGGCGACGAGTTCGCTCACGATCACCAATTCGGGAACCATCGACACCCCGTCGGCGAACGCCATCAACACCCTGGCCAGCACGGTCGCCACCCAGGTCGCCAACGCGGGCACGATCAGCGGCTCCGTGAGCCTGAGCCCCGGGTCCGGCTTCACCAACGCCGCCTCCGGCATCCTCAACGCGTCCGCCGCCAGCCTCTTCGGCGGCGGGAGCTTCAGCAACGCCGGGACCGTCGCGCTCGGCGCGGGCGCCTCGCTGAACGCGCTCTCGACCTTCGACAACGCCGGGACCGTGCGGGTCGCGCCGGGCGCGACGGCGGCGATCGGCGCCGGCGCCTTCACGAACAGCGGCGTCGTCACGCTGCAGAACGGCCAGGCCGGCGACCGGCTTCTCATCAACGGCAACTACGTCGGCCGCAACGGCCAGGTCAGCCTCGACGTGGCGTCCGGGAGCGGCCTCGCCGACAGCCTGTCGATCAGCGGCAGCGCGACCGGGACGACGCGCCTCAACCTGCTCAACCTGACTCCGGGCGCCGCCTTCACCACCTCGCCGGTGCTGATCCAGGTGGCGGGCCAGCGCGACGCCAACGC
>NZ_QOWC01000401.1 GCF_003574465.1 Methylobacterium crusticola
GCCATGGCCGAGCGGGTGCCGCCGTCGTCCGCCTCGGCGCTGGCGAGCGCCACCGGCCGCACCCGGCCCGGCGCCCGGGCGGCCACCACCGGCGCCGGCGCGGCCGCCGGCCGGGAGCCGCCGAACAGCATCGACCAGAGCTGGCCGACGAAGTTCGGGCTGTCCTCCTCGTCCGCGGAGGCGATCGCCTGGCTGTAGCCCATGACGCTGCCGCCGCGGGCCAGGATCTCGGCCTTCGCCACCTCGTAGCCGGGCATGGGCCGGCCGTCGGCGGGCAGGTGGACGGTGCGGCCGTCCGGGAACAGGCGCGCGAGCTGGTCGTGGCTCATGCGCGGCCAGGAGCGCACCGAGCCGACGTCGAGGTGCACGAAGGGGCTGCCCGAATGCGGGTACCAGCCGACGCCGCCGCGCTGCATCTGCATGCCGGCCGCCCGGATCTGGTCGATCGAGACGTCCGTGAGGTAGAAGTCCATCGCCTTGCCGAGCATGTGCTGGCTGTGCTCGGCCACCGCCCGCGAGCGCCGGCGCAGGGCCGCGTTGGTCTGGGGCGAGCGGTAGGCCGAGACGACGTGGATGGCCTCGCGCGAGCCGGCGGCGCGGTAGGCCTCCCAGACCACGTCGAACAGGCGCGGGTCCATCCGGGTCGGCTCGTCGATGCGCCAGTCGCGCAGGAGCCAGTTGAGCTGCTCCAGGGCCGCCCGGTCGTAGCGCCCGTCGCGCTTGAACGTGATGGTGGCGCTCTCCTTGGTGTGCTCGTGCAGGATGGTGAGCGCGCGGGTGTCGCCGTTGGCGACCGCGTCCTGCGTGCCCCGGGTGCCGCCCACCACCGCCCCCAGGCAGGCGAGCGCCGCGAGCGCCCCCCGCCGGATCCCCGGGACGCCGCCGGGGCGGCAGGACCACAGGCCCCGCAGGGAGACGGCCGAGCCCCGGCCGGCACGCAACAGCGCTCTCACGATGGTTCCACCCCCGCTCGGGCCGCGGGTCGCGCGGCCGACATGGTGAACGCAAGGTTGCCGAGAACCGTGAAGGATCGGTTATCGGGTCCCCGCGGACCTCGGAGGATGAGCGCTAAGCCTTAACCGTGGCGAAAATCGGCCGACGTTCACGAAGGCGTGTGCGTCCCGCCCGCGCGCCTCCGCCGGGGCGCCCCGGCGGAGGCCGCGGCGTCTAAGCGCCGCGGCCTCTGGGCACCGCGGCCTCTGGGCACCGCGGCCTCTGGGCGCCGCGGCCTCTGGGAACCCCCCGAGCCCGCGGCGCCACGGTCTTGCTACCACCAGTTGCGCCGGAACGGCGCCGGGATGCCGTAATAGTCGGGCGCCGGCTGCACCAGAACCGGGTCGGCCGGCTCCGCCGCCTGCGCGACGGGGCGCCGGGCCGGGCGGGGGGCCTGGTGCTGGGCGAGGTCGCGGGCCGGGCGCGCCTGGTGGGGGACGGGCTTGGGCTTCTGCTTCTGCGCGGCGTCGGCCGGCAGGGCCTCGCTCGAGAGGCCGAGCGCGACCTTCACCCGGGCGTTGATGCCGTAGAGGTCCGGGATGCTGCGCAGGGTCCCGGTCTCGTCCGCCGCGAGGGTGAAGTAGGCGAGGTGGACCGGCAGCCTCCGGGGCAGCATCACGGTGCGCTCGCCCTTGCCGATGAGCTTGCGCAGGCGCTCGGTCGGCCAGGAGGGGCCGAGCACGACCTCGGCGAACCGGAACGGGTCCTCGACCCGGACGCAGCCGTGGCTCAGCGCCCGCTCGCTGCGCGCGAACAGCGCGCGGTTCGGCGTGTCGTGCAGGTAGACCGCGTGGTCGTTGGGGAACATGAACTTGATGAAGCCGAGGGCGTTGCGCTCCCCCGGCGGCTGCCGGACGGCGATGCCGTTGCCGCGCCTGACCACCTGGTAGCCGAGGCGGGCGGCGTAGTTCGGGTCCCGGGCGAGGCGGGGCAGGAACTCGTTCTTCAGGATCGAGGGCGGCACCGTCCAGGACGGGTTCACGACCGCGTAGGTCATCTCGCCGGAGAAGACCGGGGTCGGCGAGTCGGGCTTGCCCACGATGGCGCGGGCCTCGTCGAGGACGCGGCCGCCGCTCATCACCCGGACCTTGAACTCGGGGATGTTGACGAAGACGTGGGTCTCGCCGAGGTCGGCGGGCAGCCAGCGCCAGCGCTCCATGTTGGCGAGGAGGTCGGCCTCCTGGCGCCCCGGCGAGGGCCCGGCCAGCGCCGCGACGGTGGCGGGGTCGAGCACGCCGCTGGCCCTGAGGCCGCGCTCGCGCTGGAAGCTCGCCACCGCGGTCGCGACCTGGTCGTCGTAGGCCGTGGCGTCGCCGGCGCGCCCGAGGCCGAAGCGGGCGCGGATCAGGGGCACCCGGGCGTCGCGCATGCCGGCCTTCAGGGCCGGGCCGCCGGGCAGGCGCACCATCGGGACGGCGCGGCCGGGCTGCTGGGCGCGCAGGGCCGCGAGCTTCGCCTTGAGGGCGAGGTAGCCGGGCTGGGCCGGGTTGTAGCCCTGCAGGAGCCCGTCGGCCCCCGGGCCCGCGGCGGCGAGCCGGGTCAGGACGGCGTCGGCGCCCGGCAGGTCGAGCTTCGGGGTGATCAGCCGCGACAGGCGCCAGGGCTCGATGCGGCCGCCCCGGGCGTCGCGGGCGTACAGGACGGCGGCGGCCGAGAGCTTGAGGTCGGCCTCGGCCCGGTCGGCCGGGGTGGCGTGGGGCGGGTCGAGGAGCGGGATCGGGTAGGCGAGGGGATCGAGGCCGTCCTCGCCGGCGGCCTGGAGGCGGGCGATCACCGCCCGCGCGGCCGGGGTCCAGGCGCCGTCGGCGAGCCACACCGCCTTGAAGGCCCCGAGGGCGTAGAAGGCCTGCATCGCCTCGCGCTCCCGGCGGCCGAGGCGGCGGATCAGGCCGAAGGCCGGGTCGGCGAGGCGCGCCGCCACCACCTCGGCGACGGGGTCGCCGGGGGCGGGCGGGGGCAGGGCCGGCGCCGCGACCGCGGGTGCCGCGACGTCGCCCGGAGGCGCCGC
>NZ_QOWC01000402.1 GCF_003574465.1 Methylobacterium crusticola
GCCGGGCCACCCGGCGCCGCGGCCGGGCCGGCCGGGGGCGTGCGGATCTGCCCGGCGGTCGAGAGCGCCGCGTCCAGGAGCTGCGCGTCGCCCGCGGCGAGCGCCGTGCGGTCGATGGCGCGCAGGGCCTCCAGCCCCTCCTCGAAGCGGCCCTCGGCGACGATCAGAGCCGCCGCCCGGTACAGGCGGGCCTGCGCGGCGGGGCCGGAATCCGGCGCCGCGAGCCCCGCCGCGCGCTCGGCCGCGAAGATTGCGGTCTCCCGCCGGCCCTGGTCGAGGCCCGCGCGGGCGACGAGGAGGTAGAGGTCGCGCCGCCCCTCCGGCTCGATCTCCGCGAGCATGCGCTCGAGCCCCGCCGCGCGGGCCCGGTCGCTGGCGAAGTCGAGCCGGGTCAGCGCGGTGGCGAAGCGCTGGCGGAAGGTGCCGGCGTAGACCGAGCGGCGGAACCGGCGCAGGTACTGGATCGACAGGGCCTCGAAGCGCCCGGCGTCGCCGCCCTGCGCGTGCACGAAGATCTCCCGCCGCAGGGCGCCCTCCTCCACGAGCGTGCCGGGCGCGAGGAGGCGGGCGAGGCCGAGGAGCTCGATCGCCCGGCGCGGCGCCTCCCGCACCGCGAGGGCCGCCTGCGTCAGGGCGAGCTGGCCGGCGAGGCCCGGGCCCGCCCGGCGCGGGTCGTAGCGGCCGAGCAGCGTGCGGGCCTCCTTCTCGCGGCCCTCCAGGTAGGCGAGCGCCCCCAGCACCAGGGGCATGTCGGCCTCGCCGAGCCGGCCCGCATCGAGCATCCACCGCAGCACCGGCGGACCGCCGCCGCCGAGCGCGAAGGTCACGGCCGCCCGGACGTTCTCGCTCCCGCTCCAGGCCTGGGGATCGAGGTCGAGCAGGCGCTGCTCGATGTGGCCGAGGAGCTGGCGCTGGGCGAGGTGGGCCTGCGTCGAGCCCCGGGCGATGCGGTCCTGCAGGAGCTGGAGCGTCCGCACGAGCTCCACGGGCAGCCCGCGGGCCGCCACCGGCAGGGGCTCGACGGGCGCCGCCCCGGGGGCGCCGTGCCCGGGGGCCTCCGGGCCGGCGGCCGCGGGGGTGAGCAGGGGTCCGGCCCCGGGGCCGGCCTCGGGGCCGCCCGCCCGGGCGGGGCCGGCCGCGAGGCCGAGGGCGAGCAGCGCCCCGGCCCATCCGGCGCGCCGGCTCATTCGGGCCGCCCCCGCAGCAGGATCTCGATGCGGCGGTTCTCGGCCGCCTTCGGGTCGGCGGGGTTGCGCGGCTGGCGGTCGGCGTGGCCCTCGATGCGCTCGATACGCCCCTCGTCGAGGCCGCCGCGCACGAGCATGTAGGACGCCATCTGCGCCCGGGCGGAGGAGAGGCGCCAGTTGTCGTAGGTCTCGGAGCGGAACGGCCGCCCGTCGGTGTGGCCGCGCACGACGATGCGGCCGGGCCGGGCGCCCAGCACCTTGGCGATGCGCTCGAGCGCGCGCACCACCTTCGGCGTCGGCTCCGCCGAGCCGATGCCGAACATGCTGAAATCGATCTCGTCGGTGATGCTGATCAGGATGCCCTCGCGGGTGCGCCGCACCTCGACCCGGGGCGCCGGGGCGCCGGCGGAGGCCTGCACCGCCCTGGCGACGGCGGCCTTCACCTCGGCGGCCGCCGCGGTCTCGGCCGCCTTCGCGTCCCGGTCCCCGGCCTCCCGGTCCGCGGCTTCCCGGAGGGGGGCCTCCGGGCCCGGGTCCGGCGCGGCCGGGGACCGGGAGGCCGCCTCCCTGACGGCCGCCTCCCGGGGCGCCGCGGCCTGCCCCCGCGGGGCCTCCGGAGGGGCGAGCGGCAGCGCCTCGGCCGAGGCGAGGCGGGCCCGGGTCTCCCGGGGGGCCTCGCCCGCGCGGGTCCGGTCCCTGGGGCGGGGGGCCTGCACCGCCTGCCCGCGGGCGTCGAGCCGGCCGTCCGCCGGCGCCGCCGCGGCGGTGTCGAGGGCGCCGGGCCGGTCGGTGCGGTGGCGCGGCAGGGGCTCGACCTGCCAGTAGAGCGGGTCGAAGGGGTCGCGCGCGGCCTCGCCGCCGCTGACGCCCGGCTCGCCGGATTCGAGGGCGGAGGCGTCGCCGCTCGCGCCCTCGCCCCGCTCGGCCTCGGAGGCGAGGCGGGCCAGCACCGCGTAGGGGTCCTGGAACAGGGCGGATTCCCGGGCGCGGCTGCCCGGCGCGCCGGGCTCCCTGCCGGCCGGGCCGTCCGCCTTGCCCTCCCCGCCGCGGCCCTCGGCCCCGCCCTCGGCGCCGGCCTCCGCGGGGGCGTCCCGGGGGTCGCGCAGGCCCTTGCGGTCGTTCGTGACCTCGGCGAGCTTCACGGGGTTGAAGTACTCGGCGATGCTCTGCTTCTGCGCCTTGCTGGTGGAGTTGATCAGCCACATCACCAGGAACAGCGCCATCATGGCGGTCATGAAGTCGGCGAGGGCGATCTTCCAGGCGCCGCCGTGATGGCCCTCCTCCTGGTCGCCGCGGCGCCGGATGATGATGATGTCCTGGTGCGCGGGGTCGGCCATCTCACGCCTCCGCGACCGCGACCGCGGCCGCGAGGCGGCCCGTCCAGGCGGCGAGCTGCGTCTCGACCACGGTGTCGTCCGCGCTGACGCGGACCTCCGGCGCCTCGGCGGGGGTGAAGGCGACGGCGGCGCCCTGCGGCCCCAGCCGCGCCGCGAGGGCGCCGAGCAGGTCCTCGGGGCCGCTCACCCGGATGGCGGCGTGCCGCGGGTCGGCGAGCAGGCGCGACAGGGCGGCGGCGAGCTCGGCCAGCGCCCGCGCCCGCAGGGCGTCCGCGAGGACCGGCACGAGGAGGCGGGCGAGCCGCGCGGCGAGATCCGCCTCGAGGGACCGCAGGGCGGCCGCGAAGCCCGCCGCGAGGCTCTCGGCCTCGGTCTCGCTCCAGCGCCGGCGCGCCTCGGCGAGGCGGGCCGCGAAGGCGGCCTCCTCGCCGGCCCGCGCGGCCTGCGCCTCGGCGCGTC
>NZ_KZ984683.1 GCF_003574465.1 Methylobacterium crusticola
GCGGCGCCCGCGGACCCGCGTCGCGCCGCCGCCGGGAGGCCCGCCGTGCCCGCCGCGACGGCTGCGCCGTGACGAGGGGCGGGCCCGCGCAGGCCCGCTCAGCTGCCCAGTTGCCCGACCGCCTCCTCGATGGCGTCGATGGCGTCCTTGATGCGCGTGGCCTGCTCCGTCAGGGCCTCGACCTTGACGCGCCCCGGCTCGCTCGTGGTCCACCAGCGCCCGCTGTCGATGACCTGGAGCAGGCGGCCGAGACGGGCATGCTCGTGCGCGAGGGAGTCGATGAAATCCGTGCTGCTCTGCACCCGGCACCTCCCTGGAGGGCGACACCCTACCGCGGCGGGAGCCCGGTCGCGAGGGCGGCGAGGCACGAAGGCCGGGCCCTCGCTCGGTGCGCAACGACCGCATTGCGCGTTGGGGACCGCCTCCCGGCGCCCGTCCTGCGTCAGGCGCGCGCCGGCCGGACCGCGCCCGTGGAGGCTTCCGCAGGCAGGCCCGCCCCACCCTGGGCCCGCCCGGCCGGCTCGGAGGCCGCCGAGGCGTGTTGATCCGTGACGACAGGAGGATGAGGCACCGGCGGAAACAGCTCATTCAGCCCGTAAGCCACTCCGTTCAGCACGGAATCGTAGGTGCTGCCAAATGGGCGCGTGTGACCGACCGGCTTGCGGAAGCACGTTCGATGCTTGTGACCGGGGTAAGACATGGGAAGCGGGCTTCGGACGGTGGCAGAGATCATAACGCCGCGGGGTCGGGCACGTTGCGCCGGCACCGCAATAAACTCGCCGTTCACCATCGCGCCGCACGCGGGACCCCGGTCCCGGGCCCGGCGCCCGCCGGGTGCCGGCGCCGCGGGGCCGGCCGTGCGCCTTCATGTCGCGTTCCAGACGACCCTGCGGCCGGGGGCGGCGCCGCGCCGGCGGGAACGTCGCGCGTCGTGGGGAGATTACTCCCCCCGAGCATCACGGCCTGCGAGGGCCGCGGTGCGCCCCCGTTCGCTCATGGGAGCCAAGCTCATGCATCGTCGCGATTTCCTCGTCGGCCTGGCGTCCGCCACGGCGGCCCTGGCCATCACCCGGACCGCGGTCGCGCAGCCGACGCCCGCAGGCGCCATCCCGACGCCCGTCTACCTCGCCATGGCGACGAAGGGCGGCGTGTTCCTGGAGAACACCGCCCGCGACGCGTTCGCCAAGACCGGCAACCCGCGGGTGAAGNCAGGTCGGCCTCGCGAACAAGATCGACGCCGTGACGGGCGGCGGGCCCGTGGCGGGCGGTCCTCCCCCGGGTCCGGGCGGCGTCGTGGGCGGCCTGGTGGCGGCCCCGCTCGCCGTCGCGGGCGGCGTGGCCGGCGCGACGGTGGGCGCGGTCGGCGGCGTGCTCGGGGCGCCCCCGCCCGGCGGCATGACCTCGGACGAGCAGAAGGCCCAGATCCTGGCGCAGCTCTCCGGCCTGCAGCCCGGCCCGCAATACGACGCCACGTTCGTCAACGCTTCGCTCCAGGGGCACCAGGAGGCGCTCGCCATCCACGGGTCGTACGCCGAGAGCGGCGAGGATCCGGCCCTGCGCCGGATCGCCCGCGGCGCGCTCCCGCTGATCCGCCTGCACATCTCGCAGCTCTCCCAGATGCAGCGGATGATGGGCGCGCCCCAGGGCTGAGACCGGGGGGCGCCCGGGGGCGCGGCGAGAGGTGGCCGCTGGCCGGCTCCCCGTCGGCCCCGCGCGCAAGCGGGGCCAGGCCGGGCATCGCGCCGCTGCGGGCCCTCCCGATCGGATAAGGAGGCCGCCCTCGCGAGCGGCCCTCGTGAGTCCGAGGGAGGAGAAGTCCGAGCGGCGGCCGCGGCCGGGCGCGTTCGACGTCCGGCCGCACGGGCGTGACCCATCTACGCCTGTGGGGTCCCTGGACCCCGCGGCGGGGCCGCGGGCCCCGGCGCGGGGCCGCGCGGCCCGCCTGGGTCGCGGTGTCCACCGGTCCCGGCGCGGGGCTGCATCCCGCGGGTCCGGTTTGCGGACCGGCCTCGCTCTGCTACACGCCTCCTATCCCTGTCCGCCCACTCGGTTCGCCGTGCTCCGGCTCCGCGGGCGACCGGCCGTGCGGCGGGGCTCGTGACGACGGGGCGGCTGCGGACCAGTTCTCTGCGCCCACCCTGTGAGGCTTAGTGGGCCGAGTGGTCACGAGAGGGTTGGCGGGCGGGGAACAGGAACCGCGTGCCGGCTGACGGCCCACCCCACCTCGCGCCGGGCCCCGGCGCGGAGGCGCCCCTCAAAAAGCCACGCTCGGCTGCGCAGATCGGGCGCATCGATTCGGCCGAGGCGGCAATGCAGAAACTCGTCTTCCTGGTGTTCCTGGTCATGGGCGTGGCCAACCTGCTGGCCGTGCAGGCCGGGCTGATCCAGGTCCTGGGGCTTCCGGCGGTGCTCGCCTTCGTGCTCGCCATCCCGGTGTTCTACATCCGCTTCGTCGGCTCGGCCGCCGGCGTCGTCGGGGCGATCGTGGGCTGGCACTGGTCGGTGCCGGCCGCCGTCCTGCTGTTCGCCTGGCCGGTGATCGCCTACGCGGTCCTGCGGGCGGGCGCCGAGGTCCGCACCGTCCTGGCGCGCCGGGCCGCCGCGTAGGTCCCGCGCGCGGCCACGCCGCGGCGCCCCGGCGGCCGCCGGATCCCGGCCGGCGCCCCCTGATGCCGGGATGACGCAGCGTCACTTGGCAAGGGGATGGAGCGTCCGTCCCCAGGATATTTATCTAAGTCGTTGCTACGGACGCACTTTTTACCGCAAATCGCGCATAGTGCCGGCCGGGCGGACCGAGGGTCGGACGCGGCGCGGGGCTCACGGCGGTGCGGGAGAGGATTGTCCGATACGGGCTCGGCCTCGCGGCCCTCGCGGCCGTGGCGAGTCCGATCGTGCTCATCCTGCTCCTCGATCCCCGGGTCGACCTGCTGCGCCGCCACGCCGCG
>NZ_QOWC01000405.1 GCF_003574465.1 Methylobacterium crusticola
CCGGCCGGGGGCGCCCGCGCCATGGCGGCCCTCGCGGGCGCCCTCGCCCGGGCCCACGCGGCGGCCCTCGCGGCGCCGCCCCGGCCCGACCCGCCCCTCCTCGGGGCCCTGGAGCAGGCCCGCACCCTCCTGCCGGCGGGCGGGCACCTCGTCCTGGCGAGCGCCCTCGACGCCCCCGGCGCGGGCTTCGAGGCCGCCCTCGCGGCCCTCGCCGGGCGCGTCTCCCTGAGCCTGATCCTGGTGAGCGACGCCTTCGAGCGCGAGCCGCCGCCCGGCCTCTATCCCTTCGCCACCCCGGACGGCCGGCGCGGCACCGCCCGGGTGCGCCGGGACCGCCTGCCGGCCGACGACCGGCTCGCGGCCTTCGCGCGCCTCGGCCTCGAGGGCGTGCGGCTCGACACGGAGGGCGGGCCCGAGGCCTTCGCCCCCCTGATGGAGCGCCTCGATGCCGTGCTGTGAGGCGGCCCTCGCCGACCTGCGCGGGCTGCACGCGCCGCCCGACCCCGGCCTGATCCGGCTCGACGTGGCGGCGGCCCTCGTCCTCGGCCTCGTGCTCGCCGGGGTCGCGGCCCTCCTCGGCGCCCGGCTCGCCCGGCGCCGCGGCCCCGTGCGGCGGGCGGCGCTGGCGGAGCTCGCCGCCGCGCGGAGCCTCGACCCGGCCTCCCGCCACGTCGCCCTCGCCCGCCTCGTGCGCCGCCTCGCCCGCACCCTCGGCGTGCCGGAGGCAGGGGCGGAGGCAGGGGCGGAGGCCGAGCGGGCCGCCGGCCTCGACCGGCGGCTGTCCACGGACTTCTTCAGCCGCGGCCCGGGCCGGGCGCTCGTCTTCGACCTCTACGCGCCGGGGCCCGCGCCCGACCTCGGGCCGGTCGAGGACGGGCTCGCCCGCCTCCTCGCCCGCCTGCGGGCCTGATCCGTGGCGCTCGCCGGCCTGCCCCTCGACTGGGCGACGCCCTGGGCGGCCCTGCTGCTGCCCCTGCCCCTGCTCGCGGCCCGGCTGCTGCCGCGCCGGGACGGCGGCGCCGGCGGGGCGCTCGCGGTGCCGGACTCGATCGTCGCCCGGATCGGCCGGGCCGAGGCCCTCGCGGCCCGGGGGCGGGGGCGGGCCGCCCTCGCCTGGCTGCTCTGGGCCGCCCTCGTGACCGCCCTCGCGGGGCCGCGGCTGGTGATGGCGGCGGCCGCGCTGCCGGCCTCCGGCCGCGAGATCGTGCTCGCCCTCGACCTCTCGGGCAGCATGGAGCGGATCGACTTCGCCCTCGACGGCCGCACCACCTCCCGCCTCGCGGCGGTGAAGCGGGTGGGAGCCGACTTCATCCGGCGCCGGGCCGGGGACCGGATCGGCCTCGTCATCTTCGCCGACCAGGCCGACGTCGCCGCCGCCCCCTCCTTCGACACCGCCGCGGTCGCCCGCGCCCTGGAGGAGGCGCGCATCGGCCTCGTCGGCCGCTCCACCGGCATCGGCGACGGGCTCGGCCTCGCCCTCAAGCGCCTCGCCGACGCGCCCGGACCCGCCAAGGTCGTGATCCTGCTCTCGGACGGGGCCAACAACGCCGGCCAGACCACGCCGCGGGACGTGGCAATCCTCGCCCGCGAGCTCGGGGTGCGGGTCCACACCATCGCCCTCGGGCCCCGGGACCTCGCCGACGCCGACGGCGAGCAGGACGTGGTCGATTCGGAGGCCCTGCGGGACGTGGCGGCCACGAGCGGCGGGCGCTTCTTCCGGGTGCGCACCAGCGACGACCTCGCGGCGGTGGCCGACGCCATCGACGCCCTCGAGGGCGGGAGCGCCCGGGCGCCGCCGGTGCCCCTGCGGCGCGACCTCTGGCCCTGGCCCGGCGCCGTCGCGCTGATGAGCGCCGTGGCGCTGCTGCTCGCGCGGCGGGGCGCCTGATGGACGCCGTCACCCTCCTGCGCCCCGCCTGGCTCCTGGCGCTGCCGCTCCTCGCGCTCCTCGCCTGGCGGGCGGCCTACCGGGCGGGCCCCCTCGGGGATTGGGGGCGGGCGGTGGAGCCGCACCTGATGGCGGCGCTCGCGGCCCGCGGCGGCGTGCGGCCCGGGCGGCGGCCGGCGCGGGGGCTGATCGCCGCCGCGGCGGCGCTCGTGCTGCTGGGGCTCGCCGGGCCGGCGATCCGGCGGCGCGACGCGGCCGGCTTCCGCAACCTCGACGCCACGATCCTGGTGATGGACCTGTCGCGCTCCGTCGCCGAGGGCGGCCGGCTCGGCGCGGCCCGGGCCCTCGCGCAAGGGGCCGCCGAGGCCGCCGGCTCCCGGCAGGTCGCCCTCGTGGTGTATGCCGGGGACGCCTACCTGGCGGCCGCGCCCACGACCGACCGCGACGCCCTCGGCACCATCCTGTTCGCCCTCGACGGCGGCACGGTGCCGGACCGCGGCAGCCGGCCGGCGCGGGCGCTGGCGCTCGCCCGCCGGACCCTCGCCGAGGGCGCCGTGGTGTCGGGCGACGTCCTGCTGATCGGCGACGGCGGCGGGATCGATCCGGCGACGGTCCGGGAGGCCGCCGGCCTCGCGGGCGAGGGGCACCGCCTGCACACCCTGTTCGTGCCGACCCCCGCCCTGCCGCCCGAGGCGCCGCCGCCGCAGCGCGCGGCCCTCGACCGCCTCGCCGGCACCGGGGGCGGCGTCGCCGGGAGCCTCGACGCGCCCGGGCCGGTGCTGGCGGCCCTCGGCGAGACCACCGCCCGCCACCTCGCGGCGGGGGGCTACGCGGTGCTGGCCTGGCAGGACCTCGGCCGCTGGCTCGCCGGCCTGGCGCTGCTGCCGGCGCTGCTGCTGTTCCGCAGGAGCGCCTGATGCGGGAGCGGCGGATGCGGGAGCGCCTGACGGCGACGGGCCTCGGGCCGCGGGCGGCACGCGGCGGCGGCCTCGCGGCGGTCGCCGGGGGCCTCCTCGC
>NZ_QOWC01000406.1 GCF_003574465.1 Methylobacterium crusticola
ATCATCCAAGCCGCAAAGCGCGGGCACCAAGTGTTAGACTCAAACCACTAGGAACCGCCCGGGTGGCCTCCAGGCCAATCCGCGCCGCATAGATCACGTCAGACTAGCCGCCGGCCCGCGAGGCGCCGCGGGAGGCGGTAAGACTGACACTCGAATGAGAGCGCCACGGTGGCGCACTTGAGACCTTTCGAGGACTTCCGACAGGTCCCATAACGCGTTCCATACTGGGGCTTATGCGGACCCGACCCGTCCGCTGAGAAACAACTCTTAGTGGCGGCTAGTATTGATCCTCTGTGATCAGTTGAATGAGGCGCAGAGAGAGAAGGCGCAAGCTCGGATGTACTGGGCCGCCAGTACCACTACCATACATACGCCAAGCGAATTCACAGGCCCTGTGATTACTCTGCTCAAAACCTACTAAGTACTTCCGAACGATCACTCGAGGAGCTTCAGACCAGCTTTTGAGGTCCAATCGATCCAAAACAATATTTTCTCGCGACACATCGAGTGTTAGATTTGGGCACAAACGATCAGCAATGCGGGAAACCACGATAGCCTCAATAGCTATCTTTCTATATTTTTCAACAAGATCCGAGCCTTGCTCCTGAGCGCAGGCAGGCCGGGTGAGCAGGATTATGAGAACAAATGCCGCATAGCGCATATTCAGCCCTTGATCCTCCGCTCCGGTCCCGAAGCAGCTTTTCTCTTTCGATGTGGCAGTTCGCACTCGGAATATGCGGGCGCGTACATACCCGCTCCTTAGGCTGGCCGGCTCGGTCACCGGGAATGATCATGCCCTGCTCCTACATCCAAGGGCCTGCGAAAACCGCACTTACCCACGATGGGACAGATCCAAACACCCCTCGATGCTGGGACCTTGTAGCGGATGTTCTCAGGTTGCACAGACGAGGAGGCAACGCTCTCAGGTGCCGGCATGAAGGAAAGCAGATATCCGGCGTAGACGAACGAGGTGATCTGAAGGACCCCGATGATGCTGACGCGGGCGTAGAAGCTCCTGACTGCAAGATTACAGTGTCCGGAGTGCCAGCGACTGGCCATAGTAAGTGCTTCAGCTAGAGGCATCGTCGTCGACCTGAGCTGACGCGAAGATCAGCGCCGCAGCCGGGCCGAAGGTGAGCAGTGCAGCAAAACCCAGCTTGGAGATCAGGTGCATCTAGATGTCCCCCCCTCTCACTCACACGGCATCGACATGATCCCGTGCAATTGGCAGGGGGAGTGTTTCAGGCTCAGCCGCAGTTGTGGGTGTGCTGTCGCACTCGAGATCACGGCTCGGTCACGACGAACCATATGCCAAGCTTATGCGAAGAGCGTGGCTCAAGACGTGGTTGGGAGGGGCCTGTCGCAAACGCGAACGGGCGCCGTTCACCGGCCGTTAGCCATACCCGCCCAGCTTGCCACTCCGCCCCGGAGCCGGCCCATGATCCTGAACGCCCTCGCCCTCAAGCTGAAGAGACAGGCCCGCGGCGACTTCAGGGGCCGGCACTTCGAGGCCACCCTGATCGCGCAGGCCGTCTCCTGGTACCTGCGCTACGCGCTCAGCTACCGCGACATTGAGGAGATGCTGCTGGAGAGGGGCATGGAGGTGGACCACTCCACCCTCAACCGGTGGGTTCTGTCCTACGCGCCCACCATCGAGCGGCGCCTGCGCCGGTTCATCAGCAGGGTCAGCCAGCGCCCGCCTGGCACGCCGTGATGGTAGGGCAGGTAGCGGCGCAGCACCGGCAGGTGCGCCTCGCCCCAGGCCGCGATCAACTCATAGTCCTCGCAGTCGCAAATCGTGCCGCACACCACCAGCAGCAGAACCTCAGGCAGCGGGTGGGCGACCCGCCAGGGCTCGCGCGGATCCTCGATCTCGGCAAAGTGCTCCAGCAGCGCCTTCAGGCGCGACGGCGGCAGGCGCTCCAGGATCGCAAGGCTCATCAGCGGCGCTCCCATTCCGGAGCACCCACAGAGTCAGCATCCGCGCAAGCCGTAAACTGCCATTAACCCGAGTTCAGAGCCCTGGCATCGCGATCACTCGCTCGATATCCTTCCGAAAGACCTTGAGGGCTGCGATCCGCTCTGGACTTCCCAGTTGATGTTCAACCTTGGCATCTCGGAATGTTTCGCGAATGCTCCGCAGCTCCAGCATGGCTAAGTCCATTGTGCGCCAGATATCATCGTAGCAGCCGATGCGGCGTGCGCCTTCTATTAACGAGAGAAGAACAGTCACAATCGCAGAAGTCATCGGTAGTCAACCATCCAGAACTCACAATAAACTAGTGCGCTACGTCAAGTTAACAGCGAACAAAGGTGCAAGAACTGCTAGCCACAAACTAGCGTAGCTGAGAAGTTTGTGCTTCTTTTGATTTTCTGTGGCGACTTGGATCATCTATTTCATATTGACATCAACGTGATCGAGCAAACGTTGCTTGCGCTTCTACCAGCAATTAGCTTCGTTTGTCTCAAGCGAAGGTTGTGGGATCCCGATACTCGCCGCTAGAGGTTCGACGTTATTGGACATTGTATCCACCCGGGCCAATGTGCCGACATTCACAGCTTGTTAGGCGAGTATCGCTGATTTGGAGCTCAGTACCAGCATCTGCATCCCACCTCTTCCACCACTTGGGAATGTGATGAAGGCATTCTGGCATGCTTATCAGCGGCAAATCTCAAATAAACATTTCGATTGTCGCCACGAAAAGGAACCAAGTTGAAAGGATTTGTAACTGCTATCTTCGCCATTGCTATGATGACCGCACCATTCGCTGTGCCCGCCAGAGCTAATGCCTACACCAACTCTTATGACAAGGCCAGCGATGGTTCGAACTGTGGCGGCCGAGCTTCCGGCTGTAAGGCTGTGATTAGGCGTGGAATAAGGACCCCGT
>NZ_QOWC01000407.1 GCF_003574465.1 Methylobacterium crusticola
GGCCGCCGTCGCGGCCGCCCTCGGCGACGCCGCCGCGGCCGCCATGGGCGCCGCAGAGATCGAGGGGGCGTTCCGGGTGGTGGCCGCGCGGCCCGCAGCCCCGCCGCCCCCCGACCCGCTCCGGGCGGCGCTCCGCTCCGGCGGGCAGCGCGCCGCCGACGCGCTCACGCCCGAGGCCGCCCACGCGTCCATGGTCGAGACCCTCCGCAACGCCTGGAAGCCCCGCCCCGCAGGAGCCCGCTGATGCCCCCCGTCCAGACCACCTATCCGGGCCGCCCCGGCCCCGCCTACGAGGGCATGCTCGCGGGCCAGGAACCCGCCGGCATCGTCAGCCGCACGGTCGAGACCCCGGAGGGGATCGGCTTCGGCAAGCCCGCCTTCCAGGGCGCGCGCGACGACGGCATCGCGGCCGCCGGCGCCGTCTTCCGGGGCATCGTCCTTGTCGACCACAACGTGCGCCCGTCCGGCGCCGGGGACGCCTTCGCCAAGGGCGAGACCGCGCCGGTGCTCGTGCGGGGCGTGGTCTGGGTCGCGGTGTCCGGCACGGTCGCGGCCGGCGCCCCCGC
Source organism: Methylobacterium crusticola (assembly GCF_003574465.1). Classification (GTDB taxonomy): domain Bacteria; phylum Pseudomonadota; class Alphaproteobacteria; order Rhizobiales; family Beijerinckiaceae; genus Methylobacterium; species Methylobacterium crusticola. Next base: position 567 of record NZ_QOWC01000407.1, read on the forward strand.
CTTCCTGACGCCGGCGGGCGCCGTCACGGCCGCCGCCGCCGGCAACACCCCGATGCCCGACGCCCACTTCGACTCGTCGGCGGCGGCCGGCGGGCTCGCCCGCCTGCGCCTGAGCTGAGAGGCCACCATGACGCCGTCCCCCCGCCCGCTGATCGCCGACGCCCCCCGCGCCCTCGCCTTCCTGGTGAGCCAGCAGGCCTTCATCGAGCCGACCGTCTACCGCACCCAGTACCCGGCGGTCCGCTATCCGCGCCTCGTGCCCGTCGACACCGAGGCGCCCGAGTGGGTGCCGACCGTGACCTACTTCTCGGTCGACCGGGTCGGGCAGGCGACCTGGGTCCACGGCGCCGCCGCCGACGTGCCCAGGGCCGAGATCCTGAAGCGCCAGCACGAGACCGCGGTGGCGATGGCGGGGATCGGCTACGGCTACGACCTGGAGGAGCTCGGCAAGGCCCAGCTCCTCGGCATGAACCTCGACGCCGACAAGGCGGACGCGGCGCGCCGCGCGTCGGAGGAGTTCATCGACCAGGTCGCGCTCCACGGCGATCCCGGCAAGGGCTTCTCCGGCCTCCTCAACCACCCGGGCGTCACCGCCGGCATCGCGGCCGCGACCGGCGCCGGCGGCGCCACCGCCTGGGCGAGCAAGACCCCCGAGCAGGTCCTCGCCGACGTCAACGGGCAGCTCGCCGGGATCTTCACCGGCACCTCGACGGTGGAGATGGCCGACACCCTGCTCCTGCCCTACGAGCAGATGCTCGGCATCGGGCTGCGGCGCCTCGACGGCATCAGCGCGGTCACGCTCCTCGACTGGATCCGGCGCCACAACGTCTACACCCTGGAGACCGGCCAGGACCTCGCGGTGATCGGCGTGCGCTCCCTCGAGACCGCCGGCACCGGCGGCTCGGCCCGGATGGTGGCCTACCGGCGCGACCCCTCGGTGCTGAAGCTGTGGCTGCCGATGCCGTTCCGGTTCTTCCCGGCCTGGCAGACCGGGCCGTGGCGCTTCGAGGTGCCGGGAGCCTTCCGGCTCGGGGGCCTCGACATCCGCCGCCCCGGCGCCTTCCGCTACCTCGACGGCATCTAGGGAGGGACCGATGCAGGCGACGATGCAGGTCACGAACCGCGCCCCCGGGCCCCGGCTGTTCTGGGTCCGGGGATCGGGCGCGCCCCGCTGCCTCGGGCCCGGGGAGAGCGCCGCCCTCGACCTCCTCGACCGGCACGACCCCTTCCTGGCCGCCTGGGAGGCCGCCGGCGAGGTGCTGATCGAGGAGATCCCGGCCGGCCGCGACGCCCCCGGCCACGACGCCCCCGGCGCCGGGGCTCGCGGCGGGCCCCCCGACGATCCGGCCCTCGACGACGCGGCCCTGCGGGCGCGCCTCGAGGCGCGCGGGATCCGGCCGGACCGGCGCTGGACCCGGGAGCGGCTCCTCGCCGAGGCCCGCCGGGGCGAGGAGGCGGCGCGATGACGGACGCCCCCGCGCCGGCGGACCTCAAGGCCCGCTTCCCGGCCTTCGCGGCGGTCCCGGACGCCGCCGTCGCGGCGGCCCTGGCGGAGGCCGCCGCCCGGGTCGACGCCACCTGGGCGCCGGCCGACTTCGCCCTCGGCCGCATGCTCTACGCCGCCCACGTCATGACCCTCGACGGGCTCGGCGGGCCGGAGGCCGACCTCGCCCGGGCCGGCGCCCTCGACCTGCGCTCCCTGCGCAGCGGCGCGCTCCACATCGAGCGCCGGGAGGCGCCGGCCGAGGCGCTCTCCGGCACGCTCGGCCTGACCTCGTACGGGCGCCGCTTCCACGAGGCGATGCGGCGCAACGGCGCCGGCGCGGCGGTGGTGTGATGGGCCTCCTCGACGGCGGCCTCGCGGCCCTCATCGGCGGCGCCTTCGCGCCGCTGTTCCGCGACGCCACGCTGCATCGGGCGGGCCCCGGCCCGGCCTTCGCCGACCACCCCGTCAGGGTCCAGATCGACGGCGCCCGCGAGGGGGCCGACGCGCCGGGCCTGCCGGGGCGCGAGGTGCAGGTCATCGTCCTCACCCCCGGCCGCGCCCCGCCCACGCCCGACGACGAGATCACCCTGGCCGACGGCCGCTACCGCATCGTCGCGGTGGAGACGGACCCGGCCGGCAGCCACGCCCTCGTCCGCGGGAGGCCGCTCCGATGATGACCCGCACCGATGCCGGGCGCCTGTCCCGGCGCCTCGACCGCCTCCGGCGGGAGGGGGCGGCCGCGGCCCGCCGGCGCGCCCTCGCGGCCGCGGACGCCCTCTCGGCGGACCTCGCCGCGCTCCTGCCGGATGGCGCCGCCCGGGCGCGGCCCACCGCC
>NZ_KZ984684.1 GCF_003574465.1 Methylobacterium crusticola
GCCGGCCTCAACTACAAGTTCGGCACCTACTGAGAACCGAACCGGGACCTCAGCGTCCTCGACGGGGGGAGCCCGGCCGCAAGGCCGGGCTCTTCCTGTTCGGGCCCGGGAGAACGGCCGCGCGCGGCGGCGCGCCCGCCGGTCCGCCCGCGGGGGGATCGCGGCGGCGCATCCGCGGCCCGCTCTCCCGCGACGGCCCGCAGGCCGTCGGGCGTCGGGCGCCCGCTGCCGGAACCGCCGTCAGATGTCGAGACCGGCCTCGTCCGCGAACACGGCACGCTCGGAGATGAAGGCGAAGCGTGCCTCGGGCTTGTTGCCCATCAGGCGCTCGACCGTGTCGCCGGTCGCCGCCCGGGCCTCGTCCACCACCGCGACCCGCAGGAGCGTGCGCTTCCTCGGATCCATCGTGGTCTCCTTGAGCTGCCCGGGCATCATCTCGCCGAGGCCCTTGAAGCGCCCGATCTCGACCTTGCCGGACCTGAACACGGTCTTGAGCAGCTGGTCCTTGTGCTGGTCGTCGCGGGCGTAGGCGCTCTTGGCGCCCTGTGTCAGCCGGTAGAGCGGCGGCACCGCGAGGTAGAGGTGGCCCGTGTCGATCAGGCGCGGCATCTGCCGGTAGAAGAAGGTGATCAGCAGGGAGGCGATGTGGGCGCCGTCCACGTCGGCGTCCGTCATGATGATCACCTTCTCGTAGCGAAGGTCGTCGGCCTTGTAGTGCGGGCCGGTGCCGCAGCCGAGCGCCTGGGTCAGGTCCGAGAGGAGCTGGTTGGCGCCGAGCTTGTCGCGGCTCGCCGACGCCACGTTGAGGATCTTGCCGCGCAGGGGCAGGATGGCCTGGGTCGCGCGGTCGCGGGCCTGCTTGGCCGAGCCGCCGGCCGAGTCGCCCNGATGAAGATCTCGGAGCCCGCCGCCCCCGCCTTCGAGCAGTCGGCGAGCTTGCCCGGCAGGCGCAGCTTGCGGGTCGCGGTCTTGCGCGCGACCTCCTTCTCCTGGCGCCGGCGCAGCCGTTCCTCGGCCCGGTCGATGACCCAGTCGAGCAGCTTGTTGGCCTGGGCCGGGGAGGCGGCGAGCCAGTGGTCGAAGGCGTCGCGCATCGCCGCCTCGACGATGCGGGACGCCTCCAGCGTCGCCAGCTTGTCCTTGGTCTGGCCTTGGAACTCCGGCTCCCGGATGAACACCGAGAGCATCGCCGCGCAGGTCGCCATGACGTCGTCGGCGGTGACGGCCTGCATCCGCTTGACCTGCCCGACCCGCTCGGCGTGGTCGCGCAGGGCCCGCAGGAGCGCGACCCGCATCCCGCTCTCGTGCGTGCCGCCCTCGGGCGTCGGGATGGTGTTGCAGTAGGAGGAGGAGAAGCCGTCGTCGTTGGCGAGCCACGCCACCGCCCACTCGAGCGAGCCGTGGCTGCCGGGCTTCGTGATCTTGCCCGAGAACACCCCGTCGGCGACGAGCTCCTTGCCGTCGATCTCCCGCGCCAGGTAGTCCTTCAGGCCGGCCGGGAAGCGGTGCACCGCCTCAACCGGGACGTTCTCGACGCCCTCGAGCAGGGCGGGCGCGCAGCGCCAGCGGATCTCGACCCCGCCGAACAGGTAGGCCTTCGAGCGCGCCATCTTGAACAGGCGGCGCGGGTCGAGCCGGTGGGCGCCGAAGATCTCGGGGTCCGGATGGAACCGCACCTTGGTGCCGCGCCGGTTCTGCACCCGGCCGACGGTCTCGATCCCGCCCTGCGCGTGGCCGCGCGAGAAGCTCTGGCGGTAGAGGGTCTGGTTGCGGGCGACCTCGACCTCCAGGATGTCGGACAGGGCGTTGACCACCGAGATGCCGACGCCGTGCAGCCCGCCCGAGGTCTCGTAGACCTTCGAGTCGAACTTCCCGCCGGCATGCAGCGTGGTCATGATGACCTCGAGCGCCGACTTGCCGGGGAATTTCGGGTGCGGGTCGACCGGGATGCCGCGGCCGTTGTCGGTGACCGCGAGGCAGCCGCTCTCCTCGAATTCGACCTCGATGAAGCTCGCGTGCCCCGCCACCGCCTCGTCCATGGCGTTGTCGATCACCTCGGCGAAGAGGTGGTGGAGCGCCTTCTCGTCGGTCCCGCCGATATACATGCCGGGGCGGCGCCGGACCGGCTCCAGCCCCTCCAGCACCTCGATCGCCGAGGCGTCGTAGCCGGATTCCGGCGACGGCTCCTGCCCGGCCCTGGCCGGGACCGGCACCGCGACGGGCTTGGGGCGCCGGGACGCCTCGGTCGGCGGCGCGCCCGGGCCGAACAGGTCTCGTGCGGCCTCGCTCACGCGTCGGCCTCGCGATGGGGGAAGGGCTCTGGCAGCATTCGACGTCATCCTCTCCCTATACCGGAACAAATGCGGAACAGAAAGGGCCTTCCGGCGGATTCGGGGCGTGCGGGGCGGCGCCGGCGGATGGCGCTGCACGACCCGTACCAGAGTCATCGAGATGTAAACAAATCCCCTTAACAGCGTCTCGCCCGCCGCCCCCGCGTATCGGGAGCGCCGGAACCAAGCTTGGGTATATGCGTTTCCCGCGCACGCCGCCCGACGCCAGGAGCACGCCGCCGATGACCGCCGCCGCCCGCAACGCGCGCCACCTCTCGCTGATTCGCGCCGAGCGTGCGGCCGGACAGGCCTTCGGCTTCGCCGAGGAGGGCGCCCATGCCCTCGCGCGTTCGTTCGGCCGCCTCGCCGCGACGGCCACCGGGGCGGCCGTCGCGGCCGCCTTCGCGGCGACGCTCGCCTGGGCCTTCTGAGGGCCGCGCCACCGCCCCGCAGCCCTCGGGACGCGCGCTTCCGCACGGCCGCGCCCGGCGCCGGTCCGGCTCGAGCGCGCGGCGGGCTTCCCGGCGCCCCCCCGGGCC
>NZ_KZ984685.1 GCF_003574465.1 Methylobacterium crusticola
CCCGCGCGACGGCCGGGTCCGCCAGCGCCCCGTCGACCTCGCGGGCGGGCGCGCCGGGGGCCTGCGGCGCGCCCGCGAGGCTGTCCCGGGCGCCGCACCCGGCTCGCCGGGGCCCCGGGCGCCGCGGGTCGATCCCGGCCTCCTCCAGAGCCGCGCGCAGGCGCAGGACCTCCGCCTCGAGCTCGTCCCGGCCCAGGAAATTCAGGATCGCTCCAGTCACGCATCGTTCTCGCTTGATGACCGGGCTTCTACAAGCAGCCTGCTTTGCACACAATCGAGTTGCGAACTGTCCAGGTCCGCGCGGGCGGGGTTTTTCGCGAGGACGGGGTTTTTCGCGGGCGGCGCGTTGCACGGCTCGACGCCGCGAGCGGCGCGGGCCGGACCGCCGGGCGGGCGCGGGACCGCCCGGGCCGGGGGCGAGGCCCGGCTCTCACCGCCGGCGGGCCGCGACCGGCGGGCGGGGTCGNCGGCGGTCCCCGGTCGAGACGCGATCGACCGGGGACCGGGCGGGCCGGACCGTCAGTCGATCACCTCGACGATGCGGCGCGTTCCGGGCTCCACGAGCACGGGATGGTCGTTGACGATCGTGTAGTCGTAGCCCTTGAGCGCGAACTCGGGCGGGACGTCGTAGTACACCACGCCCTCCCGGGGCAGCACGGTTCCGACCCGGACCGGCCCGGCATACGCCACCGACGGCCGCCGCTCGCCGAGGGCGTAGATCCGGAAGCGCTCGCGCCGGTCGATGCCCAGGATGCTGTTCGCGGTCCCGACGGCCGCGCCGATCGCGCCGCCGACCACGGCGCCGACGGGCCCCGCCGCCGCCTCGCCTCGCGCGGCGCCCTCCTGGGCGCCCCGCGCCGTGCCCTGTGCGTGAGCGGTGCTCGCGAGGCCGAGGCCGAGGAGCGGGAGGAGGAGGGATCTGACGGGCATGGCGGGCTCACTCGTCGAGAGGGCGCAAGGGCGCGGTGCCCCGCCTCATAGCAGGCCGGGCGTGGAGGAGGCCACGGACGGCGGGGTCGCGACGCGGTCGAACCGGTCCCGGGCCAAATTCGTCCTCGGCCGTGCTGCGGCAGGTCCGGTGACGGATCCTCGACGGTCCGGACAGGGACCGCGCCGCGCCGCGCGTCGATTGCCGTCGTGGAACCCCGCAACCCGCCGTCGTGGCGCCCTGACCGCCGCGGCCGCGCCGGCCCGGCCGCGGCGGTCAGGGCGGAGCGGGCAGGCGATTCCCCGGGTGTGACCTCACACGCCGCCGGGATCCGCGATGAGCGACAGTGATGGTCGCCGCTCGGGCGTACCGCTCAGGTGCAACGATGACCCGCTCCCGCTTCATCAAGGCCGATCTCCCCTGCCGCTCGTTCGGCTGCGCGCACGACGCGGTGCTGGACGGGGTCTCGAGGGTGCTCCTCGACCTGCTGCGTCCGATCGAGGGGCCCCTCGGGCAGCCGTCCCCGGACCCGGGGCGCGATCAGGGTCGGGGAGCGCGGGCCGAGCCGGCGCCGGCGGCCCGGCGGACGGCCCGCGCGGACGAGGGCCGGTAGAGGCCGGGCAGGGGCTCGGCCCCACCCTGAGCCTCCCCGTCCGCCCGGGTCCCGCCGTCGCCGGCCGGACCGGGGGCCTCGGGGCCGCGCCGGCGACCCCGCGCCGCGTCCCTGGCGCCGCTCCCCGAGCGTTCGTCAGCCTGCCCGCGCGGAGCGGGCCCCGCCTCACGGGGCGGGGAGCCTGCCGTCGGGCGTGTACCGGTCGACGGCCGACGGCAGCATGCGGGAGAGCCGGGAGAGCAGGTCGTCGCGGGAGAGGCCGGTCTGGCGGGAGAGCGTCTCCAGCATGTCGGGCCCGATCGCCTGCTCGAGGTGGTGGGGCGCGATGTCCCGGTTCGGTCCCTGCCCGACCCAGGAATCGGTGACCGCGCCGTGGCCGTTCCGCCGGAACCGGTCGACCAGCTCGCCCAGGCCGCCGCTCACGACGGTGCCGGCCCCGGCACCGCCGAGGGCGCCCCCGATCGTTCGCAGCAGGTCGCCCAGCCCGCCTTCGGCCGGGCCGCCCGGATCCGTGCGCCCGCCGCCGAGCATCTCGGCGATCCTGTCCTTGTTCTGGAACCCCGCCACCGCCAGCAGGCCGAGCAGCGCCGTCATCGATGGGCGAGCGTGATCCATCCGCCTTCCTCCTGAGATGTCGCGCGCGGGGGTCACGGGGTGGCCTAGCGCGCCGCCCGCTCCGCCCTGGCGCCGAGCCCGAACTCGGAGATGGCGGCCTGGCAGCTGGGCGAGACCTGACCGGACGCCTCGCGAAAGCAGGCTTCGATCGCGGCCGCGTTGGAACCGGTGCGGGTGCAGAGCCGGCGGTAGTCGCCGACGCAGGCCGCGCGCAGCGCCTGCTCGGCGGGACCGACCCGGGGGTCGTCGGCCCAGAGCGACGTCGGGGCGAGCAGCGCAGCCAGGATCAGGCTCCGATGAAGTGAGCGCATGCGATGCAGGTATCCGTCTTCCATCAGTGCCGGCGTTCCGCGCGGGCGCGGCACCCGATCGCCGCCGCCGGGTGCCGCTCGAGGTTCTCGCTTCGACGCGCCCCTCGCGCCGGACCGTCCGGTCCGGCGGAGAGCGCGCCGGACCGGACGGTCCGGCGGAGAGCGCACGAGCGCCGGCCCCCGGGCGCGGCGCAGCCGCCCTCGCGGGCTCAGACGGGCTTGCGCGGCACGGTCCCGGTC
>NZ_QOWC01000412.1 GCF_003574465.1 Methylobacterium crusticola
TGGGCCGCTCCATGGGCCACCTGATCGAGACTGTGCAGGACCTGGAGGCACGAGGCATCGGGCTGCGCTCGCTCACCGAGCAGATCGACACCACGACACCCAACGGTCGGTTGATCTTCCACATCTTCGGCGCGCTGGGGCAATTCGAGCGCGATCTCATCCGGGAGCGCACGCGTGCCGGGCTCAGTGCCGCGGCGGCCCGGGGCCGGAAGGGTGGACGCAAGCCTGTCGTCACGCCCGAGGTCCTGCGCAAGGCACAGGTGCTGATGGGGCAGGGGCTGAATGTGCGCGAAGCCGCCATGAGGCTGAAGGTGAGTAAGACCGCACTCTACGAAGCTCTCGCTTCTCACAGCTCACGCAACGATCACGCGTATCCCGGTATGGTTTCCAACGCCTCTTTCAACGACGACATCGCGAGTTCAAGCAGATCATGATCCGATGCCGGCAGAGATACAGGTTCAAGTAGCGGAATTTTGAGGAAGTAATTGCCATCATTGTGCTTGAATTCGAGAGCAACGTGCGAGCAATTCTTTAGTAGGTGAGCATCCCTATCATCTGGATTGATGTGCACGCGTAGTGTTGTTCCAGCACTCATGTGACGACCCCCGTCAGAGCTTGGATTGGAACACTGCATCGATCATGCTCCCTGCCGGCGTCAATCCCGCCAGGGGCAAGCCGTATCCGAATGATGCAAGCTCCGGATCCGCGCGGTTCACTTGGGATGGTGCACACCTTGACAGTTCAATTAGGTCCGGAAAGCGGCACTTCCTGAACCAGCTGCAGCCTGGTTCAGGAAGGGTATGGGGGAGCGAACCACCGCTCTTGGTTCGCTATGGGTGCGCCTTTAGCAGATCGGCATTCGCGACTGCTTTCGACCCCAGGCCGACATTCCAAATGCCTGCTTGGGTCGGCTGGATCAATGCAGATTTCCCAAATGCATTGCTTTGCACCGAAGCTAACCCAGCCTGAGATCTCTGTTGGGGTCGAACCCATCTCGGCTGGCGTTACACCATCCGGCTGGTTCAAGCACAACGTCGCGAGCCCGATCCACGTCGGGCATGCGGTAGCTCTTCTCCTCGATCTCCGCGAGGCGGGACGGAACGATCTCGGTACTGGACACTCCGTAAAGCTTCTGGAAGTTCATGATCAACGGCTGCCACTTGGCAGGGTCGATGCGGTTCTCGTGCCCGTCCATGAGCAAGCTCGGATGCACGTGGACGCGGGTGATGCGCACTTCGAACGCGGAGAGCAGGCCCGCGACCTGGGGATCGTCGTCCATGATCCCGTGTTGTGCGGCGACGACGGCTTCCAGTTGGATGGGGCACTCCAACGCGCGCGGCGCGGCCACGGTCTGCGATGCGATGGGTGTCAGGCCAGCCACTTCGAACTTGGAAGGCTCATACGCGTAGCCCAGCCGCTGCTTCAATTCGGGTATGGTCTCGGTGCCCGTCAGGCGCGCCAGCCTGTTCACCGCGTCAGCCTGTTTCGGTGACGCCAGATTGAGGACGCACTGTCCCGTGCGGATCATGTTCTGCGGCGTCTGCGATGCGGTCTGGAGACCGAGCATGCACCGCCAGCCGAGCCACCACGCGGACGACATCGGCGCGAGGTTGGCGGTGCCGTCCTCGTTCTGCGTGCTGATGAGGACGACCGGAGTTCCGAGGTAGAGGATCGACGGCTCGATTGTGACGTGGGGATCGATCACGAGAGGCTCCGTAGCTTGGCAACGAACCACGTATGTGACCGCCCGGTCTGCGACGCTTCCCGCTTCTTGCGCCGAACTCCAACCTCCGCACGTCGCTTCGATGCGCATGCCGCTCGCAAGCGGACTATTGCATATCCACCCAAAGCAGCCGATCCAGCTGGTTCATTTTGGGTATACCCAAAACGAACCAGCACCCGGTACATGGATACCTGGTGCGGCGCCGGCAAGTCGGGAAGAATCAACCTCGCCGAGGCCTGGACAGGCTGAGGCCGATCCCGCCGCTCTGAAACCGGCGACCGACGAACTCGACAAGCTTGCCCCCCTTGGACCAGCGCCGGATCCCGGCGACGTTCGCCAGCCTCTCCCGCTGGCCGGCGGCACCAGATCGCACCAGACCGCAGGCGTGGCCTTCATCCCGCCATACACCGTTGCATGTAGGACGACATGCACCGCGCCGCCCCCTTCTTGATCGTCGCCACACTGGTGGCCTCCGCCTTGCCAGGTGACGCCCGAGCGCAATTCGACGATCCCGCAATTCAAAGGCAGTTGGACGCCATGAGGGCCGCCGCTCGCGCTCGTGAGCGCCAGGCCCACGCCCTTGAACAACTCGAGACCTTGGAACGCGATCGCGCCCGGGATGCAGACTGGGCGCGCCGGGCAAGCGAGCGGAACGGTCGCTCCGTCCGCCAGTTCGACCCGCACTGACCTACTCGTCGGCCTCGAGCACGACGAGGAGGACCAAGCGAGCCGCTGCCCCCGGGCTAACGGTACACGGCATTGCTGGTTCAAACAAAAAGAGCCCGGCAATTAGTCAGCCGGGCTCTCTTCCATTCAGGAGCAGGTTACCTGCCCAGTATGCTCACCACTGGTAGCGAATGCCGGCCCGGCCGCCGCCGCCCACCAGGTCGCCGCCGATGCGGTAGTCGGCGCGCACGAAGCCCGATAGGCCAGTCTTCAGGTTGAACAGGTTGAGCGAGGCCT
>NZ_KZ984686.1 GCF_003574465.1 Methylobacterium crusticola
CGATACGCCGCCTTCACGCCGCTCGCGTCACTCAATCTCCCGTATAGCTCCGCGCGTCTCGTCCATGGCTGACCTCGTTTTCACGGCTCACCCGGCGGGCAGCCCTCACGAGGTTCAACGCACGTCGGTTGTGTTCCGCACCGTGTCGCATCTTCTCGCAGGCCGCTACGGATCTGACTGGCTTTCCAGCGTGCGGCGAGCTTGCTCCAGCGCGTCCTCCACGATCTCGTGGCGGTCCTCAGCCTCACCTGAGATGCTCACGGCTTCGCAACGGCTCGTCAGGTTTGACCGCAGATCGTCAAGCGCCGCGACCTGGGCCTCGATGCCTTCAAGCGTTGAGATGTATGCGATGATCGTGCCGGCCGTCGTCCCCGCCTGTTCGACGTCTCCACTCTGCACGAACTCGAAGAGGAGGCGGAGGCANTGTCTGTCATACCGGGGTCTCACAGGAGCCTGTGCCCATCGCACGAGGCCCCGCCGTCGCGCTGGAACAAAGCTTAGCGAGGATTGGTTCCAGCCATCAGGGCCGACCAACTCTTGATCCAGACCGGACGCCCAGCAAGGCTCGAACTTCCCACTTGGCGTTCTGCTGTCGGTTGACGGCTGTCCCCGCTCAGTCATGATTGACATCTGGTTGGACGGCTCGCACCCTTCGCCTGACCTCGTGGACGCAATGACCAAACGCCGGCCAGGGTCCTAACCCCGAGCCGGCGGTCTGCTGATTAGATCTCGTCAGGTGCGCCGATCCGCGCTCGCGTCCCGCTTCTTGCCTGGGTCGTCATCCAGCGTACCGCCGATACTTCTGATGACCGTGTGTGCCTCATCGCGGGTTAGCCCGCGCAGAACCGCCTGCTGGCCACGGTAGAGCGTGAAGCTGCGGTCATCCTCACTTCTTAAGCGAATGGGCTCGCCCGTCAGATGGAGGGCGTACTCGTGCACGATACTGGACAGCTTGAACCTCTTGGACCGACCTGGGCTAGAGATGCATCGGCACCCCGGGCCCGCATGAGAGAGTGACAGCCTTTGATGTATCGTAATGCGCCATCACAACCTAGGTTGCTGCGCAGCGGCATAAAGGTGCGAGAGCGTTCTGCTGCCACGCTGGCTCACTGGCCAGCGTTTGGCGGTGCTCTACCTCCGACAGGCACCCTGAGATCCCCCGATCCAGGCGCACGGCCCCAGGCGAGAGACGCTAGCCTTCATCGCCTGGGGCCAACTTCACATCGCTCAGGCCAAAGATCGCGCCCGCCCCTCTTATAAGGCAGCGTAAATCGCGTGCTGCCCACAGCAATCCGGACGCATCCGAGGGGCTCGCGACCAAGACACTCTTTATCAAGACCTGCCCTGCTAGCGGTAGAGAACATCAAAAATTCGTACCCATTCGCGAGACTACCATGCAGGTTGACGCCCAGGCGAGAGAACAGGAGCGGCTCGCGGCGCTCAATCGCTACGACGTCCTCGACACGCCCTCAGAGGAAGCCTTCGATCGGGTCACCCGCCTCACACGTCGCGTGTTCGAGGTGCCGATGTCGACCGTGTCCCTCATCGACGGGCACCGTCAGTGGTTCAAGTCGCGCCAGGGCGTCGCCGCCTGCGAAACTGCCCGCGGACCGGCTCTTTGCAACGTAGCCATCCAGGAGACGCGGCCGCTGATCGTGCCCGACACCCTGGCGGATGTGCGCTTCGCTCAGAGCCCCTTCGTCACGGACGACCCGCACATCCGCTTCTACGCCGGGGCTCCGCTGCGGACGCCCGAGGGACACACCATCGGCACGCTCTGTGCCATGGACACAAAGCCGCGCAGCTTCGATGCCGGGCAAGTCGCGGTGCTGATCGACCTCGCGCACATCGTCATGAGTGAACTCGGGCTGCGCCTGCTCGCGACCACCGACGGCCTGACCGGCATCCTGACGCGGCGCGCCTTCCGGGACGAGGCGAGCCGCACAATCGCGCCGGCGCAGCGCCACCGCTACAATCTGAGCTGCATCGTGTTCGACCTCGATCACTTCAAAGCCGTCAACGACCGGAATGGCCACGCGGTTGGCGATCTCGTCCTGACCCAGACTGCCGCGACGTGTCAGGCCAACCTGCGCAAGTCTGACCTCTTCGGCCGGATTGGCGGTGAGGAGTTCGCGGTTCTCCTGCCGCATACGGACCGCAGATCGGCGTTGCAGGTCGCCGAGAAGCTCCGGCTGGCGCTCGCTGACCTGCGGGTCCCCACGCCTTCGGGTACTCTGGCCGTGACGGCGAGCTTCGGTGTAGCGTCGCTCGGCGGATCCGTCTCTGACACCGACGCACTTCTCCAGGGTGCCGATGAGGCCCTCTACGCCGCCAAAGCAGACGGGCGGAACCGATGCAAGACGTGGCAGCCGGTCGAAGTTGCCCAGCCAGACGCGCGGCGGCGCGTGCTGAAGGCGGGCCGGATCTCGTTCAACGGCGGCCACTCGTCGATTGACTGCACGGTGCGCAGCCTCTCGGAAAGCAGCGCAGGCTTCGACGTGATCAATTCGGCCGGCGTGCCGGACCAGTTCAAGCTTCAGGTCGAGTCCGACGATCTTTACCGGCTGTGCCGAGTGGTCACCAATACGGACCGGCACCTTGAGGTAGCGTTCGTCTGAGACCCCGTTTCATAAGGCTCGTGCGAGTCGCCTGACGAGGATCATGG
>NZ_KZ984687.1 GCF_003574465.1 Methylobacterium crusticola
CGCCCTCGCGGCGCGCGGGGGAGTTCGCGCCCCGCGGGCGGCGCACCCGCGAGGGACCGCCCCCCGAACCGCGCGCGGACAGGCGGGCCCGGCGCGGCCCCGGGCGCCTCGTCCCGGCCGGCCTGCCGGACGGGGCGCGCCGGAGGCGTCGGCAACTTTCCACTAGGAAGCATTGCCCGGAACTCCGTAGAGTGAGCGGGCCGTGACGTGAGTGCGTAGAACTCGCTGCGAAGGCCGTGCCACCCCGAGGGGCCGAGCCGGCCGGCAGCATCGGGCGCCCCGCGGGGCGAGCCCGCACCGTGGGGAGAGACAGACATGCAGCACGCCGCCACCCCAACCACGTCGGCCGGGTCGGCGCCGGCCTCGTCGCAGCCCTGGTACCGGGTCCTCTACATCCAGGTCCTGATCGCCATCGCGCTCGGCGTGCTGCTCGGCTACGTCGCACCCGACACCGCCAAGGGCATGAAGTGGCTCGGCGACCTGTTCATCGCCCTCATCAAGATGATGATCGCGCCCATCATCTTCTGCACCATCGTGCACGGCATCGCGTCGATCGGCGACTTGAGGAAGGTCGGACGCGTCGGCCTGAAGGCGCTGATCTACTTCGAGGTCGTGTCCTCGCTGGCGCTGATCATCGGCGTGGTGGTGGGCGAGATCGTGCAGCCCGGGGCCGGGTTCGGGGCCGACCCCTCCAAGCTCGACGCCAAGGCGGTGGCCGGCTACGCCACCAAGGCGCAGGCCGACTCGACCGTGTCGCACCTCATGGCGATCGTCCCGAAGAGCTACTTCGACGCCTTCGCGGGCGGCGACCTGCTCCAGATCCTGCTGATCTCGGTCCTCACGGGCGTCGTCATCACGGGGCTCGGCGAGCGCGGCCTGCCGGCGACCCGCGCCATCGAGGCGGGGGGCGAGATCTTCTTCCGCATCATCGGGCTGATCGTGAAGCTCGCGCCCCTCGGCGCCTTCGGGGCCATGGCCTACACGATCGGCGAGTACGGCATCGGCAAGCTCGGCAACCTCGCCGGGCTGGTGGCCACCTTCTACATCACCAGCATGCTGTTCGTCCTCGTGGTGCTCGGCGTGATCGCCCGCTTCGCCGGGTTCTCGATCATCAAGTTCCTGGTCTACATCAAGGACGAGCTCCTCATCGTGCTCGGCACCTCGTCCTCCGAGACGGTGCTGCCGCACATGATGCAGAAGATGAAGCGCCTCGGCGCCTCGGACTCGGTCGTCGGCCTCGTCATCCCGACCGGCTACTCGTTCAACCTCGACGGCACNCCTGGCGACGCTGTTCCTGGCCCAGGCCGTGGGCGCGGACCTGACGTTCGGCCAGTACGCCACCATCATCCTGGTGGCGATGCTGACCTCGAAGGGGGCGTCGGGCGTCACCGGGGCGGGCTTCGTCACGCTCGCGGCGACGCTCGGGGCGATCCCCGGGAACCCGGTGCCGGTGGCCGCCATGGCGCTGATCCTCGGCATCGACAAGTTCATGTCGGAGTGCCGGGCCCTCACCAACCTCGTGGGCAACGGCGTCGCCACCATCGTGGTGAGCCGCTGGGAGGGCGAGCTCGATCCGGTCAAGCTGCGGGAGGTGATGGCCCATCCGCTCGCCATCGGCACCGAGATCTCGGACGACAAGCCGGTCCCGGCCGCGCCCTGACCGCGCGCCCGGTCCCGTGCCCACCTTACGCATCGGCATCGATCTCGGCGGCACCAAGATCGCCGGGATCGCCCTCGACGCCGCCGGCCGCGTGCGGGCCGAGCGGCGCGTCCCCACCCCCCGCGGCCGCTACGACGCCTCGCTCAGCGCCATCGCGGACCTCGTGGCGCGCCTCGAGGCCGAGGCCGGCGGCACCGGCACGGTCGGGATCGGCATCCCGGGCGCCCTCTCGCCCGCCACGGGCCTCGTCAAGAACGCCAACTCGACCTGGCTCATCGGCCAGCCCCTCGACCGCGACCTCGCCCGCATCCTCGGCCGGCCGGTGCGGATCGAGAACGACGCCAACTGCCTGGCGGTCTCGGAGGCGGTCGACGGCGCGGGCGCCGGCGCGGGCCTCGTCTGGGCGCTGATCCTCGGCACCGGGGTCGGCTCCGGCATCGCCGTCGCGGGCCGGGCCCTCGCCGGGCGCCAGCGCATCGCCGGGGAGTGGGGCCACAACCCGCTGCCCTGGCCGGCCGACGACGAGCGCCCCGGCCCGGCGTGCTATTGCGGCCGCCGCGGCTGCATCGAGACCTGGCTCTCGGGCCCGGGCCTCGCCGCCGACCACGCCCGGCGCAGCGGCGCGGCCGCGCCACTCACCGGCGAGGCCGTGGTCGCGGCGATGCGGGCGGGCGACGCGGGCGCGCGGGCGACGTTCGCGGCCTGGCTCGACCGGCTCGGACGCGGCATCGCCCACGTCGTCAACGTGCTCGATCCCGACGCGATCGTGCTCGGCGGCGGCCTCTCCACCCTCGACGAGATCTACCCGGCCCTTCCCGAGCGGGTCGGCCCGCACGTGTTCTCGGACGTCTTCGACACGCCGATCCGGCGCAGCCACCACGGCGACGCCTCCGGGGTGCGGGGCGCCGCCTGGCTGTGGGCCGGCGCGGACGACCCGGCCTGACGGGCGCGCCCGTCCCGCGCCGGACGCGCCCGTCCCGCGCCGGAC
>NZ_QOWC01000417.1 GCF_003574465.1 Methylobacterium crusticola
TCCAGGAGGCCGACACCGACCAGTTGCCGGCGTCGACGAGGCCGGTGGCGCTGTCGCGCAACGGCGTCGGCTGGTTCTGGAGGCCGGTGTGCTGGAGCGTCCCGACCTTGCGGGCCCCCATGCCGCCGTAATAGCCGAGGCGGTAGATGTCGATGCGGTAGTTCGTGGAGTTGGTGTTGATCTTGAAGTTGATGGCCTGGCCGTGATTGACGCTGATGTCGGTGGCGAAGCCCTCGATGTTCGAGTCGCCGGAGCCGTCGATGCCCCACTCGCTCTCGGGGTTGCCGGTCTTCTGGTTCTCGAGGACGATCGGGTTGATGGCGGTCGGGGCCGCCGCCGCGAGGAGCCGGGCCCCGCTCGTCATCGTGGTGACGGGGCCGCTCAGGGTTCCGACCTGGCTCACCGTGGTCGCGCCGCCCCCGCCGACGAGGCCGCCGCTCGGCACGTCCCAGTTGGTCGAGGACGCGCCCTGGCCGGGCAGCTGCCCGTTGATGACCATGCCGCCGTTGGCGAGCATCTCGAGGGGCCGCGACGGGCAGTTTACGTAGCCGCAGCTCCCGCAGCAGGCCAGGACGTTGGCCTGGGCGGCGGCGCCCGAGGCGATGCCCGCGAGGGCGCTCGGGCGCGCGGTCGGGTTCGACGGCAGCACCGCGTCGCCGGCGGCCGTCCCGGATCCGACCGGCGCGTCCGCGGCGACGAGGCGGGACTCCGCCGCGGGCAGGACCTCCGCCGAGGCGGGCGCCGCGCCCGAGGAGGCCACCGCGTCGGGCGCGGCGGCCGCGGATCCCGGGGAGGCGGGCCCGGCGGAGCGGTCCTGGCCGCCCGGGGATTCCTGAGGCAGCGGCGCGCCGACGGCCTCGCCGGGGGTGCCCTGAAGCGCGGCCGCGCGCCGCTCGGCGGCCGGCAGCAGCCCCGCCGCGAGGTTGGGGAGCCAGGGGGCGTCGCCGCTCCCGCGCCAGAGGTCACCCGCCGGGAGCGGCGACGCGGCGATCGGCAGCCCGTCCTCGGGCGAGGAGTCGGTCTCGTCGTCGGCCGGGCCGGGTGTCCGGCCCGAGCCGGGCGTCCGGCCGGAGCCGGACAGGAGACTTCCCGCCCGCTTGAGATCCGCCAGGAGCTTGGCGCGGCTCTGCGGGGACCAGAGGACCGGGGGGCTGACATGCGGCATGGCGCTGATCCTCGATGAGGAGGGCTTCTGGGGGCGGAGAGCGTCTCAGCCGGAGGTGGGCCGGTGGAGACGGGCACCGGTCCCCGCCGTCCCTGGAAGCCCTTGCCAGATCTTGTTTATCGATGAATTGAGCCCCTGCTGCCGATCGATGCCTTTCTCGTCTGGGGAGAGCATGGTCATTTCTTCCAGCAGCCGGCCAACGCGGTTCGGATCACTGTCACATCTTGTAATCCTGGGTGGAAGAAGCCTTAGGCTGGCTGTCGTCACCTGCTTTCGGGGAGGACCGCGCGGGTCCCTCCACCTTTCGGAGGTGTTTCGGTCCGTGGCGGTCGGTGATCCAGTGCGGACCGGCGAGCCCTCCGGCCCGGCGGATCGACGCGCACGCGCGGCAAGCCGGCCGCCGCCGCGGCAAGATCGCCCGGAAGATCTGCGCGATCGTTCGCACGGCCGGAACGGTTTTACTGCTCCGCTCGCCTCGCCGTGACCGGCGCCCCGCAATCCACTATCCCTCGTGCCCAAGTCGACGGAAGGATGCGGCTGGACATTCGCGCCGGATCGTCACCGGCGCGCGGGCGCGTCCCGATTTGGGACACGCGCCTGATCTTGTCGTGCACGACCGGACCGAGCAATCCGGGGCCGGCGCAGCAACCTTGACGGCACTATGACCGGAAGCTTCGCCGTTCGACCCGCGGCCCGGAGAGTTTCCCGGATCACCGCGTGTCCAGCACGCCGGGCGCAAGACCCGGGACCTTCCGAGGATTTCGCGCATTGCGTCCCGCCGGGCGCGCGAATCAGCAACCCTGGGCGACACCTCACAATACATTCCTGACAAACTTCGGTAGATCTTCCTAATACATCGAATGGTTGACAGTCGAATATTGCTACTTATTGTCTGGCCTGCGCATCGGTGTGAGCCTCGTCACGGGCATTGATCTTCACGCGATGCCGCTCTCGTGCCGCCGAGTCGGGCGGATCCGATTGAACTCCCAAAGATCTGGAAAGTGATACATGGCTTATGAAACGGTCGCGCAGCCTTTTGCGCCGAGCAGCATCTGGAACACGCCCATCGGCAGCGGCGCCACGTTCCAGTCGGCATCCGGCACCCAGACGGCGTCGATCCAGCACCAGGCCGGCGTGACCACCTGGATCGGCGACAACGCGATGGGGATCTACCAGGCGAGCGCCTCCGACCCGCTGGCGACCTGGACCTACAACACCCGCGCCACCAACGCGGACTGGACCTTCGGCGGCGCGACCACGAACGGCTCGTTCCAGATGCGCACGCCGGCGAGCCTGCAGTTCAAGACCAGCGACGGCTGGGCCATCATCGTGTCGGAGGACGGCAAGCACTACGTCGAGACCTGGCTCGGGGCCAAGCAGGGTTCGGGCTACCACGCCGAGTACCTGGCCGAGAACGTCGTCACGGGCGACGGCATCGCCAACGTGCCGGGCGCCCACGAGGGCATCCGGGCCGCC
>NZ_QOWC01000418.1 GCF_003574465.1 Methylobacterium crusticola
ACATCGTGGCTCCTGTCCCTGCGGCGATGCTAGCACCGGGCGGGGAACCGCGACAGTCCGCGACGGCCCTGCGACGGCGCCCCGGGGGCAGGCGCGATGCCGCGCGGGCGCCCTCCGCCCGGGCACACTCCGCGGGCACACTCCGCGCGGGCGCACTCCGCGCGGGCGCTCTCAGGCGGTGTGCACCAGGACGTTGCGGAACTGCCAGGGATCGCTCGGGTCGATGTCCTCGGGGAAGAGCCCGGGACGCCCCGCGAGGGGCGTCCAGTCGGTGTAGACCCCGATTACCGGGCCGAGATAGGGCGTCTGCACCGCGAGGCAGCGCCGGAAGTCCATCTCGTCGGCCTCGACGATGCCGGCCTGCGGGTTCTCCAACGCCCAGACCATGCCGGCGAGCACCGCCGAGGTCACCTGGAGGCCGGTGGCGTTCTGGTAGGGGGCGAGGCGGCGGGTCTCCTCGATGGAGAGCTGGGAGCCGTACCAGTAGGCGTTGCGGCCGTGGCCGTAGAGCAGCACGCCGAGCTCGTCGACGCCGTCGACGATCTCGGTCTCGTCCAGGATGTGGTGCCGCTCCTGCACGCGCCCGGCCTGCCCGAACATCTCGTGCAGGGACAGCACCGCCTCGTTGCAGGGATGGTAGGCGTAGTGGCAGGTGGGCCGGTACGCCGCCCGGCCGCCCTCCCGCACCGTGAAGTAGTCGGCGATCGAGATCGACTCGTTGTGGGTGACGAGGAAGCCGAGCTGCGCCGTGGCGGTCGGCGTCCAGGACCGCACGCGCGTGTCGGCGCCGGGCTGGAGCAGGTAGATCGCCGGGGCCTCGCCGCCCGCGAGGGTGCGGCCGTTCGGGGGCATCCAGGTCTCGTGGGTGCCCCAGCCGAGCTCGGCCGGCTGGTTGCCCTCGGAGACGAAGCCCTCCACCGACCAGGTGTTCACGAACACGCCCTGGGGCTTCTCCGACGTGGCGCGCTGGGTGTCGCGCTCGGCGATGTGGATGCCCTTGACGCCGACCTCGCGCATGAGCGCGGCCCACTCGTCCCGGGTGCGCGGCTCGGGGGTCGTCACGCCGAGGTCCCCCGCCACGTCGAGGAGCGCCTGCTTGACGAACCACGACACCATGCCGGGATTGGCGCCGCAGCACGAGACCGCGGTGGTCCCGCCGGGCTTGCGGCGGCGGGCCTCGAGGACCTGCTCGCGCAGCGCGTAGTTGGTGCGGTCGCCGGGGCCCGCGCTCTTGTCGAAGTAGAAGCCCGGCCACGGCTCGGCGACGGTGTCGATGTAGAGCGCCCCGATCTCGCGGCAGAGCTCCATGATGTCGCGCGAGGAGGTGTCGACCGAGAGGTTGACGCAGAACCCCTGGCCGCCGCCCTCGGTGAGGAGCGGGGTCAGCACCGCGCGGTAATTGTCCTTCGTCAGCGCCACCTGCTCGAAGCGCAGGCCGTGCTTGTCCGCGAGGGCCCGGTGGGCGTCGGAAGGCTCGACGACCGTGAACCGGGCCTTGTCGTAGGTGAAGTGGCGCTCGATCAGGGGCAGGGTGCCCCGGCCGATCGAGCCGAAGCCGATCATCACGATGGGGCCGCTGATGCGGCCGTGGACGGGCCAGTCGGTCATGGCGGGCGGTTGAACTCCGGATCGAGGGGCGGGTGCCGGGCGGGCGCGTCCTGCGCGGCCGGCGGGTCGCGGTCGGCCGGCGCGCCGAGCCCGCCCGCCTAGCAACCCTGGATGACGCGCGGGCGACGGGCTGATTGGCGCCTCGGGCGGCCGGGGTCAACCCGCCGCAAGGCACCGAAAGCTTGAGGATACGTCACCGCGGGCCATGCCGGATGCGCATGGCTCCGGTGCGGCAGCGGAGGTTGAGTGCGCTGCGGGAGCGACCATATTGCAATGCAACAAAAACAACGGAAACGCCCGCGCGCACTCGTTCTCACAGGAGACATCCATGCTCGCGGTCCTCAGTCACTCAGTTCCCGCCCCCGCCGAGGAGCGCTCCGATATGGAGCCCGGCATCCTCACCCTCGTCAGCCGCATCGTGCACGCGGTGCATGCCGCCCAGCGGCGGCGCGACGAGCGCCGGATCGGCGATTTCGTCGAATCCCGCGGTGGGCGCATCACCGACGACCTGGAGCGTCAGATCGGCCAGTACTTCTGCTGATCGGTTCCGGCCTCCTCACACCCCCGTCGACCCCGGGTCCGCGCGAGCGGCGCCCGGGGGGGCGGGGGTTTTTCGTGCGCGCGGACCCTCCGAGGGGCGCCCTGCGGCCTTGAGGGCGCCGGCCCGGGTCCCTGGTGCGACTTCCGCGCCCCGCCGGCGAACCGGCGTCGGCGCGCCGCCTCACGCCGCCAGCGCCGCCGCGCCGCCGTCGTTGACGGCGGCCGCCAGGTCGGCGGGCACCGGCGGGCGGCGGCCGGTCGCCTGGACGAGGCC
>NZ_QOWC01000419.1 GCF_003574465.1 Methylobacterium crusticola
ATCCGCGCAGCCAGTTCACCCCGCGCCAGACTGCCGTCCTCGAGCAGCTGCAGAAGGGCAAGGCCAACAAGATCATCGCCTTCGAGCTCAACATGAAGGAGAGCACCGTCAAGGTGCACGTGCGCAACATCATGCGCAAGGTCGGCGCCACGAACCGGACCGAGGTGGCGATCCGGGCCCTCGAGTCGCGCTCCGAGCTCAAGCTGTAGGCCGCGAGCCGCGCCGCCGGAGCCCGCGCGGAAGGGCGCCTCCGGCCCCTCGGCGCGGCCCGCGCTCCCCTGCGGGCGCCGAGCCCCGGACAGGGGCTGCTGCGGCCGGCTCCCCGGCCCTCGATCCCCACGCGTCGCGCCCGCCCTCCCGTCCGAGGCGGCGGGCGCTTCCGCGTCGCCGGGAGGGACGCCCGCCGGTCCCCAACGATCGACCGGGCCGCGCGGCGCCACCACCTTCCGTGCGAACAGAATCCCGATCTATTCCAGCATTACCATCCCCGGACTGGCCGAATACGATCGTCCCGCGACGGTCGACGGGCCCGCGCGCCGCTGATCCTCCCGGGCAGAACGGATTCTTCGATGCGGTGCTACTTTCATCTCAGGCAGGGCCATCACCTGCGCATCGCCGACCCGGTGGGCGTCGAGGCCGGCGACATCGCGCAGGCGCGGGCGGAGACCCGGGCGGTCCTGCGCGAGATGGCGGCGGAGATGCGCCGGGACCCCGCCCGCTGGTGCGGCTGGTCGGTCGAGGTGACCGACGCCTCCGGCACAATCCTGTTCTCGGCCGAGCTCGACGACGAGGATTTCTGAGGGCAGCGCCCGCTCGCGCGGCGCCCGGGCGCCGCTCTCGAAGCCCTTGTCCCGACGCGCACCCTCGCGCCGGAGCGGCCGCCCGCGCCGGCGCGAGGGTGCGCGGCGACGGCACGGGCGCGCGGGGCGGGTCCTTCGGAACGGGTCCGGGAGGCAGACGGCGCGGGGATCCGGGGGAGGAGCCGCAGCGGCGCCGGGCGGGTCTGCGAGCCGGCTCCCGGAACGCCGAGGAGGCGCCGCGCGGGGCAGCCGGGAAACCGTTCCGGCGATGGTCAGCACCATCGCGGCGATGGTCACGCACCATCGCGGCGATGGTCACCGCCGCCCGCGGGGTCGCGGCCTCAGGGCTCCCGGATGCCCTCGTCCACGACCTGGAGCAGCGGGTAGAGGAAGTACGAGATGACCCGGCGGCGCCCCACCAGGATCTCGCCCTGGACCGCCATCCCGGGCAGGACGCGGGCGCCCGCGGGCAGGGCCCGCAGGGGCGTGTCCGTCAGGGCCACCCGGGCCTTGTAGAACAGCGTCGCGGCCTGGCTCGGGGCGGACGCGCCCGGCGCCCTGCCGTCGGGCTCGGACTGGAAGGCGTCCTGGCTCAGGGTGCGCACGATGCCGCCGCCCGTCCCGTGCTTCTGGAACGGGAAGGCGTCGAACTTGACCCGCGCGGTCTGGCCGACGGCGACGTGGCCGATGTCGCGGGGATGGATCATCACCTCGGCCTCGATGGCGCTGCCGGTCGGCACCAGGGTGAGGAGCGGCTCGGCCTGGCGCACCACCGACCCGGCGCCGCGCTGGGCGATGTCGAGCACGATCCCGTCGGCGGGTGCCGTCAGGGTGACGAGCTGGCGGCGCAGGGCTGCCTTGCGGAGCTCCTCGGCGGCGACGGTGCGCTTCTCGCGCGCCTCCGCGAGGGATTCGAGGGTCGTGCGGCCGGTCTCGTCGAGGAAGGCCTGGCGCTGCGCCCTGGCCTTCTCCAGGTCGTGCCCGGCCTCGACCTGGGCGCCCCGGGTGCGCACCAGGGAGGCCTCGATGTCGAGGCGGGTGTCGCGGGTCTGGAGCAGGTTCAGCTTGGAGCCGGTCTGGTGCTCCAGCAGGGTCGTGCGCATCGCCTCGATCTCCCGCAGGCCGTCGAGGCGCTGGACCAGCACCGTCTCCTCGCGGCGGTTGCGCAGGAGGCCCGACTCGGCGCGGGCGATGTCCTCGTCGAGGGTGCGCAGGCGGCTCTCCCGGAAGGCCTTGCGCTGGCGGGCGAGGCGCGCCTCCAGGGCCTGCTCGGGCCTCGCCATGTCGAAGCGCGGCATGTCCCGGCCCTCGAACTCGGCCTCGAGCCGCGACACCATGGCGTCCATGGCGGAGAAGCGCGCGGTGAGCTGCTGGACGTCGGCCTCGCTGAAGGTCGGGTCGAGCACGGCCAGCACGTCGCCCGCCGAGACCGTCTGCCCGACCGCGACCGCGATGCTGCGGATCGAGGCCGTCTCGAGGGGCTGCACCACGATGTTCGGCTCGGTGGTGACGAGCTTGCCGCGGGCGACCGCGATCTCGTCGATCTCGGTCAGGCAGGCCCAGGCCACCGCCGTGGCGATCAGCGCCGTCACGAGGTAGAGGGTCGCGCGGGCCGCCCGGGGCGGGGCCCGCTCCTCGACCGCGACCGCGTCCGGCTGGAACTCGGACACGATCGCGGCGCGCCGCCGCGTCGGCAGGGCGACGACCTGTCCGCCGCGCGGCGCGGCCCGGCGGTCGCGCGGCGC
>NZ_QOWC01000420.1 GCF_003574465.1 Methylobacterium crusticola
AGGGCCTGCTCGCAGACGACCTCCTGATCGAAGCCAGGATCCCGCTGCGCCGCCTGAACAAGTGGGCGGCCGTAAGCCGTAGGGCTCATGCCTCATCGCCACCAATCACGCCTCCGATAGCTGAGTAAAATCCGCGGAGTAGATCGCGTTCTCGAACCCGCGGCCGATCTCCTCAGCGGTCTCGTCGAGCCAGCGACCCAGGATCAGGTCGACCGTGAGAGGGAATTCGGCCGGATCCGCGATGCCCCCGTTTGTGAGCAGCATCTTGGCGGTACCGGCGGCGTAGTCGGTCATGCGGCGCTTCCTTGCGCCCCATCGGTTCGCCAAGCCGGGAGCCCTGCCCAAGCTCCGATGATGATCGCCTCGCGCTCGGCTCCACGCGGCGACAGGGCGACGAGTTGGGCCAGCACGTGCTCCATCGTGTCCGACCCGCCTGCATCGGCTAGGGTCTGCCCTTGGCGTCGGATCGCGGCTCGGTAGGCGGACATGGCGGGGCCTCTGCCGCCCTGGCCTTCGATGGCCGTCAGGATCGCGTCGAGCGCCCTCACGGTTGCCGCGAGCTGATCCTCCGCTGGTAGTGCGGTGCGGTCGGGTGACTTCGGCATGGTTCTCCTCAGGCAGCCCGCTCAGGGCAGTGATGAACGGCGCTGTAGGTGCTCAAGATCGGTCGCCCGCCGAGGCTCGGCAGCCGGTCGAGAGTGGTCACCGCGAGTGTCTGAGCCGCAAGCTCAGCCTCCGCCCAAAAGCACACATCGCCCGGGTCCCGGCGCAGATCTATGATCCGTCGCGGCGTCGCCCCTCTCCGTAGCGATGCGGTGCGTCCAGGGAGAAGGCACATGCACGTCACGATCAAGGAAGCACAGCAGGCAATCGAAGCCGCATGCGCCAAGGCTGATGAGATCAGCACTCAGATGTGTATCGCTGTGGTCGACTCCGGGGGCAATCTCAAAGCCTTCTATCGAATGGATGATGCGTGGGTCGGATCTATCGATATTGCACAAAAGAAGGCCAAGACGGCCCTGTTCTTCGGAATGCCAACCGGCCAGATCGGCAAGCTGTCGCAACCAGGTGGCCCGCTCTACGGGATCGAGCACTCCAACGACGGCCTCATCACCTTCCCGGGTGGCATCCCGATCGTCGACAAGGACGGCGTGATGTCGGGCGCAATCGGTGTCAGCGGCTCGACCGTGGAGAACGACCACACGGTGGCGGAAGCGGGCGCCCGTGCGATTGGAGAGACGGGGTTGCCCGAACATCCTTGGCGAACCTGAAGGTTGTAGCAGCACTGGCAGGACAGCGGGCCACACCTTGCCTTATCGGGCGTGTCCCTCGATCCAGCCGATAATCGCGTCCGCGACCTCCAGGTTGTTCATCTCCAGCATCATCATGTGCCCGTTGCCGCGGATGCCGTGCTCCGCCAGCGCCAGCTGGTCCGGCTTGGCGTCGGCCTGAGCCAGGAAAGCACCCGTGCAGTCGTCCATGGTCGCACGGAACGAGGCCTCACCCGTGATGATCACCGCCGGCACCTTTGCCAGGTTGGGCAGCTTGCGCGCCGGTTCGGCCTGCAGCCAGCAACGGATCTGACCCTCGCGCAGCGGCTTGTCCGACTGCACGACCTTCAGGTCCTCGGGCGACTGCACGGGCGGCTCGAATGCCAGCGGCACGCGGGTGATGCCGTAGGGCCGGGCCCGGGCCTCGCCGATCTTCTCCCACCACTCCGTGCCGCCCTTGAAGCGGATGTCGAAGAAGGTCGGCCCGTTCGGCTCGACGGCGACGTGGGCCTTCACCAGCTCGGGATGCTGGTCCGATACCGCCCAGCCGAACACGCCGGCCTGCGAGTGGGTCAGCACCAAGGAGGGGCCGATCTTCTGCAGCAGGGTGATCAGGGCCGGATCGACCAGTTGCTCACTCTTCAAAGCGCTCGCGATGAAGGGCACCTGTGATGCGAAGAACTGGTCGAAGGCGACGTTGCCGCGCAGGCCGGGCCCGCCAGGCCACTGCGTGTGCAGCTTGGCCTGTGGGAACAGATTGAACTTCTCCTGGCCGGTGAAGGTCTGCTCGAGGTCGCTCACCTGGAGGCGGGCATAAGGTCCATAAACCTCGGGATTGTCGCCGGAGCGGCCGCGCCCGACCTGGTCGATGACATAGACGGCAAAGCCTTTCTCGACGAAGCGCTGCACCCATCCGGGCCGGCCATCGGGTGTGCCGAGGAAGTTGATGCCGGTCTGCGCGGTGCCATGGACCATCACGATGGGGTAGGGCTGGGTGACCTTGGTCGGCGCGTGGAACTGCACGAACATCTGGCCGACCGCGATGGTCTTACCATTGACCGTGGCGTACTGGCCACCGACGAAGAAGTAGCCCTCTTGCTGAGCAGGAGTGAAGTAGGAGGATGGCTCTGCTGCTGGCCCGGCGGTCGTAGCGCACAGCAGGCCGAGCAGGCCCGTGAGAGCGAACTTGAGCATGATTGTCAAACGGCATCGGAACGGGACCCCTGAT
>NZ_QOWC01000421.1 GCF_003574465.1 Methylobacterium crusticola
CCTTGTTGCGCGTAGCGCGACGCCCCTGATCAGCCCGGCGAAGCGGGTCGGGGTGGCGCAGCCGGGCTGATCAGGGGTCCAGGATGAGCCGCGCGCAGGCCGCCCTCACGCCCGGTTCTTGAAGCGCCAGCTCTCGTTGCCGGTCTCGACGATCTCGCAGTGGTGGGTCAGCCGATCGAGCAGCGCCGTGGTCATCTTGGCGTCGCCGGCAAACACGCTCGGCCACTCCCCGAACGCCAGGTTGGTCGTCACCACGATCGAGGTGGTCTCGTAGAGCCGGCTGATCAGGTGGAACAGCAACTGACCGCCCGACTGCGCAAACGGCAGGTAGCCGAGCTCGTCCAGCACCACCAGATCGAGCCGGGCGAGGTGGTCAGCGATGCGGCCCTGCCGGCCGGCCCGCGCCTCGGCCTCGAGCCGGTTGACGAGGTCGACCACGTTGTAGAACCGGGCCCGTGCCCCGTCCTGGATGCACGACCGGGCGACCGCGATGGCCAGGTGCGTCTTGCCCGTGCCGGTGCCGCCCACCAGCACGACGTTGCGCTGGTGGGCCAGGAACTCGCCGCCGCAGAGGTCACGCACCAGACCTTCGTTGATCGGCGTCCCGGCAAAGGCGAACTCGGCGAGGTCCTTGGCCAGAGGCAGCTTGGCGATCGTCATCTGGTAGCGGATCGAGCGCGCCTGCTTCTCGCTGATCTCGGCCTGCAACAGGTCGCCAACGATCTGCTGCGGTTCGTGGCTGCGCTTGAGGGCGACCTTGATGATCTCGTCGTAAGCCGCCTTCATCCCAAACAGCTTCAGCTCGCCCATGGTGGCGAGGATCTGCTGACGTTCCATCATGGGGCTCTCCTCAGGCTGTCGTAGCGGGCACAATCGGCGACCGGCTCGTGGCGCAGCCGCAGGCTCTCGGGCGTCAGCAGCGGGGCGGGCGCGGGCGGCTCCCGCTGGCGTGCCAGGATGTTGAGCACCACGTCGGCCGAGTGCACGCCCTCGCGCAGCGCCTCGGCACAGGCCGCCTCGACCGCGGACAGGCCGTCGCCGAGCACGGCGGTGAGGATCTCGACCATCTGGCGGTGGCCGTCGGCGCTGCCGGCGAGCTTGCGGCGGATCCGTTCGAGGGCGGCGGGCAGGACCCAGTCCTTGAACGGCGCGCCGTTGCGCAGGGCGCCGGGCTTGCGGGCGAGCACGGGGACGTAGTGCCAGGGGTCGAACACCGTCTGGCCGCGGCCGAAGGCCCGCGGGTGCTCGGCGACGACGCGCCCGTCCTGGCGGATCTCGATGCGCTCGGCATAGGCGCGCACCTCGACCGGGCGACCGATGGCCGAGGCCATGACCGAGTACTTGTTGTTGTCGAAGCGCACCAGGCAGGTCGAGGACACGGCCGCCGGCACGGCGTGGAAGCCGTCGAAGCGTCCGGCGTAGGGGACCAGGGCTCCCCGTTCGGCTTCGAAGGCTTGCCAGATCGTCAGGTCGCGCTGCTCGGGATGCGGGTGGGTCTTGGCGTAGGCGACGACCCCGTCGAGCAGCAGGGCATTGAGCTCGTTGTAGCTTCTCACCCGGACGCGCGGGGTGAACAGGCGCTCGCGCACCAGCCCGACCTGGTTCTCGACCTGACCCTTCTCCCAGCCGGATGCCGGCGTGCAGGCCACGGGCTCAACGAGGTAGTGCGAGCACATCTGCAGGAAGCGGCGGTTGTAGGCGCGCTCGCGCCCGACGAAGATCGTCTCGACCGCGGTCTTCATGTTGTCGTAGATGCCCCGCTGGCAGGTGCCGCGGAAGAAGGCGAACACCCGGTCGTGGGCGTCGAAGACCATCTCCTGGCTCTCGCGCGGATAGGCACGCACGAACAGCATGCGCGAGTGGCAGAGCCGGACGTGAGCGACCTTGACGGTCGTGGTAACGCCGGCGATCAGCACGATCTCGTGGCTCCAGTCGAACTGGTAGGCCTCGCCCGGGGCGAAGGCGAGCGGCACGAAGGCGGAGGCCGTCACGCTGGCCTGCTGGCGCTTCCACGTCTTGGCGTAGCGGCGGACGGCATCATAGCCGCCCTCATAGCCGAGCCCCCGCAGCGCCTCGAAGATCCGGGTCAGCGTCAGCCGCTCCCGCGCCGGCTTCCCGGTATTGGCCGTCAGCATGCGGTCGAGCTCGTCGTGCCAGGGCCCGAGCTTGGGTGCAGGCTGGACGCTGCGGGTGTAGCGGAAGGCGGTTGCCTCCGAGCGGATCACCTTCCTGACGACCTTGCGGGAGAGCTTCAGCTCCCGGCAGATCTGCTTGATCGGCTTGTGCTGCACGAAGTACGCGCGGCGGATCTTCGCGACCGTCTCCACGACCAACATCCTCCGCGAGCCTCCCGTTCCGAGTGCGGGAGGCAGTCTGGATGAAGTATCCTGGGGGTCCCGTTTGGACGCCGATCACCCCGGAAACGGGGTCCTTATTCCACGCCTAATCACAG
>NZ_KZ984688.1 GCF_003574465.1 Methylobacterium crusticola
CACCGCAGGGCGCGGCGGTCCGTCCCCCCGAGCCGCCGCCCCCGGGCCGCGCGGCGGGCGCGCCGGACCCGAAGGCCGGCTCCTTCCGCGACTGCGCCCGGTGCCCGGAGATGATCCGCCTCGCGGGCGGCCGCTTCGTGATGGGCGGCACCGCCAGCGCGACCGAGCGGCCCCCGCACGCCGTCGGCATCGCGGCCTTCGCCCTGGGACGCCACCCCGTCACGGTCGGCGAGTGGAAGGCCTGCGTGCGCGACGCCCGCTGCCCCGCGGGCCCGGACGGGGACGACGCCCTCCCGGCCTACAACCTGAGCTGGGACGATGCGCAGCTCTACGTGACCTGGCTCTCGGCCGCGGCGGGGGTGGCCTACCGCCTGCCCAGCGAGGCCGAGTGGGAGTTCGCGGCGAGGGCCGGGACCCGGACGCGCTACTGGTGGGGGGACGCGTTCCGCGCCGACCACGCTGATTGCCGGGAGTGCGGCCCCCTCGCGGCGGCCCCGGCGAGGACCGGCCGCCTGCCCGAGAACCCCTACGGCCTCGGCGAGATCACCGGCTCCGTCTCGCAGTGGCTCGCGGATTGCTGGGTGCCGTCGTACCGGGGCGCCGCAGCGGACGGGTCGGCGCGCGTCGAGGGCGAGTGCCGCGAGCGCGTGCTGCGCGGCGGCTCGTGGATGACGGCCGCCGACCGGCTCCACCTGACGGGCCGCGAGTCCTACGACGCCACGATCCGCTACCCGGGGCACGGCCTGCGCGTGGCGCGCGACCTGTCCCCGGACTAGAGCATTTTCCGGCGAAGTGGACACCGGTTCGACGCGGGAAAATGCGGCAGAATCAAAAACCTGNTGCGATGACCGGACCCGGGACCAGCGCGGCCGGAGCGAAGCGGGCGGCCACGCGTTTCCGATGAGCCGCCACGCGTGGATGCGCCTGCATGTTGTGCCGCCAGCACTCGATCGATCCGACCCCCGAGCAGATCAGGGCCGTCCCCTCGCGGTCGCTGAAGTGGCACCGGTGGCCGACCGCGCTGCCGCGCGCCGCGAACGACAACCGTCATCCGTCGCTCTCGGCGGCGATCAAGGCGGGCTGGCTGGCAGTCAACGCGCTTGCCGGCGTGGGGCTGATCGCGATCGCCCTGATGGAGTGAGGCCGGCCCTCCGGCCCCGCGCGCCGGACGGGCGGTCGACGCCGCCGGCGACCGGCACCGCGACCTCAGTCGACCGACATCGAGCGTTCGAAGACGTCGGCGTTCATCTCCTTGCCCTTCGGGTCGGCGATCACGATGTCCTTGAAGCCGCGCCGCGCCAGATCCCAGGTTCTCTCAAGGGCTTGATCGGCCGTCCCGCACGCGAACAGCATCACGCGGCCCGCGGGATCCTTCGCCTTGACCTTGTACACTGACGCTCTCCTGGCTGCTTCCGCTCGCGGCTGCGCAGGAGGTGGCATCGTGCGCCCGCGACAGCAAGCGGGACACGGTGTCCGGGCGCCGCGGGATCCTCTCTCCCGTGGTTCCAGGCGCGCCCGGCCGCCTCCCGGACGGGCGCCGCGCCGCACGGTCAGTCGCACCTCGCCCAGGCCAGCCCGAAATCCTTCGCGCCGAGGAAGTGGTCGACCTTGCGCTGCATGAAGGATCCCGTGCGCTTGTAGTCCACGCCCGGAAACGGGAAATACGGCTCCATGCAGATCACGTCGCGCTGCGTCTGCCCGAACACGACGTTCATGTGGATGCCGCCCTGCGGCTCGCGGAACATGATGATCACCGGCGTCTCGCCCAGCGGGAGCGGCGCGTAGCGGTACTTCGCGCTCTGAAACATGCCGGACTGGATCTTCAGGTTCGGGTTGTTGTTCAGGGCGACGATCAGCTTGTCGACCTGGATGCCGCCGCTGTCGTCCGTGAAGCCGTAGAAATTCACGATGAGGTCCTTCTGGGACCACTTCGGCCGGCCGTCACCGACGGCCTTCAGCCACCATTCGAGGCAGGCGGCCCAGCACGACATGCCGTCCCACTGCCCGACGGGCGGGATGTTGCGGTAGTTCTTCGACATGAGCCGTGCTCCTGGCGGAGGTTCGGTCCCTCCAGCGGACGAGGCGACGCCTTCGGCGCGGCGCGACGGCGGGCTTCTACACCGGTCATGTTGCGGGAGGAGCACGCCGCCGGCGCGGATGTTTCGGCCGATATTGCGTGGCCGGCGCGGACCCCGCGGGAGCCGGCCACCCGGCGCCGGCCCGCCCGGAGGAGGCGCTCCGGGGAGCGAGGCGGGTCCCTCGCGCCTGAGCGCGACGCTCAGCCGGCCGTTCTCCAGGGTCGTCCCCGTGACCGTCACGGGCGCGGCCAGGTTGACGGTCTCGCGGAACGTGCGCGCCGCGATGCGGGGTGCAGGTGGTGGCGCGCGCCGGCGGCGCGGGCTGCGCGCCGGCG
>NZ_QOWC01000424.1 GCF_003574465.1 Methylobacterium crusticola
CGCGAGGGCGCGCGGACGCGTGAGGCCGCGGGGACGCGTGAGGCGGCGGGGACGCGCCGCCAGAAGGCCGCCGAGCGGCTCGCCGCCGCCACGCAGGAGCTCGCCGCCGGCATCGCGCAGGCCTCCGGCGCCGCCGCGCAGCTGCGCCGCGCCATGGAGGAGATCGGCAGCGGGGCCGAGGAGGCCGCGGGCGCCGCGCAGGACTCGGCGGCGGCCATCGCCACCGTCGTGCGCCAGTTCGCCGAGGCCCGCGCCCGCGCCGACGAGGCGCGCCAGCGCACCGCCGCGTTCCAGGCGCTGCTGATCGAGGCGAGCGCGCAGATCGCCGCCTCCGTCGCCGCCATCCAGATCGACGCCGTGCGCCAGACCGCCTCGGTCGCCGTCGTGGAGGACCTCGACCGCGGGGCCGGCCAGGTTGGGGAGATCACCGGCGCCATCGCGGCGGTCTCCGACCAGACCAACCTCCTCGCCCTCAACGCCGCCATCGAGGCGGCGCGGGCCGGCGAGGCGGGGCGCGGCTTCGCGGTGGTGGCCGACGAGGTCCGCGCCCTCGCCGAGCAGGCCGAGGTCTCCGCCCGGGACGTCCACCTCCTGGCGGAGGCGATCCGCCAGGAGGTGCGCGGGATCGGCGAGGCCATCCGGTCCGTGGCCGCCTCCGCGGCGAAGCAGGCCGAGCGGGGCGCCCGGGTGACAGGGCACCTCGACGCGGCGCGGGCCGACCTCGCGGCCCTCGCGGAGGGCACCCAGTCGATCCTCGGGGCCGCCATCGAGGCGGAGACGGCGATCCGCGAGGCGCAGGCCGGCGCCGCGCAGATCGCGAGCGCGGCGCAGGAGCAGGCGGCGGCGGCCGAGGAGGCCCTGCGGGCCATCCTGCAGCAGGCCGACGCGCTGGAGGAGAGCCGGGCCACGGCGCGGGGGCTCGCCGACCTCGTGGACGCGTCGCGGGGCGGCGCCCGGGCGGTGAGCGCGGAGGAGATCGTCACGGCCGCCGAGGGCCTGTCCGCCACGGTGCAGGAGCTCAGCGGCGCGGCGGGCGAGATCCTCGCCGCCCTCGACCAGATCAGCCGCGGCACCGGCCTCCAGAGCGCGGCCACGCAGCAATCGGGCGCCGCCATGGGCCAGATCGCCCGCGGCGCCGAGGCCGCCCGGGCCCGGGCGACGGACGCCCTGCGGACGGTGGCGGGCGTCGCCCACGCCCTGGGTCAGGGCGGCACGGCGGTCGCCGCCCTGACCCAGGGCGTGGGCGTCTCCCGCGAGGCGGTGCGGACCTGCCTCGGCCGGGTCGGCGTGCTGGAGGGCCACAACCGGCGCATCGACACCATCGTCGAGGGGATCGCCCTCGTGGCGGTCCAGATCAGCATGCTGGCGGTCAGCGGCGCCATCGAGGCCGCCCGCGCGGGCGAGAGCGGCCAGGGCTTCGCCGTGGTGTCGGCCGACATCCGGGCGCTGGCCCGGGACGCGGCCGCGAATGCCGGCCGCATCCGCGGCACGGTGCGCGACCTCCAGGACGGCGCCGCGGCGGTCCGGCGCGTGCTGGAGCAGGTCGCCGCCACCGCGGAGGGCGAGGTGGAGCGCGGCCGCGGCATCGTCGCGAGCCTCGGATCCGTCGAGACCGACGTGGCGGAGCTGGCCCGCGCCAACGGCGAGATCGCGGCGGGAACCGACGCCATCCTGGCGGCGGTCGCGGCGGCGCTCCACGGCGCGCGCCAGATCGCGGCGGCGACCGAGGAGGCCGACCGCGCGGCGGGCGAGGCCGCGACCGCGGCCCGCGAGCAGGCCCGCGGCGCCGAGGACCTGGCCGCCGCCGTCGAGGAGATCGCCTCGCTCTCGGGCGAGGTGCAGCGCGCGGATGGGTGACGCCCCGCCAGGTGACGCACCGCCAGGTGACGCCCTGACAGGTGACGCCCTGACAGGTGACGCGGCCTCGCGGCCGGCTCCGTCGGCGGAGGGGCGCGTCCTCGTCGTCCGCCTCGGCCCCGGCCGGTACGCGCTCCCGGCCACCTGCGTGCGCGCGCTGATGCGGGTCCCGGCGCTGACCCGCGGCCCCGGCGGGCCGGAGGCCCTCGCGGGCCTCGCCAACCACCGCGGCACGGCCCTGCCGGTGCTCGACCTGCGCCGGCTCCTGCGGCCCGGCGATGCCTCCCCGGCCGCGCCCGGGCGGATCGTCGTCGCGCAGGCGGACGGGCTCCTGGGCCTCATGGTCGACGCCGTGGCCGAACTCGCGCCGGCGCGGCTCCGCCGCGGCCCGGGCGGGGCGGGGCGCGTCGGAACGGCCGGGTCGGCGCTCCTTTGCGCCACCGGGGAGATGGTCCCGCTCCTCGACCCCGCCCGGCTCGCCGCCGCCCTCGCGCCCCGGCGGCCCCGGCCCCCGCGCCTCCCGGGGCCCG
>NZ_QOWC01000425.1 GCF_003574465.1 Methylobacterium crusticola
CCGCCCGCACCGCGTTCCCTTTTGATCCCCGAAGGGAACCGTCGCCCCAAGACGTACGGTCGCGCTTCGGCGGCGTCAACGCCTTCTCAGAACCGTCCCGCCAGGGTGAGGCGGAAGGCGGTCGGCTCGACGGGGTGGAAGTGCCGGTCGGCGACGCCGCCCGCATCCTCTCCGGGCAGCCGCGACACGTAGTAGTAGGTGATCTGGTCGGCCCGGGCGTTGGTCAGGTTCAGCACGTCGAGCGCGAGGCTCACCCCGTTGTCGAAGGCGTAGCCGATCCGCCCGTTGAGCAGCGCGGTCGGGCGCGAGCGCACGGCATTGTCCTCGATCAGCGGGCGGGGGCCGAAGTAGCGCAGGCGCATGGACCCGAACCAGCCCTGCCCCTCGCCGAAGGTGATGGCGGCCGAGGCGATCGTGGTCGGCGCCTCCGGGACCCGGTTCCCGACCGGGTCCCGGTCGGCGAAGCGGGCGTTGGTGACCGTCAGGTCGGCCTCCAGCGTGAGCCAGGGCGCGACGGCGTAGCGGTTGGTCCACTCGATCCCGAAGCGGCGGGTGGGCCGGCTCGGCTCGGTGGTGCCGGTGTCGCCCTGGAACAGGTTCTCGGACGCGAAGTCGAGCCGGAACAGCGCCACGGCGGTCTCGAGGCCCGCGACGGAGCGGTTGCGCAGGCCGACCTCGTAGCCGGTCGAGGGCACCAGGAAGGGCGACCGGCTGATGGTGAACAAGGGGCTCGCCGGATCAACGGTGGCGGTGACGCCCCGCGCGTCGTTGGAGTGGAAGCCGCCGCCGTAATTCGCGTAGAGCTCGGTCTCGCGCCACGGCCCGAGCACGAGGCCGAGCTTCGGGTTCACGATCCCGTCGCGGGCCCTGCCGGAATTGGCCGGGGTGTCGGAGCGGACGTCGGCGCCGTAGCCGTCCGCCCGGAACCCGACGCTGGTGCGCAGCCAGTCGCTCCAGCGCACCCGGTTCTCGTAGTAGAAGGCCGCGCTCGCCTCCAGCACCCGGTCGTCGAGCACCGTCGCGCGGTAGCGGCGGGCCGCCGTGTTGAACAGCCCGACCCGGATGTCGTCGGTCCGCGTCTGGACGCCGACCTCGTTCTCCATCGGCAGGCCGAACAGGTCGCCCTGGATCACCCGGGAGACCTCGCCGCCCCCGAGCACGCGGGCGTCGCGCTGGTGGAACTGGTCGCCCGCGACCGGGTCGTTGAGCCAGTACGTGAAGTTGTTGAACAGGTTCATCTGGTAGCGGATCACGTAGGCCGAGGCCCGGGTGATCCCGCCGGCATCCGACCGGCTCCAGCGCCCCGAGAGCGAGAACCGGCCGGTATCGCCGCCGTCCGTCGGGTCGAGGGTGCCGTAGCGGCCGATGATCCCCTCGGCCACCGCCCGCTCGGGGATCTGGTTCGTGGCGTTCCAGCGGGCCCAGTACGCCATGCCGGTGACCGCGAAGCCGTCCAGCGCCGTGCCCTGGCTGTAGCGCAGGACGCCGTTCAGCTTGCCCAGCCGGTCCGGGACGTCCCAGGGGCCGTCGTAGACCTGCGCCTCGCCCGCCGCCAGCAGGCTGCCCTGGCCGAGCGCCGCCGACGCCATCGAGAGGGCGCGCTTGTAGCCGAAGCTGCCGAGGGTCGTCAGGGCGACGTTGCGGTCGAGCCGGTCGAGGTAGTCGATGCGCACCGAGCCCGCGGAGGCGAAGTCGCCGTCGCGCACGAAGTAGGGGCCCTTGTGGTACTCCACCGCGCCGACGAGCTCGGGGATCAGGAAGTTGAGGTCGGCGTAGCCCTGCCCGTGGGCGTGGGTGCGCATGTTGACCGGCATCCCGTCGACGTGGAGGGCGATGTCGGTGCCGTGGTCGAGGTTGAAGCCGCGCAGGAAGAACTGGTTGGCCTTGCCCTCCCCGGAATGCTGCGTGACGATGAGGCCGGGGACCGCCTCCAGCACCTCGCCGGGCCGGGTGACCGGGAGGCTGTTGATCTGCGCGCCCGTGAGGATCCCGGCGCTCGCGGCCTCGACCGTGCGCAGGCCGCCGCCGATCCCGGTCACGCCGCCGACGTAGCCGGCGCTCGCCGCAGCCGGGGCCGTGGCCGGCCGGGTCGGCCGGGCCGGCTCCGCCGCGACCTCGATCTCGTCCAGCCGGACCTCGACCGGCGCATCCCGGGCCCCTGCGGGCGGCGCGACGAGGAGGGCGGCGACGCAGCAGGCGGCGGGGCTCAGGGGCGGGCGGAACGGGATGGCGGGCACGGGCGGGCCTCGGGCGACGGCGGTGGCACGTCACCGCGACGAGGCCGTGCCCGGGCCGGGCCTGCGCCTCGACACCCACCGGGACACCCCGCCCGACGTGCTCGCGTGTGAC
>NZ_QOWC01000426.1 GCF_003574465.1 Methylobacterium crusticola
CCCGGCAACCCCGCGGCGGGCTTCTTCGCGTTCAAGGGGCCTGTGACGTGCGTGCGGGCCGCGGACCCCGGCAGGGGAGGGGTGATCCCCTACTGCGTCCCCGCCTCGTCGCGTCCGACCCGGCTGTGACGGCGGCCGTAGCCGAAATAGATCGCGAGCCCGATCGCGAGCCAGATCACCAGGCGCAGCCAGGTCTCGCCGTCGAGCGACACCATCATGGCGAGGCAGACCAGGATCCCGGCCGCCGGCACGAAGGGCACCAGCGGCGTCCGGTAGCCCCGCGGCGCGTCCGGGTGGGTGCGCCGCATGATGATCACGCCGGCGCACACGATGATGAAGGCGAGGAGCGTGCCGATGCTCGTCATGTGGCCGAGCGTGCTGATCGGCAGGAGGCCGCCGAGGAGCGCCGTGAACACCATGAAGAAGAGGTTCGACCGGTAGGGCGTGCGCCAGGTCGGGTGGATGGCGGAGAAGAATTTCGGCAGCAGGCGGTCGTTCGCCATGGCGAAGAACACGCGCGACTGCCCGAACAGGAGCACCAGCATCACGGTGGTGAAGCCCGCGACGACCCCGAGCGTCACCAGCGTCTGGAGCCAGGGGAACGGCGTCTGCTTGATCGCGGTCGCGACCGGGGCCGCGTCGCCCTTCATGGCGTCGTAGTGCACGAGGCCGGTCAGCACCGCCGCGAACGCGATGTAGAGCACGGTGCAGATGGCGAGCGAGCCCAGGATGCCGATCATCATCGTGCGCTGCGGGTTCTTCACCTCCTGCGCCGCCGTCGAGACCGCGTCGAAGCCGATATAGGCGAAGAACACCACCCCGGCCGCCCGCATGATGCCGCTCCAGCCGTAGGCGCCGAAGGTGCCGGTGTTGTCGGGGATGAACGGCACGTAGTTCTGCGCCTTCACGTAGAAGACGCCGACCGCCACCACGATCAGCACCACGGCGACCTTGACCACCACGATGGCGCCGTTGACCCGCGCCGACTCGCGCACGCCCCGCATCTGGAGGAGCGAGATCAGGCACAGGATCAGCACCGCCGGCAGGTTGACGAGCCCGTGCGCGCTGCTGCCGTCGCCGAGCCGCACGGTCTCGAACGGCGAGTGCAGCAGCCGCGGCGGCAGCGTCAGGCCCCAGTCCTGGAGCAGGGTGGCGACGTATTTCGACCAGCTCACCGAGACCGTGGCGGCCCCGACCGCGTATTCGAGCACCAGGTCCCAGCCGATGATCCAGGCCACGAACTCCCCCAGGGTGGCGTACGCGTAGGTGTAGGCGCTGCCCGAGACCGGGATCATGCTGGCGAGCTCGCTGTAGCACATGCCGGCGAGCGCGCAGCCCAGGGCCGCGATCGCGAACGAGAGCACCACCGCCGGGCCGGCATTCTCGGCCGCGGCGATGCCCGTGAGCGAGAACAGCCCCGCCCCGATGATCGCCCCGATGC
Source organism: Methylobacterium crusticola (assembly GCF_003574465.1). Lineage (GTDB taxonomy): Bacteria > Pseudomonadota > Alphaproteobacteria > Rhizobiales > Beijerinckiaceae > Methylobacterium > Methylobacterium crusticola. The sequence goes on from NZ_QOWC01000426.1 coordinate 1,442, forward strand.
CGAGCCCGACGAGGCTCCAGGCGCCGAGCGTGCGCTCGAGCCCGTGCGCCCCGCCCTCCGCGTCCCGGCTCAGCCGCTCGATCGGCTTCGTCCGCAGCAGGTCGCCCGCGATCGGTCCTAAGGTCATCGCCCGCGCTCCCCTCCGTCGGCTTGGGGCGCGCGCCTCGGCGCTGCGCCGGCCCGTCGCGCGTTCGATGCGCACGCCGTCAACGCGCGGGGTGCCGCCGCGGTCGCAGGCGGCGCGCGAGAAACTTCCCTTCCGGCAGGCCGGCGGGCCCAGGCTTCCTGCCGCAGCGGCACGCCCCCCCGCGGGCCGAGACCTTCTGGCGTCTTGCTGGCGCCCCCGGCCCGTCCGTAAGCTGGGGCAACAAGACAGGGAGGACGAACCATGTGCCGGATCTTCGCCGAGCAGCCGCCGGAGAACTACGCCTACGAGACCCGCTCCCTGCGGATCGGCGGGCACTGCACCTCCCTGCGGCTCGAGACGGCGTTCTGGGCCATCCTCGCGGAGATCGCCCGGCAGGAGAGCCTCAGCGTGGCGAAGTTCGCCACCAGGCTGCACGACGAGGTGCTGGAGCGCCACGGCGAGGTGCGCAACTTCGCCTCGCTCCTGCGCTGCTCCTGCCTGATCTACCTCGCCCGCGGCGGCAGCGCCGGGGGCTTCGCCGCCCCCGTCATGATGGCGGCGGAGTGAGGCCGGCCAGCCGCCGCACCATCAGGACGGCGTCCCGGCCGTAGCCGGCCGGCGGCGGCCGCTCGAGCGCGCCGAACCCCTGGTGCCGCCAGAAGCCGGCCGCCCCGCCGACCGCGACCAGGGTCGCCTCGCAGAGCCCGCGGCGGCGCGCCGCCCGCAGGGAGCGCGCGACCGC
>NZ_QOWC01000427.1 GCF_003574465.1 Methylobacterium crusticola
GGCGCGGCGCCGGCCGGGCGGCCGGCGTCGGACGACGCCGCCGCGGACGGCGCCCGCGCCGCCCGCGAGGCCGCCTGAGACCGGGGCGTCAGGCCCCCTGAACCGGGCCGGATGGCCCCCGAACCGGGCCGGACGGCTCCCGCGCGGGGCCGCCCGGCTCCCAGAACACGGGGCGCCCATGCCCCGCCGCGAGTGAATCAGTGGGGAGCAGTCATGGACTACGAGTCGTTCTTCGCCGCGCAACTCAAGGGCCTCCACCGGGAGGGACGCTACCGCGTCTTCACGGACCTCGAGCGGCAGGCCGGCCGCTTCCCGCACGCCACCCACCACACCCCGGACGGCGCCCGCCCGGTCACCGTCTGGTGCTCCAACGACTATCTCGGCATGGGCCAGCACCCGGATGTGCTCGCGGCGATGCACGAGGCGCTCGACCGCTGCGGCGCCGGGGCCGGCGGCACCCGCAACATCTCGGGCACCAACCACTACCACGTGCTCCTGGAGCAGGAGCTGGCGGACCTCCACCGCAAGGAGGCGGCGCTGCTGTTCACCTCCGGCTACGTCTCGAACTGGGCGGCACTCGGCACCCTGGCCTCGCGGCTGCCCGGCTGCGTCGTGCTCTCCGACGCGGACAACCACGCCTCGATGATCGAGGGCATCCGGGCGAGCCGGGCCGAGCGGCAGATCTTCCGCCACAATGACCCGGAGGACCTCGACCGCAAGTTGCGCCTCGTCGATCCTGCCCGGCCCAAGCTCGTGGCCTTCGAGTCGGTCTACTCGATGGACGGCGACATCGCGCCCATCGCCGAGCTCTGCGACGTCGCCGACGCCCACGGCGCCATGACCTACCTCGACGAGGTCCACGCTGTCGGCCTCTACGGGCCGCGGGGCGGCGGCATCGCCGAGCGCGAGGGCCTGATGCACCGCCTCACGGTGATCGAGGGGACCCTCGGCAAGGCCTTCGCGGTCCATGGCGGCTACATCGCGGCCTCGCACGCCCTGTGCGACTTCGTGCGCAGCTTCGCGTCGGGCTTCATCTTCACGACCTCGCTGCCGCCCGCGGTCGCGGCGGGGGCCGCCGCCAGCATCCGCCACCTGAAGGCGAGCGGCGCCGAGCGGGCCCGGCACCAGGACCGGGTCGCGCAGGTGCGCCGCCGCCTCCAGGCCGCCGCCATCCCGGTGATGCCGAACGACAGCCACATCGTCCCGGTGATGGTCGGCGATCCGGTCCTGTGCAAGCAGATCAGCGACACGCTCCTCGACGAGTTCGGGATCTACGTCCAGCCGATCAACTACCCGACCGTGCCCCGCGGCACCGAGCGCCTGCGCGTCACGCCCTCGCCGCTGCACAGCGACGCCGACATCGACGTGCTCGTGGCGGCGCTCGGCACCATCTGGGCGCGGATCGGCCTCGCCAAGGCGGCGTGACGGCCGGGGCCGCCCGGGCCGTCTCGGCGCCGCCGGCCCTGCCCGCGGGCCGGGCGCCTCAGCGCTCCGCCTCGTAGCGGAAGGCCGGGGCCGCCTCGAGCTGCGCCTTGGTCATGCGCACCTCGGCCCCGGCGACCCTGCCGTCCGGGCCGATGGCCAGCACGGTGGCGCGGCCCCGCGGCCGGCTCTGCGCCTCGACCGAGCCGGTCGCGACGTCGACCCCGCCGCCGCGCCCGGCCGGCGCGTCGGCCAGCGCGTCGTTGCCGACCTGGGCGCCCGGCATCGTCTCGGGCCCGGCACTGCGCGCCTCGGCGGCGCTCGGCGCGCTGCCGGGGGTCGTGAAGGAGCGCGGCCCCGCGGCCTGCGCGGCGCTGCCGGTGTTCCAGGCCAGCTGGTCGAAGGGCACGGCGACCGCCTTCTCGCCGATGCCGAGGAAGCCCCCGACGCCGATCACCACGGCGCGCACGCGCCCGTCCGCGCCGAGCAGCACGTCCTCGATGGCGCCGACGCGGACGTGGTCCATGCCCACGACCCCGACGCCGACGAGCTTGGAGGCCCGGATGCTGCCGGGCTCGGGCCGCGTCAGGAAGCCCGGCGCGGGCTCGGTCTGCGCCGAGGCGGGCGTCGCCGCGAGAAGGGCCACGAGCAGCGCGGCGTCGCGGGGGGCGGATCGCATGGCGGTTCTCCGGGACGGAGGCCGGGTCGCGCGGATCGCGTCTCGGGATGAGGCGGATCGCGGGCCGGGCCGTCCCACCTCAACCGCGCCGGGCGGCCGGGGGTTCACCGGTCCGAACGGCCGCCGGGCCGGGCTCCCCGCGCCGGGCCCAACCCGGCCGGGGCCGCGCGGGGCCGGCGGCGCTACCGCCGCACCCGG
>NZ_QOWC01000428.1 GCF_003574465.1 Methylobacterium crusticola
CCTGCTCGCAGACGACCTCCTGATCGAGGCCCGGATCCCGCTGCGGCACCTGAACGAGTGGCCGGCCGTGAGTCGTAGGGCTCATGCCTCGTCACCAGTCCCGTTTTCGATTGCCGAGTAAGGTCGGCGGGGTAGATCGCGATCTCGAACCCGCGAGCGATCTCGTCGGCGGTGGTCTCGGGCCAGCAGTCGAGTATCAGGTCGACCGTGAGGGGGAAGTTGTCCGGCTCCGTGATGCCCTCGCTTCCAAGCAGCATCTTGACGATGAGGGTGGGGTTAGTCGGTCACAGCTTCCTTCTGATATGCCGACATTCCAGCATGGGGCTCAGACATTGCCGTTTCCGGCCACGACGTTGGTACCTGCCACCGCCGATTGGTGTCAGTCACCGTCCGTCGCGCGCGTAGAGGCTGGAAACCTCTCTGGTAACCAGATGGCGCACCTGCGTTCACCGCAGTGACCCGAAGCTGTACCTGTTCTTGTCGGACACTCATCTCTTGAGCCCGCGATTGAGGCTCTTGAGCAGCAACTGCGTGTGACCGTCGACGATCGCTTCGGCGGCCTCGACCTTTGCCATCTCACGCTCGAAGGTCGCCCAGCGCATCCCCTTCGGCTTGACGATGTAATCGCCGATGCCCTCGCGGCTGCCGAGTTGGTGGCGCAGCTTGAAAGCGCGGCCGAGGGCGCGGTCGCGGGGTGTCTCACGCTGCGAACGATAGCCGAGCCGATAGGCCTGACGAGAGGCGAAGGTGAGGGCGCCGTTGGGCAGGTGAAGCTTGGTGACACGCCGTCCGGTGCGCGGGCAGACGAACCACCAGCGCCGGCTACCGAAGGGCTGCGGCGTCGTCTCCAGCGTGACCCAGTAATCCGATGCGTGCTTCTCGCCGCCCCAGCGGGTCGTAGTATAGTGCAGGCGCACGCGGCCGTGCTCGTCATCCAGGTGAGCCTCGTAGCCGACTGAAGCGACGCGCTCGCCCGTGCTCGTGTTCGTCCAAGTCAATGAGCCGCCCCAACTCTGGCCCGGCCGGAAGAAGCCGTCGCGCAGGAGTTTGGCGAGGTTGAGCGTCAGCCCGTCCTCGATCGTGGGCTTCCCACCCGATCGTCCGCTGCCAAGGCCACCCATGTCACCTTCCTATCTACAGCATGTCCGGGAAAGACGGCTTCGGGTAGCAGGAGAACTCGGAGTGAGCTCAGATTTTTCCGAAATGCTGTGGCTAACTGATCTAAAATCAAAGCGGGCGATGCATCAGCGGGCGGAGAGCGAGATACCTGATGGGGTGGTGATCCGGGGAGAGGGCATGGCTTCGCCTACCAGCGGCGAAACCAAGTGACCTGACGGGTATGGAGCCGCCGTACGAGCCGGTCACGGATCGGTGGACGAAACCTTGTTCGGGGAGGCCGGGGTCAGGCGGTCGGCCTTTACTCGCCGCTTCATCCCTCACGGGATCTGACGCGGAACCACCGGGAGGCGCACCGATCGGCCGCCCGGCTGTCTGTGGGGTCGGGGCGACCCGTTCCCACTCCTGCAGGTTCACCATGACCTCAACGATGGAGGCAGGATCGCTGCTTGTTGCCGGTGCCCTCCGGCTATGGCGAGGTTTCCCGGACCTGGCCTGGCTAGCCACCCGGACCCCGGCTCCGCGAGGGAGCTGGCTATATCGGTGAGGGTACTTGTTCATGATTCGTTCGGCAAGCCGAGCCGAATGCTTCTTCCTGTTCACAGACTGCTTTCAGGGGAAAGCTCATCCCGCGTGCCCCTTGGAGGCAGTTGCCTGCCGGATGTAGCCGACCGCCATTCTGGTATCCCGGAGCCCGGACTGGTCCATGATCCGGGCGAGGTCCGCCCCGCGCTCGGCTGCCATCGCCGGTAGAAAGCTTGAATGCAGACGGAGGAAAGCGCTACCTCACGCTTGCTCGCCGCCTTCCTGCGCGGCTTCTTGAGCGCTACCTGTAGTCTTAGGCGAATTTGTTGCCGATGTTGCCGGGTAGTTGAGTCGTAAGACCACCGCGGTACCTCAGAGGACGTTCGTTCAGCTTCCTGTCCGACGCTGCCACGTCGATCAGACCATCAGGACTCAGAACGAGCAAGCCTCTGACTTTCCACACAGAAACGGTTTTGCGCGAGACGCCGCGGTGCCGCGAGAACTCGGCCTGAGTGACGAACGACGATGCCATGAGTATTAACCTGTGAACGTGTTACCGGGTTTTCGAGGCTGAACCCTGGACACATCTCTTGCTCGCGCGGACCCGCATGGGGTGGGGGGCCTCAGAGGGACCCGAGAACTCATGTGCTGTACG
>NZ_KZ984689.1 GCF_003574465.1 Methylobacterium crusticola
CGGCGGCCGAGCGCCCGGCCCGCTCCGCCGCGCGCCTCGACCTCGCGCGGGTCCTCCTCGCCAACGGCTTCGACGCCGAGGCGGCCGCCGTCCTGGCCTTCGCGGCGCGGGACGACGCGGCCCTGGCGGCGGAGCGCCCGGCCCGGGTGCTGGCGGCCCTGGCGGCGATCCGGCTGCGGCGCGACCCGCAGGCCGCCGGGTTCCTGGCGGGCGACGCGAAGATGGCGCAGGACCCGGAGGTACGGCTCTGGCGCGCCATGATCGACGCCCGCAGCGGCCGCGGGCCGGCGGCGCTGGCCGCCTTCAAGGCCGGCCAGCCGGTGATCGAGGCCTATCCGGAGGACCTGCAGCTCCCGCTCCTCCTCACCGCCGCCCAGGTGGCGCTGGACGCCAAGGACCCGGCCTTCGCGCAGCGGGCGCTCACGGTCGCGGGCCCGCTCGCCGACACCCCGCTCACCCGCGACACGGCGGCGTTCCTCAAGGCGCGCTTCGCGGAGGCGATCGGCCAGGAGGCGGCGGCCCAGCGCGAGTACCGGCGCCTCGCCGACGAGGCCGAGCGCCCGGTCGCCGCCCAGGCGGCGCTGCGCCTCGTCGACCTCGGCCGCGCCGCCGGCACCCTGACGCCGGAGGGCGCCGTCGACCGGCTGGAGCGCCTCGCCCTGACCTGGCACGGCGGCGAGGTCGAGGCCGAGACCCTGGCGCGGCTCGGCCGGCTCTACGCCGGCACCGGGCGCTGGCGCGACGCCTTCGCGACCGCCCGCAAGGCCAACCGGCTGTTCCCGGACCACCCGGCGACCCGCTCCCTGCACGAGGACACGGTGGCACTGTTCGCCGCGCTGTTCCTCGGCGACAGGGGCGCGAGCCTCGGGCGGATCGAGGCGCTGGCGCTCTACTTCGACTTCAAGGAGTTCACGCCCATCGGTCGCCAGGGCGACGAGATCGTCCGCCGGCTCGCCGACCGGCTCGTCGCCCTCGACCTCCTCGACGCCGCCGGCGAGCTCCTCCAGCACCAGGTCGACCAGCGCCTCACGGGCGCCGCCCGGGCGACCGTGGCGGCGCGCCTCGCCACCATCCGGCTGATGGACGGCGACCCGCTCCAGGCGCTGCGCGCCCTCCAGTCGANGGACGCGCGCCTGCTCCTCGAGGCCCGGGCCCTCTCGGACCTCTCCCGCACCGACCTCGCGCTCGAGCTCCTGGAGGGCGGCGACGGCCCGGAGGCGACGCGCCTGCGCGCCGACATCCTGTGGGGCGCCCGGCGCTGGCGCGAGGCCGGGGAGGCCCACGAGGCGATGCTCGGGGTGCGCTGGCGCGAGCCCGGGGGCCTCGCCGATGCCGAGCGCGCCGACGTGATGCGGGCGGCGATCGCCTACGCGCTCGCGGACGAGACGCTGAACCTCGACCGGCTGCGGGCGAAGTACACCCCGAAGATGGCCGAGAGCCCCGATGCCCACACCTTCGCGCTCGTGACCATGCCGAACGCCAGCGGCACCGCGGCGTTCCGGGACCTCGCGCGCCGGGCCGCGAACGCCGACACCCTCACGGCCTTCCTGCGCGGCTACCGGGCCCGCTACCCCGAGAGCGCCGCCCCCGAGCGGCCCGCCCCCGCCCCCGAGGCGCCGCCCGCGCCCGAGGCCCGCAGCGCCGGGAGCCCGCCGCCGGGATAGCCCGCCGCACCCCCGTCAGGAGCGCCGCGTCGCGCCCCGCAGCACCGGGCGCCCGCTCGGCACGACCTTGCGCACCGGCCGGCCCGGGTTCGCCAGCCGGTCGAACGGGAGGCTCATGGCCGGGGCGCCGATCTCGGCCACGGGCTGCTCGATCGCGGTGAGGCCCGGCTCCGCCGGCTCGGTCCAGGGCTCGTTGTCGAAGCCCGCGGGCGGCCCGGGCCGCCCGCACGGCGCCCGTCAGGAGCAGGCCGTTCGAGAGGATCGGGGCCTCGGGCCGGCCGGGCCGGGCGAACCGGCGCAGCACCTCGGCCTCGCGCTCGCGACGCGGCTCCTCGCGTCCCGCTTCAGCGCGCCCGAGCGGGAGGCCGGCGGCGGCGCCGCCGTGCTGGGCGCCGCCTTCATCACCGAGGGGGCGATTCCCTTCGCGGCCGCCGACCCGCTGCTGCCGATCCCGAACGCCGTGACGCACGTCGCCGGCGCCCGGGCGGCCCTCGCCGTCGGCACCGCCGTCACGGCGCTGCGCGCGGGGCTGCTCAAGCGGCGCGCCGCCTGAGGCGCGCAGGCCCCTGCCGGGGGGATCACACGGCCGCGGGAAGCTCCCGCACC
>NZ_QOWC01000431.1 GCF_003574465.1 Methylobacterium crusticola
GCCGGCCCGCGAGACCGTGCGGGCCCTGCCGCCCGAGCCCGCCCCCGGGGATGCCGGCTCCGCGGTCCTGGTCCCGGCCCTGGAGCCGGCCGGCGAGAAGCCGGCGGCCGAGGCGTCGCCCCGGCCCTCCCGGGAGCACCGGCAGAAGCCGGCCCGGGCCGCCGTGGCCCGCCCCCCGGCCGACGACCCGGACGACGAGCCCGAGGCGGAGCCGGCGCGCGCCGCGGCGCCCGGGCAGGGCGGCAGCTACGTCGGGATCTGGGGGCCGAGCGCCGCGGCCTGCGCGAGCCGCCGGTCCTCCCGCCGCGGGTTCCTGCCGGCGGTGATCGGCCCGGGCGGGGCGCGGGCCGGGCAGACCGCCTGCGCGTTCCGGGACGCCCGGCGCAGCGGCAACGTCTGGAGCGTGGCCGCCACCTGCCGCAATGCCCGCCAGCGCTGGTCCTCCCACGTCCGCCTCGCCGTCGAGGGCAACCGGCTCACCTGGTCGAGCGAGCGGGGCTCGGTGACCTACACCCGCTGCTCCCGCGGCTGAGGCCCGCGGCCTCTCTTGGGGAGCGGCCGCCGCCCAGTCGGAGAGGCGGCCGGGGCGCAACCGCCCTTGACTTCGTTCCATTGCAGGTGGTGGAAGGGGCGGACCCGAGAGGTTCCGGATGGCCCAGCCCCGCCCGCGCGAGCCAGCGCCCGAACGCGCCGCGCGCAGCCTCGCGCTGCTGCCGGCGGACGGCACCCCGGTGCGCGACCGGGTGTTGCGCGACCGGCTGCTCGGTCGGCGCCGCATCGGCCGGCTGCGCGGGCAGGGGGGCCGCATCCTCCTCTTGATGCCGGGGGCTCCGGCCCGGACCCGCTTCTCCCATGTCGGCCACCTCGTCCGGGACCTGCCGGAGGGCGCGCGGGGCGAGGCGCGGCTCAAGGCCAGGCAGCGCGCCCTTCGGGCGCGCATGGTGGCGGAGACCCGCGCGTGAGCCGCACGGTGCGTCCGTGAGCGGCAAGCTCGTCGCCGTCGCCAACATGAAGGGCGGGGTCGGCAAGACCACCACGGTGGTGATGCTGGCCGACGCCCTCGCGGCCGGCGGGGCCTCGGTGCTGGTGGTCGACCTCGACCCCCAGGCCAGCGCGTCGGTGTGCTTTGCCGGGGACGCGATCCTGGCCGAGATGATCACGCGGGGCCGCACCCTCGACTACTACCTCGGCCTGCGCATCGTCGACCGCGACAAGGCGAGCCTCGTTGACTTCATCCGCGACTACGTCAGCAGCACCACGCATCTCGGCGAACCGCTGCCGGTCTCGCTCCTGCCCTCCGGGCCGTCGCTCCGCATCGTCGAGCGCGAGATCATCTACGCGCTGACCAAGCGCAAGTACTCGATGCACGCGATCGAGGGCCACCTGTGGAAGCTGTTCCACGAGGACTTCGTGCCCCTGCGGGAGACCTACGACTACGTGCTGTTCGACTGCGCGCCCGGGATCTCGCCGATGACCGAGGTGGCGATCCGGGCGAGCGACCTCGTGGTGGTCGCCTGCATCTCGGACTTCCTGTCGACCTACGGCCTCAAGGCGTTCTACGAGACGATCTGGGGCACGGGCCACGGCAGCGACAGCACGCTCACGCCGCGGAACCTGCCCCACGTGCTGATCACGCGCTGGCAGGAGACGAAGCTCCAGGCGCGCACCTACGACACCCTGCGGGCCAGCGCCGACCAGGACGGGGCCCGCTTCCGCCTGTTCAGGACCCGGGTGCCGCAATCGGCCGCCCTCGCGAACGCGCTGACGCTCGAGTACCAGACCTTCGCGAACAAGTATAAGGATGGCAGCCGCGACCTGATCGGCGCGGTGATCACGCCGGTGGTGGCCGAGCTGAAGGAGGCCCTGGATGGCGCTTGAGATCGACGGCCTCGCGGTCCTGCGCGCGATCGCGGAGGCGCCGGAGGCGTTCCCGGCGATCCGCGGCGACGTGACCAAGGCCGCCCACGCCCTGGTGAGCAAGCAGCTCAAGGCGCGGAATCTCGGCGTGGAGGGCCTGGGCAAGGTCGCGGGCGCGCTCGGGTCTCAAGCCCTCGCCCTCATCCTGGACGGGCTCAAGGACGCCGAGGTCAGGAGCCTCGCCGGGCGCCTCGACAAGCATCATCCGGACCTGGAGCAGGGGACGCCCGCCGCGCACCGCCGCCACGTCCTGGCGCTGGCCACCGGCACCGCCCCGGCCGGGAAGCCGAAGCCCGCGCCGAAGGCCCGGGCGCCCCGGGCGGCCGGCCGGGCCGCGCCCGCCCC
>NZ_QOWC01000432.1 GCF_003574465.1 Methylobacterium crusticola
CTATGGCTTAGGTAACTGTCCACACGGGCTAACGATCGTTTAAGCCGGCTCTGCGAGGGTTCCGGCGTACGGAGCGAAGGGGCGCCGGGGCCCGACGGGTTCCCTGCGCTGGCGTGGCGGTGTGCGTATCAACAAGGCCTTTGCGTCGCTGATCGACGCCCGTCTGGCAGGGCTCGTCCACGAGTCGGTCGCCGGCGACCCGAACGAGCGGATGCGCCACGAGCGTTTCCTGATCTCGCGGCTCGCCACGGGCGCCGTCATGATGGCGATGCTGCCGCCCTACCTGCTCTGGCGCGGCGTGCCCTCGCCCCTGGAGGCGGTGGCGGCCGCCTGCCTGATGCTGCCGGTCGCGGCGGCCCTGATCCTCGCCCGCACCGGGCGGCTGGTGCTCGCCCACGGCCTCTCGTCGGCGGCGCTCACCGGCCTCGTCGTCTGCCTCGCCTGCCTCACCGGCGGGCCGGCCTCCGCGGCCAGCATCTGGCTCGTGATGATTCCCATCGAGGCGCTGATGGCGGGTTCGCACCGGGCGGCGCTGATGTCGGGGGCGCTCGCCGCCGCCGGGGCCGTGCTCATCTCCCTGATCGAGCCCACCGCCGGCTCGGGTCTGTTCGCCTGGCCGGCGGCCCTGGCGATGCCGATCTTCGCCATCACGGCGATCTGCCACGTCCTGGCGCTGTCGGTCGAGCACCTGCGCCGGGAGGGGCGCTGGAGCGCCACCCTGCGGGCGGCCTCCGCCCGCGACGCGCTGCTGCTCGACGCGATCGACGACCTGATCACCTGGCACGACCGCAACGGCAGCGTGCTCCAGGCCAGCGCCGCCTCCGCCACGCTCGCCGGCGCCTCGCCCGAGCAGCTGGCGGGGCGCGGGCTCCTCGCCCGCGTCCACGTCTCGGACCGGCCCGCCTTCCTTAAGGCGATCAGCGACGCCGCCGGCCGGGCCCTGCCGGTGACGGCGCAGTTCCGGCTGCACGCGGCCGGCCCGGCCGGGGAGCCCGGCCGGGTGATCTGGGCCGAGATGCGGGCGCACCGGGTGCCGGGCGGGGCCGGGGCCGCGGCGCCCGGCGAGGCCGCCGTGGTGGCGGTCACCCGCGACGTCTCCGAGCACCGCCGCCGGGCCGAGGACCTGGACCAGGCCCGCGCCGAGGCCGAGCGGGCCGACGAGATCAAGAGCCGGTTCCTCGCCACGGTCAGCCACGAGCTGCGCACGCCCCTCAACGCCATCATCGGCTTCTCCGAGATGCTGGAGGCCGAGGGCCAGCTCGCCCTCGGGGCGGAGCGCCGGCGCGAGTATGCCGGCCTCATCCACGGCTCGGGCCGGCACCTCCTGGAGGTGGTGAACGGGCTCCTCGACATGTCGCGGATCCAGAGCGGCAACTTCGACTACGTGCCCGAGCCGTTCGAGCTCGGCACGCTGGTCCAGGGCTGCTGCGACCTGATGCAGCTCAAGGCCGACCAGAGCGCGGTGCTGCTCGTGCGCGACATCGCCCCGGACCTGCCGGAGCTGACCGCGGATCCGCGCGCCTGCCGGCAGATGCTGATCAACCTCCTGTCGAACGCCGTGAAGTTCACGCCCCGGGGCGGCCGGGTGACGCTGAGCGCGCGACGGGCCTTCGACCGCATCGAGATGGCCGTGACGGACACCGGCATCGGCATCGCCGAGACCGACCTGCCGCGGGTGGGCGACCCCTTCTTCCAGGCCGGCCTCGGGGCGGGCTCGGCCTATGGGCGCCCCTACGAGGGCACCGGCCTCGGATTGTCGGTGGTGCGCGGCCTCGTCGGGCTGCATCACGGCGACCTGACCGTCGAGAGCACGCCGGGCCAGGGCACGCGGGTGGTCGTGACGCTGCCCCTCGACTGCCGCACCGGCCGGGCGCCCGGACCGCCGGCCCCGATCCGCACCGCCCCGCTCGCCGGCGAGCGGGAGACCGGCGCGGCGCTGCTGCGCTCGGCCTGAGGCGCGCCTTCCGGGCGGCTCCCGCCGGGCACCCCCGCCGGGGGCCCGGGGCCTCCGGGGCGCCCCGGGGCCCGGTGAGGAATTCGAGAGGGTTCGGGGATTAGGCTCATCCGCCGGGGACGGGGCCGCGCGGTTCGCCGCGGCTCGGGTGGACCCGGCCTCACCCGGAGGCCGCGGGTCGGCGGCCAGAGACGAGGAGCTGCGATGCCCGAGGCGCGCGCCCGGCGAGAGGACCCCGACGTGACGCTCACGGCCGACGCCCGGCCGGCGCCGCGCCCGCGC
>NZ_QOWC01000433.1 GCF_003574465.1 Methylobacterium crusticola
CGGCGGCCACGCGCGCCCGGATGGCGTCGCCGCTCTCGCTGCCGGCCGCCGCCGCCGCCCGCACCCGCCGGCCGAGCCCGTCGAGGAGGTCGGCGGCCGCCGGGACGCGGTCGGCGATCCCGCCCACCGCCCCCGCCACCGCGTCGAAGCCCGCCACGGCCTGGCGGGCGGCGCCGCTCGCCTCCCCGAGCCGGCCGACGAGGCCGCCGAGCGCCTCCTCGATCCGGCGCACGGAGCCCTGCGCGGCCTCCCCGCCCCCGGACGCGAGGCGGTCCTGGACCTGGGCGTAGGCCTGCTGCAACCGGACGAGGGTGTCGCCCGCGCTCATGCGCGCGAGCTCGTCGCGCACGTCCGCGCCCACCCGGGCCATCGTGGCGCCGATCCGGGACGCGGCGGCCTCGACGGCCCGCTCGGCCTGTCCCAGGGCGCGCTCGGCCGCGGGCCCGGCCCGGGCGAGCTCGCGCTCGTAGGCGTCGACGTTGGCCTCCAGGGAGACCACCAGGCGGTCGATCTCGGTCGTCACGGGGCGTCCTCCTCGGGGTGGCCTTCCGGCGCGCCGGGGGCGCCGCCCTGGAGCCAGGCCCAGAGCGCGTCCTCCTCGGCGGCGGTGAGCGGCGCGGCGGCCGCCGGGTCGTGGGCCCGGTTGAAGCCGTCGAGGTAGGCCGCGAACTGCCACAGGCTCATCGCCCGCATCTCGGCGGGGCCGAGGCCCATGGCGGCGGCGGCGGCGTAGAAGGCCGCGAAGGCGATCCGGCCGTCCGCGCCCGCGGCCGCGCCGGCCCGGCCGACCGGCTCCTCCTCGGTCCCCTCCAGGCCCGCGGCCAGCACCAGGGCGGCCCTGGCGATGAGCGGGATGCAGGGCAGGCCGTCGAGGCGGCGGGCGACGGCGTGGGCCCGCGGCACGGGCGTGCCGCCGCCGATCAGGCCGACCCGCAGGGTGTCGCGCACGTCCCGGAAGCGGTAGCGGCGCCCGGCGTGGAACCGGTGCAGCAGCTCGGCGGGCCCCTGCCCGGTCACCTCCTGGAGCGCCTCGAGGTCGCCGAGGGCGAGGCGGAACCGGTAGGTGGTGCCGTCGAGGTCGAGGTCGACGTGGCCGTCGCGGCTCATGGCGGCCTCAGCCCGCCGCCGTGAAGGGCACCGGCCCGGTCGATTGCAGCGCCACCGACACGGTGCAGCGCTCGCCCCGGCTGGCGCCGACCTCGAAGCTCGTCAGGTGGAACAGCCCCTCCCAGTGCCCGCCGCTCTCGGCGGCCGCGCCGGCGACGTCGACCCGGCCGCGGACGGGGCCGTCGGCCTCGAAGGCGGCGCGCCAGCGGGCGAGGCTCTGGCGCGCCATCACGCCCTTGCCGGCGACGGCGACCGACTTCGACACCACGGTGCGCTCGACGAAGGGGGCGGCGTCCTCGTTGGCGCAGTCCGGGATGGCGGCGCTGTTCGTCTCCTTCGAGAACTGCACCGAGCGCTCGGTGAGCCCGCACGGGGCCTCGAAGGTGCCCGGCGCGGTCGGGCTCTCGAGCTTCACGGAGACGGCCGAGAACGGGAGCGTGGTGGGCTGGGTCATGGGGGAGCCTCCTTGGATCTCTGGATGGGGGACGGCGCGCGCAGGCGCGCGCCGCGCCGGGTCGAGCCGGGCCGCGGCCCGGGCCGGGCGCCGCGGTGTCGCGGCGCCCGGCCTCAGGCCTCCTCGGCGGCGGCGGCGGTGAAGCGGACGACGGCGTGCCAGGATCCCGGGCCCTGCGGCTCCGGGAGCATCAGGCTGCGCTCGTGGGCGATCCACAGCAGGGTGCCGCGTTCGAGGGCGAGGTCGGCCTCGTCGAGGGCGGCCGTCACGGCGGCGGCGAGGCGCTGGATCGGGTCGGCGCTGCGGGCGCCGCGGACGAAGGCGTGGACGGTGAGCCGGCAGGCGCAGCCGCGCCAGCCGCTGGCCTCGTAGGGGCTCGCCTCGACGGGATCGAGGCGCAGGAACGGCCCGTCCTCGCGGGCCGGGACGGCGTCGCGCACCCGGCCGCCCACCAGGACCCGCAGCGCGGGGTCGGCGGCGAGGCGCGCGAGCGCGGCCCGGGCAACGAAGGGGCCGAGATCGAGGCTCGCCACGCCTACGCCTCCCCGCCCGGGCGCCGGGCCGCGAGGGCGGCGCAGGCCGGCCCGACGACGGGGCGGGCCGGCCGCGTCGCGGTGCCGAACTCCCGCGCGGCGAGGCCCGGGGCCTC
>NZ_QOWC01000434.1 GCF_003574465.1 Methylobacterium crusticola
CCGCGGCCGCCGGCCCCGACGGGCGCCCGAGCAGGGCGCGGTAGCGCCCGGTCAGGCGCGAGGCGTCCGCCTCGACGCCCGGCGGCAGGCGCCCCGAGGCGGCGACGGCGTCGGTCCAGAGCGCGGCGGCGTCCAGGGTCTCGAGGGAGAGGTCGATCAGCGCGGCCCCGACCGCGAGCGTTCCGGCGCGGACCGCCGAGAAGCCGTCCTCGGCGGCGTGCAGCACGGCGAGGAACGGCGGGAAATCGAACAGCCCGACCGATCCCTTCAGGGTGTGGAAGGCGCGGAACACCCGGTCGAGGGCGGCCGCGTCGGCGGGCGCGGCCTCGAGCACCAGGAGGTCCTCGGTGGCCGACTGGACGAGCTCCCGCGCCTCGACCACGAACTCGGCGACGAGGTCGCTCATCGCGCCCGCCCGAGGAGTGCGAGGGCGTGCGCCGCGAGCGCCTCCTCGGCCAGCGGCTTGACGAGGTAGAGGTTGGCGCCCGCCGCCCGGGCCGCCGCCCGGTCGCCGTCCCCGGCCTCGGTGCTGGTGACGAGTGCCGGGATCGCCCGCACCGGCGCCTCCCGGCGGCGCAGCGCGCGCAGGAACGTGAGGCCGTCCATCTTGGGCATGTTCACGTCGAGGACGAGGAGCCCGTAGGGCCGGCGCAGCACCATCTCCATGGCCTCGACGCCGTTGTGGGCCTCGTCGACGGCGCAGCCCGCCCGCTCGAGCACGCCGCGATAGTACATGCGCACGAGGTTCGCGTCGTCCACGACGAGGACCCGCGGGGCGGCCGCCTCAGACATGCTCGCCCTCCCGCGGGCGCTGGTACACGATGGCGTCGGCGTAGCGGCAGACGCGGAACAGCGGCGAGATCCGGCTCATCGACTCGGTGTGGCCGAGGCAGACGAAGCCGCCCGGCACGAGGCTCTCGTAGAGGTTGCCGGCGGCGCTGCGCCGGGAGGCATCGTCGAAGTAGATCAGGACGTTGCGGCAGAGCACGACGTCGAACCGGCCCTCGCCCCCCGTCGCCCTCGCGTCCATCAGGTTGCAGGCCGAGAAGCGCACCGACCCGCGCAGGGCCGCGATGATGCGCCGCTCGCCCGCGGCGGTCGCGGGCTCGAAGTAGCGGGCGACGAGGTCGGGCGTGAGCCGCATGAGCGACCGGTCGCCGTAGCGGCCGGCCTCCGCGGCGGCGAGGACCCGGGTGTCGATGTCCGAGCCGACGATCTCGACCTCGTAGCGGTCGACCTCCGGCCAGTGCTCCAGGAGCCAGATCGCCACGGAGTACGGCTCCTCGCCGGTGGAGCAGGGCATCGACCAGATCCGGACGCTGTCCCCCGGCCCCTTGCCGGCCGTGACCTCGGCCATGAGCGAGGCGGTGAGGCAGCGCAGCTGATGCTCCTCGCGGAAGAAGTAGGTCTCGTTGACCGTGAGCGCGTTGATCAGGCGCTCGGTCTCGCCCCCCGCCGACCGGGTGCCGGCCTCGACGCGCAGGCGCCCGAAATAGGCCGCGAAGGAGCGCGTGCCCGTCGCCTGCATCCGCTCCGCCAGCCGGCGGTCGACGTAGTAGCGCTTGGCCGGCGTGAAGGCGATGCCGGTGCGCCGGTAGAAGAAGTCGCAGAAGCGCGCGAAGTCGGCGTCCGCGATCGGGGAGGGGGTGTCCGCCACGGGGCCGCTATCCCTCGCCGCCGAGGCGCGCCAGGGTCGCGTCGATGGCGAGCGGCAGGAACGGGTCGGCCGCGAACCGCGCCCGCGCCGCCCGCAAGGAGGCCCGGGCCCCGGCGGTGCCGACCTCCGCCAGCACCTCGACGGCGGCGGCGCAGACGTTGGGGTGCGGCTCGGATTCCAGCAGGCGGACGAGGAGCGCGGTCGCAGCCTCGGGCGCCTGGCTCCGGGCGATGCCGGCCGCCAGGAGGCGCACGTCCGGGTCGGGATCGCCGAGGAGGCCCGGAAGCAGGCCGGCCACCGCGGCGGGCATGTCCTGGAGCGCCTCGACGCAGCCGTTGCGCAGGGCCGGGTCCTGGGCCCGCAGGTGCGGCGCCAGGGCCGCCGCCGCCGCCTCGTCGGCGATCGCCACGAGGGCCGAGAGCAGGGCCTCGCGCACGCGGGCATCCGCCTCCCCGGCGAGCGCCGCGCCGAGGGCCGCGGCCCCCTCGGGCCGGCCCGCCAGGGCCCGGGCCGCGGCGAGCCG
>NZ_QOWC01000435.1 GCF_003574465.1 Methylobacterium crusticola
CCTGCAGGCGGAGTACGGCGCCTACGGCCGCCGGCTCGCCAAGCACTTCGACCCGAAGACGTTCGACCCGCGCCGGCCGGAGGCGTGCTCATGACGGGGATCGACCACACGCACGACGTGGCTCTGCGCTCCTGGGTGCCGGAGGCCGACGGGCATCCCGACTTCCCGATCCAGAACCTGCCGCTTGGGATGTTCTCAGTTGAGGACGGCGCTCCGCGGGCCGGGGTCGCGATCGGCGAACACATCCTCGACCTTCCGGCACTGCTGGTAGCCGGCCTCCTCGCGGGCGAGGCGGCACGCGCCGCCGAGGCCGCCACCGGCACTGCTCTCAACCAGCTCCTCGAACTCGGGGCCGGGCCGCGCCGCGCCCTGCGGGCGCGCCTGTCCGATCTGCTGCGCGCCGGCACGCCGGAGCGCGACCGGGTCGCGCAGCTGCTGCACGGGGCCGCCTCCTGCACCCTGCACCTGCCGGCGACGATCGGCGACTACACCGACTTCTACGTCGGCATCCATCATGCCGAGAACATCGGCCGGCAGTTCCGGCCGGACAACCCGCTGCTGCCGAACTACAAGCACGTGCCGATCGGCTATCACGGTAGGGCCTCGTCGATCCGGCCCTCGGGCGTCCCGGTGCGCCGGCCGCGGGGGCAGGCGAAGGCCTCGGACGCGGCCGCGCCGACCTTCGGCCCCTCGACCCGCCTCGACTACGAGCTCGAACTCGGCGTCTGGATCGGCCCCGGCAACGACCTCGGCGAGCCCATCCCGACCGGCAAGGCGCCCGCACACGTCGCGGGCTTCTGCCTCCTCAACGACTGGTCGGCCCGGGACGTCCAGGCCTGGGAGTACCAGCCGCTCGGGCCGTTCCTGTCAAAGAACTTCGCCTCGACGATCTCGCCCTGGATCATCACGCCGGAGGCGCTCAGCCCCTTCCGGATCGCGCAGCCGCCCCGGCCCGAAGGTGATCCACGGCCACTTCCCTACCTTCTCGATGAGGCCGACCAGGCGGGTGGCGCCTTCGATCTCCAGCTCGACGTGCTCCTCGTGACGCCGAGCCTGCGCGAGGCCGGCCTCGCCCCACATCGGATCTCGGCCTCGAACACCCGGCACATGTACTGGACGGTGGCGCAGATGGTAGCCCACCACACCTGCGGCGGCTGCAACCTACGGCCGGGCGACCTCCTCGGCACCGGGACAATCTCGGGCCCGGATCGCGACGCCTGCGGCAGCCTCGTTGAGGCGACGCTGGGCGGCCGGGAGCCGCTCCGGCTCGCCTCAGGCGAGGAGCGGCGTTTCCTCGAGGACGGCGACGAGGTGATCCTGCGGGCCCGTGGCGTGCGGGACGGCTTCGCATCGATCGGGTTCGGCGAGTGCCGGGCGGTCGTGCTTGGAGCGGTCGCATGAGGCTCTACGGCTACTGGCGTTCGACATCGTCCTACCGGCTGCGCATCGCGCTCGCCCTTAAGGGCCTGAGGCCGGATCAGGTGCCGGTCCACCTCGTGCACGGAGGCGGTGAGCACCGGAGCGAGGCTTACCGGCGGATCAACCCGCAGGCGCGGGTGCCGAGCCTCGCCCTCGACGACGGAAGCGTGCTGATCCAGTCGCCGGCGATCATCGAGTACCTGGAAGAGGTGCCGCGGGCCGGACAGACCGCCCCGGACAGGTACGCGCGCTCGTCGCGCTGGTCGGCCGGCTGGCGCGGCCGCGAACCGCGTCGCGCCCAGACCCGCACGAGGCCGTTCTTCCGGCCCAGGCGCATCTCGTCCTGGAACCCGATCTCGACGGGTTTGTCCGAGCCGACCCCGGCGAGAGGGGCGTTCAGGGTCGCGGCGACGCTTGTTTGAACTCAGCCACGATCCCCTCGTCCTGAGCTGGATGGTGCGGGCGGGGGCTGATGCGGGAGAAGCCGAGCTTGTGCAGGATCGTGCCGATCGTGCGCGCGTGGTAGCGCACGCCAAAGCGCGCCACGATGACCTCCCGCAGATCCTGCCGCCGCCAGCGCACGACGCCGTGCACGGCCGGATCGGGTCCTGCCTCAACGAGGTGGGTCACGTCGGCCTGCTGCTCAGGCGAGAGGCGGGGCGGGCTGCCTCTGGCCCAGCGGTCGGTGAGCCCGTCAGGGCCGCGCGCGTTG
>NZ_KZ984690.1 GCF_003574465.1 Methylobacterium crusticola
GAGGGCGAGGCCGGCCGCGAGGGCGGCGCCCGCCCGCCCGCCGAGACCAACGTCCTGCGCCTCGGCGGCCCGCGTCCGGCCGAGGCGCCCCCGGCGGCGCCCGGCCCCGGGCCGCGCTCGGTGCTCGAGGACGGCGTGCGCAGCGTGGCGGAGACGGAGCGCCGCTCGCGCATCCGGGCGCTCCTCGGCCTGCCGACCCGCCAGCAATTCGACGTCCTGGAGGCGTCCCTCGGCCGCGTCGAGCGGCAGGAGACCGGCGTCCTCGCCGCCTTCGACCGGGCGGTGCGCAACGGCGTCGGCCGGATCCGCACCGTGCTCGGCGGGCTCGGCGTCGCCCTGCCGGCCGCCGCGGCCCCGGCCCCGCGCCCGGTCGCCGTGGCCAACCCGTTCGACGAGGGCGTGCGCCTCCTCGACCTCGGCCTCGACGACCTGCGCCGCTGGCGCGGCGTGGCGGACGGCGTGCCGCTGCGCCGGCCGCTGGAGGGTCTCGACCACGCCCTCACGAGCAATTTCGGCGTCCGCAAGGACCCGTTCACCGGGGCGTCGGCCCTGCATGCCGGCATGGACTTCCGGGCGCCGGTCGGCACCGGCGTCCACGCCACCGGGGCCGGCCGGGTCGTCACGGCGGAGGCCTCCGGCGGCTACGGCAACCTCGTCGAGATCGATCACGGCAACGGCGTCGTGACCCGCTACGGCCACCTGTCCGCCTTCGCGGTCGCGGTCGGCCAGACGGTGCGCCCGGATACGGTCATCGGCGCGGTCGGCTCGACCGGCCGCTCGACGGGGCCGCACCTGCACTACGAGACCCGGATCAACACAGCCGCCGTCGACCCGATGCGCTTCCTCAAGGCCGGCGCGGACCTGTTCGACACGCCCCAGATCGCCAGCGCCCTGGGCTCGCAGCCCGCGGCCGCGGACANATGCCGGGTGCGCTCCGCGGACGCGACCGCCCAGGCCCGCCGCCATGGCCCGTCCCGTGCGCGCGCTGCTGAGGCTGCTGACCGGCCTCGCCCTGGTCCTCGCCGCGGGCTACGCCGCGGCGGCGCCCGCGGAGCGGCGCGTCGCCCTCGTCATCGGCAACGCGTCCTACCTCCGCTTCCCCTCCCTGCCGAACCCCCGCAACGACGCCGAGGACGTGATGGCCGCCCTGCAGCGGTCGGGCTTCGAGGTGATCGGCGGCGTCGACCTGACCCGCGAGGCGATGCGCGACCTGCTGCGCCGCTTCGCCCGCGCGGCCCAGGGCGCGGACGCGGCCCTGGCCTACTACGCGGGCCACGGCCTCCAGTACAAGGGACGCAACTACCTGCTGCCCGTGGACGCCAGGCTCCAGGACGAGTTCGACCTCGAGTACGAGACGGTGCGCGTCGACGACGTCGTCGGCGAGCTCAACCGGGCCGAGGGCGCGCGCATCATCATCCTCGACGCCTGCCGCAACCTGCCCCTGAAGGAGCAGAGCCGCCGCAACCCGTTCGTCGACACGGGCCTCGCGCGGATCAACGGGCGCGGCCTCGTGGTCGCCTACGCGACCCAGGCCGACGCCCTCGCGTACGACGGCGTCGGCCGCAACAGCATCTTCACGGAGGCCTTCCTGAAGGCCATGGGCGAGCCCGGCCTCGACCTGCCGCAGTTCTTCCAGCGCGTCAGCAGCGCGGTGGACCGCTCCAGCGGCGGCCGCCAGACGCCGGAACTGTCGTCGTCCTACCCGGGCCAGTTCTACTTCAACCTCGGCGAGACGGCCGGCGAGGCCTGGCGGCGCGTCCGCGACAGCGCCGATCCGGAGGCGGTCCGGGACTTCGTCAGGACGTTCCCGGGCAGCGACCTCGCCGAGACCGCGAAGGCCCGCCTCGCCCTCCTCGAGGCGCGGCCGGAGCGGCGGCCGGCCGAGGCGCAGGCGGACGAGCCGCGCCGCAGGCGCCTCGCCGAGGAGCAGGCCGAGGAGGCCCGCCGGAAGCGCCTCGCCGACGAGCGGGCGGCCGAGGAGGCCCGCCAGGCGCGGCTCGCCGCGGACGCCGAGGCGGCGCGGCGCAAGCTCCTCGCCGAGGCAGCCGAGACGCAGGAGCGGCAACGGGCGGAGGAGCAGGCCGAGGGCGCCCGCCAGGCCCGGCC
>NZ_QOWC01000438.1 GCF_003574465.1 Methylobacterium crusticola
GAGGTCGCCGCGATCGTGCCGCTGCCGCGCGAGGCCGCGGGCGGCCCGCAGCCCGGCAGCATCACGCTGCGCGGGCGGGCCCTGCCGCTCCTGCCGCTCGCGCGCCTCCTCGGGGCCGCCGCCCCGGCGCCCGGTCCCGGCGACCGGATCGTCGTCGCGCACCACGCCGGCACCCGCGTCGGCCTCGTGGTCGACGCGGTCGGGCCGGTCCTGCGGCTCGCCGCCGCGGCGATCGATCCGGTGCCCCCGGTGCTGCGCCGCGCGGGAAGCCCCGTCACGGCCCTGGGCCGCCTGGACGACGGGGCGACGCTGGTCTCGATCCTGTCCGCGGAGGCGCTCGTCCGGGTGGCCGCGACCCCGGCGGCCGCTCCCCCGGGCGGCGGTCCCCGCGACCGCTTCCTCCCGGGGCCGGCCGGCCAGCCCGGCGCCCCGCGGCATGCCGGCGAGGCGGCGCAACCGCGCTGCCTCGCCTTCGCGCTCGGGCCGGAGCGCTACGGCCTGCCGCTGTCCGCCGTGGCCGAGATCCTGCGGGTCCCGGCGCGCGTGACCCGGCTGCCGCGGGCGCCTGCCCTCCTGGCCGGCGCCCTCAACCGGCGCGGCGAGGTGCTGCCGGTCGTCGACCTGCGGGCGCTGCTCGGCCTGTGCCCCGGCCCGCCCGACCCGGGGCGCCGCATCGTGGTCGTCGACCGGGCGGGCACCCGCAGCGGCCTCCTCGTGGACGCCGTCTCGGGCATCCGGGCCCTCGCCTCCCCGGCGCCGGTGCCCGCGGCCGGCGCCCTCGCGGCCGCCGCGACCCTGCCGGACGGCAGCGGGATCCTCCTGGTCGACCCGGACATCCTGCTCGCGCGCGCCGCGCGCGGGCTCGCGGCGGCGGCCCGCCGGGCCGGGGGGCGGGCCGCGTGATCCGCCTCCTCGTCGTCGACGATTCCGCCCTCATGCGCCGTCTCCTCGGGGGGCTCTTCGCCGCCGAGGGCGACTTCGAGGTGGCCTTCGCCCGCGACGGCCGGGAGGCGCTCGCCGCCCACGCCCGCTTCCGGCCCGACGTCGTCACCCTCGACGTGGCCATGCCCGGCCTCGACGGCCTCGCCTGCCTCGACGGGATCATGCTGGAGCGCCCCTGCGCGGTCGTGATGCTGTCGGGGCTCACCGCCGCGGGCGCCGAGGTCACACTCGACGCCCTGGAGCGCGGCGCGGTCGACTTCATCGCCAAGCCCTCGGGCGCCGTGTCGCTGGACTTCGACCGGATCGGGCCCGCCATCGTGCAGAAGGTCCGCGCCGCGGCCGGCGCCCGCCTGCGCCCCGCCCTCGGCCTCGGGGCGAGGGTCCGGGCCCGCACGAGCCTCGCGCGGCATCGCCCCGGCGGGGAACCGCGTCCCGGCGAGAATCCGCGCCCCGGCGGGGACCCGCGCCCGGGCGTCGAACCGCGCTCGCACGCGCAGCCGCAGCGCGCCGGGGGCGTCCGCCCGGGGGGCCTCGTCCTCGTCGGCACCTCGACGGGCGGTCCCCGGGCGCTCGACGCCCTCCTGTCGCGGCTGCCCGCGGATTTCCCCTGGCCGGTGATCGTCGCCCAGCACATGCCGGGGAGCTTCACCGGGCCCCTCGCCCGGCGCCTCGACGGGCTCTGCGCGCTGGGCGTGGAGGAGGTCGGGCGCCCGCTGCCCCTCGCCCCGGGCCGCATCTACGTCGGGCGCGGCGACGCGGACGTGATCGTCGCCCGCAGGCCCGCGGGCCTCGTGGCGGCGCCGATCCCGGCGCATCCCGACCACCTCTGGCACCCGAGCGTCGACCGGCTCGTGGACAGCGCCCTCGACCACGTCGACCCGGCCCGCCTGATCGGGATCCTGATGACCGGCATGGGCCGGGACGGCGCCCGCGCGATGACGGCGCTGCGCGCGCGGGGCGGGCGCACCATCGCCGAGTCGGAGGAGACGGCGGCCGTCTGGGGCATGCCGGGCGAGCTCGTGCGCGCCGGCGGCGCGGACGTCGTCGCTCCCCTCGACGCCATCGCGGACTCGCTACTCGGGATGCTGCCCTGATGCCCCTCGTGCGCCGCGACCCCCCGGCC
>NZ_QOWC01000439.1 GCF_003574465.1 Methylobacterium crusticola
GAGCGCCGCTCTGGCGCGTTGGAGAGGACCTGCCCTACATCGACGCCATCGCGGCGCGGAAGGAAGCGGCCATGACCAAGGGTTCGGATCTCCTCGTGGCGGCGCTCGAGAACGAGGGCGTCGACCGGATCTTCGGCATCCCGGGCGAGGAGAACCTCGACGTCGTCGAGAGCCTGCGGACCTCCCGGATCGCCCTGGTGCTGACCCGCCACGAGCAGGCGGCGGCCTTCATGGCCGCCACCCACGGGCGCCTGACGGGCCGGCCCGGCGTCTGCATCTCGACGCTCGGACCCGGCGCCCTCAACTTCACCACCGGCGCGGCCTACGCCCATCTCGGCGCCATGCCGATGCTGATGATCACCGGCCAGAAGCCGATCATGACCGCCCGGCAGGCCCGCTTCCAGATCGTCGACGTCATCGGGGCGATGCGCCCGCTGACCAAGCTCACCCGCCAGATCGTCTCGGCCGCCTCGATCCCGACCATCGTGCGCGACGCCTTCCGGGTCGCCACCGAGGAGCGGCCGGGCCCGGTCCACCTGGAACTGCCCGAGGACATCGCCGCCGAGGAGGCCGACGTCGCCCTGGTGCCACCGCACCCGATCGACCAGCCGGTCGCCTCGCCGGCCGCCATCGAGCGCGCCGCCGCCCTGATCCTGAAGGCCCGGCGGCCGCTGATCATGATCGGGGCCGCCGGCAACCGGCCGCGCCTCGTCGAGCCGCTCTCCGACTTCGTGCGCCGCACCCGCATCCCGTTCTTCAACACCCAGATGGGCAAGGGCGCGGTCACGGGCGGCTCGAACCTCTACGTCGGCACCGCCGCCCTGTCGGAGCGCGACTACGTCCACGAGGCGATCGACCGCTCGGACCTGATCGTGTCGATCGGCCACGACACCGTCGAGAAGCCGCCCTTCCTGATGGGGCAGGTCGCCGGCGGCCCGAAGGTGATCCACGTCGGCTACGTCTCGGCGAGCGTCGAGCAGGTGTTCCATCCCGACGCCGAGGTGATCGGCGACATCGGCGCCACCGTGACGGCGCTGGCCGACCGGCTCGGCGGCCGGCTCGATCCCGACCAGGGCATGCTGGACCTGCGCCGGACGATCCTCGAGCGCATCAACGACCGCGCCGAGGAGGACCGCTTCCCGGTCACGCCCCAGCGCCTCGTGCACGACGTCCGCCTGGTGATGCCGGAGGACGGGATCGTGTGCCTCGACAACGGCATGTACAAGATCTGGTTTGCCCGCAACTACCGCACCCACGTGGCCAACACGCTGCTCCTCGACAACGCCCTCGCCACGATGGGGGCGGGGCTGCCCTCGGCGATGATGGCCAAGCTCGTGCATCCCGAGCGGCGGGTGCTGGCGATCTGCGGCGACGGCGGCTTCATGATGAACAGCCAGGAGCTCGAGACCGCGGTGCGCCTCAAGCTCGACCTCGTGGTGGTGGTGCTCGACGACCAGGCCTACGGCATGATCCGCTGGAAGCAGGCCGTGGACCGCTTCCCCGATTACGGCATGACCTTCGGCAACCCGGACTTCGTCGCCTACGCCAATTCCTACGGGGCCACGGGCCACCGGGTCGCCGCCGTGGCGGAGCTGCGGCCGGTCCTGGAGGCCGCCTTCGCGCAAGGAGGCGTGCACCTCGTGGCGGTGCCGATCGACTACTCGGAGAACACCCGGGTGCTGGTCGAGGAACTCGGCGGACGGGCGCCGGAGGTCGATCCGGAGTGAGGCGATGCGGGCGCTGACGGTCCCGGACGCTCCCGGCGCGGCCGCCGCCCCGGCGCCCCGCCGCGGCCGCTTTCGCGCCGCGGGTCCCCTCGCGGTCGCCGCGCTCGCGGCCGGGCTGGTGGCCGCCGGCC
>NZ_QOWC01000440.1 GCF_003574465.1 Methylobacterium crusticola
GAAGGGCGGCCGCGCGCGCGTGGGCGGCCGCGGCGGCGTCCGCCAGGCGCGCGGGGCCGAGCTCGGCCTCCGGCAGCACGCGGGCGAGGCCGCGGGCCGCCAGGGTCTCGGCGCGCAGGCGCTGCTCGGTCTCGTGGCCGGCCTCGAAGGGCACCAGCAGGGCCGGGCAGCCGCTGCGCAGGAGGTCGACCACGGTGTTGTAGCCGGCCTGGCTCACCGAGAGCGCGGCGCCGGCGAGGAGCGCCCGGAAGTCCGGCCGCGCCCGCTCGACCCGGGCGTTCGGCGGAGCCTCGGCCCGGAGCCGGAGGAAATCCGCCTCGGGCACGGCGCGGCCGACCAGCACCCGCCAGGACAGCCCGGGATCCAGGGCCGCCGCCCGCAGGGCGGCCGTCTGGAGCGGCAGCCCGGCGGCGCTCGACCCGCCCGAGACCACGATCCCGGCCCGCGGCCCCGCGGGCCCCGGAAGCGCGGCGGCCCCCGGGGGCGCCTCGGCCTCGTCGACGTAGCCCGTGTAGGCGAGGCGGGCGGCCAGGGCGGCGTCGACGGGCCAGGACGCCCCGAGGGGCAGGAGGTCGGGGTCGCCGTGGACCAGGACCCCGTCGAAGGCCGCCGCCAGGCGGGCCCCGGTGGCGGCGATGCGCTCCGGCCGGCTCGGCCGGGCCAGCACGTCGCGGACCGAGGCCAGGATCAGGGGGCGGGGCCGGCGCGCCCGCGCGGCCTCCACCAGGGCGTCGAACTCACCCGCCAGCACCCGGCGGCCGAAGGGATGGAGCTCGGTGATCACCGCCTCGGGCGCGGCCTCCGCCAGGGCGTCGAGGAGGCGCGCCCGGCGCGCCGCGAGCCGCTCCGCCGCGACGGGGGCGCCCTCCGGATCGAGCAGGGCCGTGAAGGCGGTGCCGACGATCCGCACCGGCGGCAGCTGCACGAGGCGGATGCCCGACAGGCGCGGCAGCGCCGCCGGCATCCCGCCGGAGACCAGGGTCACGCCGTGCCCCGCCGCCGCGAAGGCCCGCGCCAGGGCCGCCGCGCGGGTCAGGTGGCCGGCGCCGAGGAGGTGCGTCACCGCGATCAGGACGCGGCTCATGCCGGGCGCCCCGCCGCGTGCCGGGCCAGGACCCCGCCGAGGGCCGAGCGCAGGGTGGCGGCGGCGTGCTCCAGGCTGCGCTCCCGGCGCACGAAGTCGCGCGCGGCGGCCGCCATCGCGGCCCGGGCGGCCGGGTCGCCGGCGAGCCGGCGGATGGCGGCCGCGAGCGCCCGCGGGTCGCCCGGCGGCGTGACGAGGCCGGTGGCGCCGTCCCGGACCACGTCCGGCACGCCGCCGTAGCCGCCCGCCACCACCGGGCAGCCATGGGCCTGCGCCTCCAGGAGCGCGACGCCGTAGGCCTCGTTGACGGCGGGCCAGACCAGGAGGTCGGCGGCGGCGTAGAGGGCCGACAGGGCGGGCGGCGCGAGGGCGCCGTGCCGGCGCACCCGTTCGCCGAAGGGCGCGAGCAGGTCCGCGACCGCCGGCGCCGCCGGCCCGTCGCCGGCGACGTCGAGGCGCCAGGGCAGGTCGCCGAGCCCGGCCAGGGCCTCGGCCAGGAGGCCGTAGGAGGCGAGCTTGTCGCCCTCGCGCATCATCGCGACGCACAGGAGGCGCAGGGGGCCCTCCGGGCGGGCCGCCCGCGGGGCCGGCCACTCGGCGGGATCGAGGAAGGGCGGCAGCCCCGCGAGCACCTGCCCGGGGGGCCGGGCCGCCTCGAGGGCCGGCCGGTCGCGGCGGTTCATCACCAGGACCAGGGCGGCGGCGTCGAGGGCCGCCTCGGCCCCGGCATGGCCGAGCGCGTGGGGGCCGGCGGCGCGCCGGGGCGCCCGCGAGCCCTCCGCCACCACGTAGGGGATGCCCAGCGCGGCGGCGACCGCGGGGCCGATCCAGTCCGGGGCCTTGTAGTAGACGTGGTAGGTGAACCACAGGCGCGGCGGCCGCGCGGACCACAGCCCCGCGAGCCGCGCCGCCTCGGCCCGGGCCTGGGCGCGCAGGGCGGCGTGCCGGGCGCCGCCGGGGTC
>NZ_QOWC01000441.1 GCF_003574465.1 Methylobacterium crusticola
CATGAACCTCCTGCGCCGCTTCGCCGGGCTGCCGCCAGGGAAGCCGCCCGCCGCGCCGTCGGCCGCGTTGCCGGCCGACCCGTCCGCGAAGTCCGCCGCCGGGCCGCCGGCCAAGGCCGCGGCCAAGCCCCCGGTCAATCCCTCGGCCAAGCCCTCGGCCAAGTCCCCGGCCGGTCCCGCGACCAGGCCGCCCGCGGCGCCGGGCGCGGCCGGGGCCGCGCGGGCCCCCCGGCGGCTCGTGCCGAAGAAATCCTGGCGCGGCCCGGATGTCCGGCTGCGCCTGATCGACGGCGTGGCGCTCGCGGCCGGCGGCCTCCTGCTCCTGAAGCTCATCGCGCTCGCCGCCGAGGACGGGCCGCCGAACCAGGCGGGCACGGGCTTCGCCCGGGTCCTCGCCCATGCCCGCGGCGGCTACGAGCCGGCCGACCCCCCGTTCACGGGCTCGGTCACCCCCAAGGAGGCGCCCAGGGACGCCCCGAAGGAGGCCGTCCGGGAGGCCGCCAAGGACCTGCCGGCCCGGGAGGCCCCGCGGGCGGCCGCGCCCGAGCCCGTCTCGCCGGCCGAGCGGGCGCTCCTGGAGAAGCTCGGCGCGCGCCGGGACGCGCTCCAGCAGCGCAACCGCGACCTCGACACCCGCGAGCAGCTGATCGAGAACGCCGAGCGCAAGCTCGAGGGCCGCATCAACGACCTCAAGACCCTGGAGGACAAGGGCGAGGGTACCGCCGCCAAGCGGGCCGAGGCGGAGGCCGCCGGCCTCAAGACCATCGTGACGATGTACGAGACCATGAAGCCGAAGGAGGCCGCGCGGGTCTTCGACCGGCTCAACCTCGACGTCCTGGTGCCGGTGGTCCTCGGCATGAACCCGCGCAAGATGGCCGAGGTCCTGGCGATGATGCAGCCCGAGACCGCCGAGCGCCTCACCGTGGCCCTGGCCCAGCGCGCCCGGGGCGCCGCCGCCCGCCCGGCCCCGGCGAGCCCGGGCCTGCCGCCCGGGGAACTGCCGGCGATCGAGACGGCCCGGTAGCACGCGGCCGCGCCCCGCGCGAGCGGGCCCGGCCGCAGCCCGGCGCGCCGGGCAGGAGTCCCGCCGGGATACGGACGCGTGCCCGGCCCGGGCCCTTAAGCCCGCGTTAGCCCTGACCCGGCATCCTGGCGCCGCGGGTCGGAAGACGGGTTGCGTGATGGGTCGGACGGGCAGGGGCCGGTGCGCGGCGGCGCTGATCGCGCTGGCGGGGCTGGCCGCCGGCGCCACCGCTGCCGCGTCGGCCCAGCTCGTGGCCGTGCAGGGCAGCGAGCAGAAGAGTTTCGGCCGCATCGCCCTGACCTTCGACCACGGCGTGAAGGTCAGCGCCAAAGTGTTCGGCAGCGTGCTGGTCATCAGCTTCCGCGAGCCCGCCAGCAACGCCCGCGAGCGCCTGGCCGCCGAGATGCCGGGCTACGTCGCCCAGGTCCGGCGCGATCCCGACGGCAACGGCATGCGGGTGGCCCTCCAGCGCCCCTACAAGGTCAACGTCCTGGAGGCCGGCGAGCGGGTCTTCGTCGACCTGCTGCCCGAGGGCTGGAGCGGCCTGATGCCGGGCCTGCCGCCCGACGTGGTGGCGGATCTCGCCCGCCGGGCGGAGGAGCTCGAGGCCCGCCTGCGCCAGGAGGCCGCCCGCACCGCGAGGCCCCCGGTGCCCCTGCGCCTCGAGGCCGCGCACCTGCCGACCCTGACCCGCCTCGCGATCCGCCTGCCGCGGGAGGTCGAGGTCAGCCTGGAGCGGGCCGGGGCCGAGGTGCGGGTGCAGGTGCCCGGCTCCTACGTGGTCGACCTGGCGGAGGCGCGCGGGCGCCTGCGGCCGGCCGTCACGGCCCTCACGGCCGAGGCCGGCCGGGAGGCCACGCGCCTGACCCTGACGCTGGCCGAGGGCTACGGCGCCGAGGGGTTTCGCGAGGAGGACGGCTACACCCTCGACCTGACGCGGGCGGGCGAGCCGCCCCGCCCGGCCCCGGGCGGCGCTCCGGCACCGGGCGGCGCTC
>NZ_KZ984691.1 GCF_003574465.1 Methylobacterium crusticola
CGGACCGGCAGGAGATCCTGGACGGCCTTGACGATGGCGGGGGCGTCGAGGCCGGCCTGGGCGTACATGCGCTCGGGCGCGTCGTGGTCCTGGTAGAGGTCCGGCAGCGTCAGGGTCCGCACCCGCACCCGCCCCGCATCGAGCGCCCCCCGGGCCGCCAGCAGGTGCAGCACCATCGCGCCGAACCCCCCCGTCGAGCCCTCCTCAAGCGTCAGCAGCACCTCGTGCCCGCCCGCAAGTTCCAGGATCAGCGCCTCGTCCAGCGGCTTGGCGAAGCGCGCGTCCGCCACCGTCACGCCGATCCCCAGACCCTCCAGGCCGTCCGCCGCCTTCAGCGCCTCCGCCAGGCGCGTGCCAAGGCTCAGAAGCGCCACCCGCGCCCCCTCCGGACGGCGCACCACCCGGCCCTTGCCCAGCGCCAGAACCTCGCCCCGCTCCGGGAGCTCGACCCCCACCCCCTCGCCCCGCGGGTAGCGGAACGCGATCGGGCCGGCATCGTGCGCGTGGGCGGTCGCCACCATGTGCACGAGCTCCGCCTCGTCGGCCGCCGCCATTACGGTCATGTTGGGCAGGCAGCACAGGTAGGCCAGGTCGAACGCCCCCGCGTGCGTCGCCCCGTCCGCCCCCACAAGCCCCGCCCGGTCGANCAAGCCCGCCCGGTCGAGCGCGAAGCGCACCGGAAGGTTCTGCAGCGCCACGTCGTGCACCACCTGGTCGTAGGCCCGCTGCAGGAACGTCGAGTAGATCGCGCAGAACGGCCGGAACCCCTCCGTCGCAAGCCCGGCCGCGAACGTCACCGCGTGCTGCTCGGCGATGCCCACGTCGAAGGTCCGCTCCGGGTGCGCCTTCGAGAACAGGTCCACCCCCGTCCCGGACGGCATCGCGGCCGTGATCGCCACCACCCGCGGGTCGGCGTCCGCCGCCTTGATCAGGCTCTCGCCGAACACCCGCGTGTAGGCCGGCGCGTTCGGCTTGGCCTTCGTCTGCACGCCCGAGATCACGTCGAACTTCACCACCGCGTGGCCGCGGTCGGCCGCCGCCTCCGCCGGGGCGTAGCCCTTGCCCTTCTGCGTCACCACGTGCACCAGCACCGGACCCTCGGGCGCGTCGCGCACGTTCTTGAGCACCGGCAAGAGGTGGTCGAGGTTGTGGCCGTCGATCGGCCCCACGTAGTGGAAGCCGAGCTCCTCGAACATCGTCCCGCCCCCCGCCAGCAGCCCGCGGGCGTACTCCTCGGCCCGCGCCGCGGTGTCGTAGAGCGCCTTGGGCAGCAGGCGCCCGAACTGCTTGGCGGTGTCGCGCAGCGAGCGGTAGGTGTCGCCCGAGACCAGCCGCGCCAGGTAGGACGACATCGCCCCCACCGGCGGCGCGATCGACATGTCGTTGTCGTTGAGGATCACGATCAGGCGCGAGCGCAGCGCCCCGGCGTTGTTCATCGCCTCGTAGGCCATCCCGGCCGACATCGAGCCGTCGCCGATCACCGCCACCACGTTGCGCCGCGCCGGCGTCTCGCCCCGCGCCCGCGCCGCCGCGTCCGCGAGGTCGCGCCCGACCGCCATGCCCAGCCCCGCCGAGATCGAGGTCGAGGAATGCGCCGCCCCGAAGGGATCGTAGGGGCTCTCCGCGCGCCGGGTGAAGCCCGACAGGCCGCCGCCCTGGCGCAGGGTGCGGATGCGCGCCCGCCGCCCCGTGAGGATCTTGTGCGGGTAGGCCTGGTGCCCGACGTCCCAGATCAGGCGGTCCTCGGGCGTGTTGAACACGTGGTGCAGCGCCACCGTCAGTTCCACCACCCCGAGACCCGCCCCCAGGTGGCCCCCGGTGACCGACACGGCATCGATGGTCTCGGCCCGCAACTCGTCCGCGAGCTGGCGAAGGTCACTCTCCGGAAGCGCGCGAAGATCCCGCGCGTCAACAACGCGGTCAAGGAGGGGGAG
>NZ_QOWC01000444.1 GCF_003574465.1 Methylobacterium crusticola
GATTCTGCCGCATTGTCTGCGGCGAACCGGTATCCACTTCGCCCGAAAACGCTCTAGGACCATGCATGACTGCTCTTCCACGGAGCAGTCATGCATGGTCGATCGATCACATTGTGCAGAGATCGAACGAAAAATGCGAGCTCGTCTGTCGACCTGTGGCTGAGGGTGTCGTGCTGACCGAGAGCGTCGGCCTCGACCCTGCGGATGTCTTTGCACTCATCCTGGGCACCCGTTTCCCGGGCCGCGCCTATGAGATCGAGAGCGTGCAGATCACGGAACGATCATTCGAGCCCGGTTTCAAAGCCAAGCTCGCGCTCGAGGACATGCGCCGGGCGACTGAGGCCAGCAACCAGATCGGACGCACGCTCCCGATGCTTGAAGCTGTCCGCGAGGGGCTCAGCAAAGCTGTCTCAGCGGGCCTCGGCGAGAAGGACTGGTCGATCACGGCCGATATGACGGTTCGCGGCGGCGACAGCCGGGCGTCGTCTGAAAACAACCCGGAGAAGAAATAATGAAAACCTGGCTCATCACAGGCTGCTCGAGCGGCTTTGGCCAGCGGCTCGCGCTCGCTGCGGCACAGCGCGGGGATCAGGTCGTCGCGACGGCCCGCCATGTCAAGACGATCGCGGAAATGGCGGAGCCTTTCGGTGGCCGGATGATCACCTTGCCACTGGACGTGACCGATGCGGCGGCGGCCAAGGCAGCGGTCGCAAAGGCGGTCGAGACCTTCGGCGGGTTTGACGTGCTCGTGAACAATGCCGGCTACGGACTGTTCGGCGCGATCGAGGAAGGCACGCCCGAGGAATATCGGCCGATGTTCGAGGTGAACGTCTTCGGTCTCATCGAAACCACCAGAGCCGCCCTGCCCGTCCTGCGACGCTCGGGCGGAACGATCGTCAATATGTCGTCCGGCGCTGGCATCGCCGGCGGCGCCGGTGGCGGATATTACAACGCCGCCAAGTTCGCCGTGGAAGGGATGTCCGAAGCGCTCGCCGGCGAGCTGAAGCCGTTCGGCATCCGCGTGCTGATCGTCGAGCCTGGTCCGTTTCGCACCGATTTCCTCGGCCGTTCGATCACGATGGCGGCCAACGAGATGCCGGAATACGCCGCGAGCTCGCGCAAGCACTACCGCGACACCAGCAACGGCAATCAGGCGGGCGATCCCGTCAAGGCGATCGCGGTGATCCTGCGGGCAGTCGACGCCGATGACGCCCCGCTTCACCTGCCGCTCGGCCCGATCGCGCATTCGATCGCTGAGCGAAAGCTGGCTTCCTTCCGCCGCGATATCGACGCCTGGCGCGACATCACGATCGCCACCGATTTCGACCAGCTCTGAGCGCTGGCCGCGAGCTCTGTTTGAACGTCAACATCGACTGGAAAGCGATCATGATCGCAACTTTGAAGGGGTTTACCCAGCAGCTGGTGCCGGTGAATGGCATCAAGATCAACGCCGTCACGGGGGGCTCAGGCCCGCCGATCCTTCTGCTTCACGGCTGGCCGGAAACATGGTGGGAATGGCACCATGTGATGCCGCTGCTGGCCGGGCATTTCAGCGTGGTGGCCCTGGATCTGCGCGGCGCGGGCTTTTCCGACTGCCCGCTCGACGGCTATGACAAGGCGACGATGGCGCGCGACGCGCACGAAGTCATGGTTGCCCTCGGGCATGAACGCTATGCCGTGTGCGGACACGACATCGGCGGCATGGTGGCGGTGCCGCAGGCGGCACTTCATCGAAAGGCTGTCACGCATCTCGCCGTCCTCGACGTTCCGCTTCCCGGCTGGACCGGATGGGAGGCGACGACCGCGAGGCTCTGGCATTTCAGCTTCCATATGAACCGGGATTTGCCCGAGCGTCTGATCCATGGCCGTGAATACGACTATGTTTCGACCTTCATGGCCGAGCGGTTCTACGATC
>NZ_QOWC01000445.1 GCF_003574465.1 Methylobacterium crusticola
ATGATCAACCTATCAACGTGTCTCGACACTCCTGGATCAGCGCCCGCACCTCGCGCCGCATCACCGCCTTCCAGCGACTCGCTGACGATGCCCGTGCGTTGTTGCTAATGTCGCGGCTGTATCCCCGGTGAATTTGCAGCAACACGGTCGCAGGCGAGCAGATAATGATCTATCTAATGGGTGAGTAGAGTTCGGACATGGCTGAGCGCGGTAGAGCATTCCAGAAGGGGCAGAGCGGCAACCCTAAGGGCAAGCCGAAAGGCGCTCGCCATAAGACCACGCTCGCCATGGAGGCTCTCCTGGCGGGCGAGGCGGAGGGGCTGACCCGCAAGGCGATCGAGATGGCGAACGACGGCGACACGGTCGCGCTTCGTCTGTGCCTGGACCGCCTGCTTCCGCCTCGCAAGGATCGGCCGATCCGCTTCGCCTTGCCGCCGATCGAGACCACGGCCGACCTGACGCGCGCCACCTCGGCGCTCTTGGCAGCAGTCGCGGCCGGCGAAATCACCCCGAGCGAGGCGGCCGAGCTTGGCAAGCTGGTCGACGCCCACGTCAAGGCGATTGAAGTCACCGACATCCAATCCCGCCTGGAGGCTCTGGAGGCCGTGAAGCGATGAACCGGAACATCGAGAGCCGCGTCCGTAAGCTGGAGTTGGTGACGAACATGAACGCTCTATCCGGCCTGTCCGACGAGGAGCTGAAGGCATTGATCCAAGGCGGCTACCGGATGCTGATCGAGGAGTACGGCAGCTTGGACGCGGCTGTGACGGCACTGGCGAAGGAGCCGGAGTTCAAGCAACTCTCCGAGCACATTGCGGCCGACCTCCGGCAGGATTGGGCAAACCAGGCCAGCACGCCAGCGACTGGCGATTGAGACCCTGAACCTGCCGTCGTGCCAAGGGTGGGGAATGCGCTCGATCCTGTCGGATCTGGGCACCTGAAACTCGTACGTGGCGGCAGATAGCTCGTTGCCCTACCTCTCTTGCTCTGATGAGGGAGGAAGGTCGTTGCAGAACATATCCAGCCGCATCCTTGGTGGCGTTTCGACGATCGTTGTCAGTGTCTATCTGTGCGCGTCGCTCACCTGCGGCGCGGCGGCTCAGACTGCAGCGCCGTCGAATAGCCCGGCAATTTCTGCGCCGGATGCAGCAACCTTGAAAGCTGCGCGCGAAGTGATCGTCCAGATGCAGGGCGATCGCGCTACGACGTTAAACTCAATGGCGGCACCCATGGCCGGTATGATGCAGCAATTAGGGATCAAGGAGCCCGATCGGGCACAGGTGATCGTGCAAGAAGTCGTTTTGCCCACGTTGACGGCGCATTACGACGAGCTGCTGGATGTACAGGCGCGCAGCTTGGCAAGCGTTCTCGCCAAGGAAGATTTGAAGGCAATCGGTACGTTTTACGCCTCCCCTCCAGGAAAGCGATTTGCTGCGGCCCAGCCTCAGCTTGCTCAGGTGCAGATGTCAGGAATGACTCAGTGGATGAGTGGAGTGATGCCGGAGATACAAACAAAAGTCATGCAGGCGGTCAAGGCGCATGGGTGGGCACCAGGCAGCAAGACCAGGTAATTATTTGCCTGCAATATCAACAATAGTAAGATGAGCTCGGGTTGACGCTGACGAGTGTCAGCGTTGCCTGTGGGCATCTAACGCTTGCTCGCCGCCTTCCTGCGTGGCTTCTTGGGCGGCGGCACAGGAAGCGCAGCGGCGGTAACTCGGAACAGCGCGGCCAGCGCATCACCGTCGTCCCACAACTCGCCGGGGATCAGCAGCCACAGCTTGGCGCCCGGATGAGGCCGACCCTCCGTCACCGTGCCGAGCTCGCGCCGCCCCGCCTCGGTCGGCTTGAGAAACAGCTGAT
>NZ_QOWC01000446.1 GCF_003574465.1 Methylobacterium crusticola
TGGTCTTCCCGACGCCGCCCTTGCCCGACGTCACGACTAGGACTTTCGCCATCTTGGAACCTCTGGAAGCCGAGTGTCGCGGCCTGCGCGGCCGCTGCGTGTATGGTGTGGGCCCGGGCGGGCTCGGGGGGCGGCCCGGGGCGGCTCAGTCGAGGGCCGCGGTCCGCATGGCGTCGCCGTCGAGCCAGACCTGCACGGCGCGGCCGCGCAGGGCCGGGTCGATGTCGTCGGCGATGCGGTAGAGCCCGTCGATCGCCAGCAGCTCCGGCTCGAACTTGCGGCAGAAGATCCGCGCCCCCGGGGTCCCGGCGGCGCCCGCGATGGCGCGGCCCCGCAGCGCCCCGTAGACGTGGATCGAGCCGCCCGCGATGATCTCGGCGCCCGAGGCGACCGAGCCCATCACGGTCACGTCGCCCTCCGGGAACAGGATCGCCTGGCCGGAGCGCACCGGGCTCTCGAGCATCAGGGAGTGGACGCTCGGCGCGCGGTCCGGGACCGGCGCCGGGGCGGCCGCCGCCGGGGCGCCGGGCGTCGGGATCTCGCCCGAGGGCCGGCCGCCGTTCAGGACCGGCGGCATGCCGGGCCCGAGCGCCGCGCCGCCGGCGCCCTCGATGCCCATGATCGGGATGTCCCGCTCGAGCAGGGCCGCGACGAGGCCCGTCAGCGCCTCGCGGCTCGGGGCGAGCGCGCCGACGTCGAGGATCACGGCGCGGCCGGCGAAGAAGGCCGGCGAGCGGCGCGCCAGACCGTCGAGGTCGGCGAGCCAGTCGTCGACCGGCGCCTCGGGGGCGAGCACGACCGCCAGGAAGGAGCGGCCACGGAAGCGGATCGGCGGGCGGGATGAGGTCTGGCTGGTCACGGGTTTACGACTCGTTACCAGGCCATGAGGCGCGCCGGATGGTTAGCGATTGGTTAACGACGCTAACGAAGTCTTCACCTTTGCGACGATGCCGCCGCGACCGTGTCCTCGATGCGGCGGGCGAGGCCCGGATCGAGGCCGAGCCGGCCGGCGAGGCGGTCGAGGTAGGCGCGCTCGGCCGGGGTGTCGACGCTGACGGCCAGCGCCGAGGCGGCGTAGATCGCGCTCGCCTCCTCCCGGCCGCGGGCGAGGCGCGCCACCGCCTCGACGTCGAGGGGCGCCCGCAGGGCGTCCATCAGGAAGGCCTTGTCGTCCTGGTCGAGGGCGTGGCGGTCCATCTCGCCGAAGATCCGCGCCTGCTCCTGCGCGTCGATGTGGCCGTCGGCCTTGGCGGCGGCGATCATCGCGGTGAGGAGGGCGCGGCTCAGGTCCTGCTCGTCCGCCGGCGAGGCCGGCTGGAACCGGGTGCCCCGCAGCATCGCGCCGGCCTCCTCGGGCGACGGGATGAAGCCGCCGCGGCCCCCGGGCGGGGCGGCGCGCGTCCCGCCCGGGGGCCGCGTCTCGGCCGCCGGCTGGCTCGCCTGCCACTGCCGGTAGGCCTGGTAGGCGAGGGACCCCACGAGGGCGAGGCCGCCGAGCCGTCCGGCCGGACCGGCGCGTGGGCCCCGGCGCGCGCCCAGGACCAGCGAGGCGAGGCCGCCGAGCACCGCCGCCTGCGAGCCCTGGCCGCCGAGGGCGCGGCCGATCTGGTCGAGGGGCGAGGCGGGTCCGGGGCGGCCCTCGGAGCCGGCGCGGTGCGCGGCGGGGCCGCCGAGGAACTGGTCGAGCAGGCGCTTGGCGTCGAGCATGGGAGCGGGCCTCCGGCACGGCGGGGGGATCGCCGCCGGGTTCGTCGCCAAGTGGAGCCGCGCCCCGGCCGCCGCAAGGGCGGGCCGGTCCGGCGGGCGGCCCGCTCGGGCCGCGCGGGACCGGCGGCGGCGGGCCGTCAGCCCCCG
>NZ_QOWC01000447.1 GCF_003574465.1 Methylobacterium crusticola
CGTTTCAGGTCGACCCGTGCGCCCACCTTCCGGACCCGGAGCGCCAGGGCGGTGAGGGCCGCACGGTCGTGGTCTGACAAAGTCTCGAAGCTCTCGAGCTTGCGGATCAGCGCGTCCTGCATTGTCCCACATCGAGTGATGAAGAGCCGGCACGTTAGGTCAGAAAAAAGACGACGACGCCATCCTATGATCGAAATTTGCATATGCGGACGATAATGGTCATGGAGGAAGCCGTCGCTCGCAGACGTATCGGGTGCGGGCGCCGAGGGTTCTCGGCTCCCGCCTCCGACGAGGACGGGATCGTGATAGCTTCGCTCCAGATCTCCTGTCGTGCCGACTCCTCGCCGCGTTCTCGCCGCCCGGCTTCGCCCTGCTGCAACCCGATCTCACGCCCGCGCCGCTGCGGCTCGGCCCGGTGCTGATCAAGGCCCATGCGCCGCTCCCCCGCGTCGCCATCATCGAGGACGGCACCCTCTCAGGGGCCGCCCCCGCGGCGGATGGCGGTCCGATCGCGCTCGCGCTCGTCGGCCGCGAGGGGATGGTCGGCACGCCGGTCCTGCTCGGCACACGGATGCTCGGGGTCAACCGCCCGGGCCTGACGGCGGGGGTGTCGGTGCTCGCGCGCTTCGGGATGATCCGGCGGCAGCGCGGCATCATCACGATCCGCGACCGCGCGGCGCTGCTCGTGGCCGCCGGCGCGTCCTACGGAACCCCGGAGGGCGAGTGCGCGCGGCTGGCCGCGGGATCGGCCGAGGGCGGGGCCTGACCCTGCCGCCGCACGCGACGGGGTCGTCGGGGTCCCGCCCGATTCAAGAAGGCTCGCGCCGGATCGCATCGCCCGTCGGGCTTGAGGCCCGAGGGGCCTGACGGCGCTGCACGATCGCGGCGGTCCGTGTCGGCGGCCCGGGAACCGTCCGCGCCACGCGGGCGGCGCGGAGCCGCGACCCGGTGGTCCCGGTCCGGAAACCGCCGCCCGGCCCTTGCGCTTTCCCAGCCTGTCACCATCTTCAGACCATCCAACAGGATGGTAAAACGGGAGATTCACGATGGCGGGCACCACACGAGCGCGGCGGCCCCGAGCGCCCGACAGCGAGAAGCTGACGATCAATCTCGGCTACGTCGACCTGGGTCACATCGACCTCATGATCCGGGACGGCTTCTACGCCAACCGCACCGACTTCATCCGGACCGCCGTGCGCAACCAGCTCGCGCAGCAGGGCGACGCCGTCCGGCACTCCATCGCCCGCAACCAGCTCGCCCTCGGTCTATCCCACTTCACCCAGCAGGACTTGGAAGGGGCCAGGCGCGCTGGCACGCCCCTTCGCATCCAGGTCCTCGGCCTCGCCAGCATCGCCCCCGAGGTCACGCCCGAGCTCGCCCGCGACGCCATCGTGTCGGTGCAGGTCCTCGGCGCCTTCCACGCCAGCCCGGCGGTCAAGCTGGCACTGGCCGACCGCATCGCCTGACCCCTCGCACCCGCCCCGTCCCGACGGCCGGCCCGTGCTCCCGCACCGGCAAGCCCCTCTCCGACAGGATCACGATCATGACTGCATTCTCCCGCATCGACATGGGTGAGGTGACCCGTCTCACCCGCGCCGGCCAGCTGACCGAGGCCATGGCGCTGCTCCAGGGGCGCCCGGCGCCCGGCCGGCCCCGCTCGGCCACAGGTCCGGGAGCGGCCACCGGGCCCGGAGCGGCCCGCACCGGGGGAGGGGCCGCGCGCCCGTGGCCGGCCCTCGACA
>NZ_QOWC01000448.1 GCF_003574465.1 Methylobacterium crusticola
CGCCGTGCTGACCCTGCCGGCCGCGGCCCTCGACGTGACCCGGCGCCTCGCCGGCCGGCTGCTGCGGCAGGGCGGCGCGCTCCTCGCCGTCGATTACGGCGAGGCGGCCGGCGGCACCGCCGACACGCTCCAGGCGGTGTCGCGCCACCGCTTCGCCGACCCCCTGGCGGCCCCGGGCGAGATCGACCTGACCGTGCAGGTGGATTTCGGCGCCCTCGCGCGCGCCGCCGCCGCCGAGGGCGCCCGCGTGCACGGCCCCGCCACGCAGGCCGACTTCCTGCTCGCCCTCGGGCTGGCCCAGCGCGCCGAGCGCCTCGCCGCGCGTGCGGCCCCGGAGCAGGCCGCCGCCGTCCTGGCCGGGGCCGAGCGCCTGGTCGACCGGGCGCCCCGCGGCATGGGCCGCCTGTTCAAGGTCCTGGGTCTGTCCAGCCCCCTGCCGGGGGGATCCAGCCCCGTCCCGGGGGGGACCGGCCCCGTCCCGCCGGACCTTCCCGGCCTGCCTCCCTCCCCGCCCCAGGACTGATCCGCGATGTTCATCGAAGCGCCCGAGCTGAGCTCGCATTCCGGTGTCCGGCACGCCTTCTTCACCCGCCGGGGCGGCGTCTCGGAGGGCGTGTTCGCCTCCCTCAACGGCGGCCTCGGCTCCGGCGACGAGCCGGCCCGGGTGGCGGAGAACCGCCGCCGGATGACGGCGCAGCTCGCCCTTCCGGCGGACGCCCTCGTCAGCCTGTACCAGGTCCACTCCGCCGAGGCCGTCGCCGTCGCGGCGCCCTTCAGCGAGCGGCCGCGGGCCGACGCCATGGCGACGCGGGTGCCGGGCCTCGCCCTCGGCATCCTGACGGCGGATTGCGGGCCGGTCCTGTTCGCCGATCCGGAGAACCGGGTGGTCGGCGCCGCCCATGCGGGCTGGAAGGGCGCGCTCACCGGGGTGATCGAGGCGACGCTCGCCGCCATGGAGCGCCTCGGGGGCGAGCGCGCCGCCACGGTGGCGGTGCTCGGGCCGACGATCGGCGCCGCCGCCTACGAGGTCGGGCCCGAGTTCCGGGCCCGCTTCGTCGAGGCCGACCCGGAGAACGGGCGCTACTTCGCGCCGAGCCCGGAGCGGGCGTCCCACAGCCTGTTCGACCTGCCGGCCTACATCGTGGCCCGGCTCGAGCGGGCCGGGGTCGGCGAGGTCGCGGCCCTCGGGCACTGCACCTATTCCGATCCGGACCGCTTCTTCAGCTACCGCCGCGCCACCCACCGGGCGGAGCCCGATTACGGGCGCCTCGTCTCGGCGATCGCCCTCACGCCGTAGGGGCCGTTTCGTATTCGTTAAGGACGATCACGCAAGCGTGACAAAAAAATCGCGGGAGCGTGAACCTTGGCCGTTCGGGCGCGTTGAACGGATCAGTAGCCAGGGGAATGCTCGCGACAAGCCGCCACTAAGGCCGCGGTGAAACCCACCAGCGTTGTCGCGAGGACACAGCTTTCACACGGCTGCCGGGGTATGTCGAAGCCACTGCTTCGGATGGTCGATGGCCCGAACGGGCACGATCGCCGCTGCATAGTAGGAAGGACCAGTTTCCATGAAGTCGCTTCTCAAGAGCGCTACCGCCCTCGTGGGCATCGCCGTTGCCGGTTCGGCCCTCGCCGCCGACCTGCCGCGCCGCGCCGCCCCTCCGCCGGTGTTCACGCCGGTCCCGGTCTTCACCTG
>NZ_QOWC01000449.1 GCF_003574465.1 Methylobacterium crusticola
CCCGCATCGGTCGGCGCCGCGCGGCGCCCGACGAGGTGCAGGCCCGCGAGGCCGAGCCCGAAGGCCGCGAGCCCGGCGAGCAGCGCCCGCCAGGGCGAGGCCGGGGGCGGGGCCTCGGCCTCCGCCGCCCGCGCCCGGCCGCCGACGAGGCGGGCCGGGATCTCGGCCTCCCGCATGATCCGCGCCGTCGTGTCGAACCAGGGGATCTTGATGGCCTGGAGGGTCACCGTCTCGGGCACGCCCGGGCGCACGTCCCACTGGTAGGTCGCCCGCGCCACCGGGCCCTGCGGGGTGACGAGGGTCTGGCGCTCGATCGGCCCCGCGAAGGTGAGGATGCCGCGGGTCCGCAGCACCGGGCGCGGCGGCAGCGCGTCGGCGGTCAGGCCCCGCGCCTCGAGCGTGACCGTGCGGCGGGCGGGCTCGCCGACCTTCAGGGTCTCGGGGTCGGGCGTCCAGGCGTCCGTGACCGTGACGGAGGGCGCCGGCAGCCACCAGGGCTCCGCCGCCTCGGGGCCGCCCGGGCCGCTCCACGCCCCGACCTCGACCGGGACCGGGGCGGAGCGCACGTCCACCGCCCGCCGCCCGCCGCCGTCCACCACGGTCAGGTGATGCACGAAGGGATCGATCACGAAGCGCCCGGCGGCCTGCGGGAAGACCGCGACCGTGCGCTCGAAGCCCCGGGCCTCCTGGCCCTGGACCGTGGTCCTGAACCAGCGGTCGCGGCCGAGCTGCGTCCAGGCGAAGTGCGGCAGGCTCGGCTGGTGCAGGTCCTCCAGGGCGATCTGCGCCCGGTAGGTGCCGCGGATGCGCAGGAGCACCATCTCGCGCGGGTAGGGCGCCGCGGCGCTCGCGGTCTCGGCCGTGACCGTGAGGCTGAGATCGTCGGCCTCGAGCGCGCGGGCGGGCGCGGCCGCGAGCGCCAGTCCCGCGAGCATCCGGCCCGCGAGCGCCAGTCCCGCGGGCATCCTGCCCGCGAGCGCCACTCTCGCGGGCACCCGGGCCGCCCGGGCGAGGCCCCGCCTCACCACGGGCTGCTCCCCGGCTCGACGGCGGTGCCGGCCTCGCGGCGGCGGGCCTGCTCGGCCTGGAGGCGCAGCCTGAGAAAGCGGCCGGGGTCGTCGGTGAGCGTCGCGAGCCAGTGCCGGTCGGGCCGGATCTCGCGCGCCTCGAAGCTCTTCGAGATCCGGCGCACCTCCCGCTCCGCCACCTCCGACACGCTGGCATTGCCGCCGCCCGAGCGCCCTCCGCCCTCCGCGTCGCTGGCCGATCCCCGCGCCTGGCCGCGGCCCGGATCGACCGCCCGCTGCTCGGCCCGGCCGGTGCGGGCGGCCTTCGCGTTGCCGGGCGAATCCGCCGCCGCGAGGGCCTCGCGGTTGCCCGCGAGGCCCTCGCCGGAGGACGTGGCGCCCGGGTCGTTCGGGTCGGACTGGGTCTTGCTCGCGTAGCGGGCGGTCTCGTCGGCCCGGGCATTGGCCGCGCCGGCGACGGGGCCGGCGGGGGCGTCCGGCGTCTCGAGGAGGCGCGCCACCAGGTCGCGGTTGGCGCGGGCGTCCTCGTCGCCGGGGTCGCGGGCGAGCGCGGCGTCGAAGGCCGCGAGGGCGCCCGCGAGGTCGCCGGCCCGGGCGAGCGCGGTGCCGCGGTTGTAGGGCGCGCCCGGGCCGAAGGCCGCCGCC
>NZ_KZ984692.1 GCF_003574465.1 Methylobacterium crusticola
CCCGCGCCGCGGGCGGCCGGGCGGGAGCCCCGCCGGGCCGGCGCCGCCGCGGCTCCGGGGCCCGTCGGCCGGCGCGCCCGGACGCGCCCGGATCACGACGACGTCCCGGGCCTGCACCGTCGAGTGCAGTATTGCACCCGCGAGCGCGCCGGGCGGACAGGGGATTTCATTAACGAATCCGAGCGCGCGAGCGGGCGTTAGGCAAAAACTGCAGCCCCAATTCGAGACGCGGTTTGTGGCTGAACGCAACGCGACCTTTACCGTAGTGCGGCCATGGTCGCCTTGTCAGTCGCGTAACCGGTGTTCGCCATGGCTTCCCCGCGTACCGCGGTCGCCGGCGCCGCCGCCCGGAATCAAGTCTCGCGTACCGGGCGGATTGCGCCGGCGCCGCGGATGGGTCTCGTCACCCCCGCTCAGCGCCTTCCCGTCGACCAAGTCATCCTCGGCGACTGCGTCGCCGCCCTCGAGCGGCTGCCGCCGTCGAGCGTGGACCTCGTCTTCGCCGACCCGCCCTACAACCTCCAGCTCGGGGCGGCCTCGCTGCTGCGCCCGGACCAGAGCGCCGTCGACGCGGTCGACGATGACTGGGACCAGTTCGCCAGCTTCGAGGCCTACGACGCCTTCACGCGCGCCTGGCTCCAGGCCTGCCGCCGCGTGATGAAGCCGAGCGCCACGCTCTGGGTCATCGGCTCGTACCACAACATCTTCCGGGTNATCCTCAACGACGTCGTTTGGCGCAAGGCCAACCCGATGCCGAATTTCCGCGGCAAGCGCTTCACAAACGCGCACGAGACCCTGATCTGGGCCTCCCGCAGCGCGCAGAAGGGCTACACCTTCCACTACGAGGCGCTGAAGGGGGGCAACGACGACCTCCAGATGCGCTCGGACTGGTTCATCCCGCTCTGCACCGGCGAGGAGCGCCTGAAGGGCGCCGACGGGCGCAAGGTCCACCCGACCCAGAAGCCGGAGGCCCTCCTCGCCCGCACCATCCTGTCGGCCTCGAACCCGGGCGACGTGGTGCTCGACCCGTTCTTCGGCACCGGCACGACCGGGGCCGTGGCCAAGCGCCTCGGCCGGCACTTCATCGGCATCGAGCGCGAGCCCGTCTACGCGGAGGCCGCCCGGGCCCGCATCGCCGCCGTCGAGCCGCTCTCGACCGCGGCCCTCCTGACGGCGCCGACCCGGCGCGCCGAGCCGCGGGTGCCGTTCCTGACGCTGATCGAGGCCGGCCACGTGCGGGCCGGCGAGACGCTGACCGACGAGCGCCGCCGCCACAAGGCCCTGGTGCGCCCGGACGGCACCCTCGGGATCGGCCCGGCCTCGGGCTCCATCCACAAGATCGGCGCCCTCGTCCAGGGCCTGCCCGCCTGCAACGGCTGGACCTACTGGCACGTCGAGCGCGCCGGCCGCCTGGTCTCGATCGACCGCTTCCGGGGCGAGATCCGGGCCGGGATGGGCTCGGCCGCCTGAGGCCGGCGGGCCTTCCGCGCGGCGCCCGCGCCGGTCGACAAGGCCGGCGCGGGGCCGGGGCGAACCTCCGGCTCCCCGCGCGGCCCCTCAGCGCTCCTTCGGCCGGCCGCGCCCGCCCGCCTTGACAACCGGCGCGGCGGCGGCCGGCCGGCGCGAGAGCACCTTGGGCAGGGGCGCGCGCCGCGGCGGCGGCTCGGGGGC
>NZ_QOWC01000452.1 GCF_003574465.1 Methylobacterium crusticola
GGGCACCATGGCGGTTCTTGTGACGGGCGGGGCTGGGTACATCGGCAGCCACATGGTGCTGGCGCTTCTGGACGCGGGGCACGACGCGGTCGTGGTGC
Organism: Methylobacterium crusticola; assembly: GCF_003574465.1. Taxonomy (GTDB): domain Bacteria; phylum Pseudomonadota; class Alphaproteobacteria; order Rhizobiales; family Beijerinckiaceae; genus Methylobacterium; species Methylobacterium crusticola. The sequence continues at coordinate 99 of NZ_QOWC01000452.1, forward strand.
TCGACGATCTCTCGACGGGCTTTGCCTGGGCGCTGCCGCCGGAGGTCACCCTCGTGCAGGGGGACATCGCCGACCAGGCCCTGGTGGCCGAGACCATCCGGCGCCACGGCGTCGACGCGCTCGCCCACTTCGCCGCCAAGATCGTGGTGCCGGACTCCGTGGCCGATCCCCTCGGCTACTACCTCGCCAACACCGTCAAGTCCCGCGCCCTGCTCGAGGCCGCCGTGCGGGCGGGCGTGCGCCACGTCATCTTCTCCTCCACCGCCGCCGTCTACGGCGAGCCCGCCGTCTCGCCGGTGCCCGAGGACCTGCCGCCCGCCCCCATCAACCCCTACGGCCGCTCCAAGCTGATGACCGAGTGGATGCTCGCCGACGCGGCCCGCGCCCACGGCCTCAGCTACGTGGCGCTGCGCTACTTCAACGTCGCGGGCGCCGACCCGCGCGGGCGGGCCGGCCAGTCCTCGCCCCAGGCCACCCACCTGATCAAGGTCGCCACCCAGGCGGCGCTCGGCCAGCGCGGGGCGCTCGAGGTGTTCGGCACCGACTACCCGACGCCGGACGGCTCGTGCCTGCGCGACTACATCCAGGTCTCGGACCTGGCCGCGGCGCACCTGGTGGCGCTGGGCCACCTGCGCGGGGGCGGGGGCAGCCTGACGCTGAACTGCGGCTACGGGCGCGGCTACTCGGTGCTGGAGGTGATCGACGTGGTCAAGGCGGTCTCGGGCGTCGACTTCCCGGTGCGGCTGTCCCCGCGCCGGGCGGGCGATCCCTCGCGGCTGATCGCCGGCGCCGACCGCATCCGGCAGGAGCTCGGCTGGCAGCCCCGCCACGACGACCTGCGCGCCATCGTGGCCCAGGCCCTCGCCTGGGAGCGCGCCCTCCCACACAGAAACCAGCGCTGAACCCGCCGTGAGGGCCGCCGGGCGCGGCCCTGGCACACGGCGGCGGCGGCGCGCAAGTCCTCACAAGGCCGGAGGCCGGCACCACCCGATTGTTGATGGTTTGTTAACGGGTTTCCCGCTACGTTCGAGACCACGAGATGCCGAACGCCCGACACCGTCAGGCACAGAGGCGACGCCTTGGTCGGCATCTCGTTCTTCCAGGACGCGGACCGCCGGGCGATGCTTCGGCGGCCGGGCCGTCATTGCGGCAGGTTCTGGAACCATCCCTGCAGCATGGCGTACTGGACGATCTTCGACCGGGTGCGGATGTCGAGCTTCTCGCTCGCCCGCGTCTTGTAGGTCTCGACCGACTTCGCCGTCACGCCGAGCTTGCCGGCGACTTCCTTGTTGGTGAAGCCGAGGGCGATCAGCCGGATCACCTCGCGCTCGCGCTCCGTCAGGGGCGGCGCGCCCCGCTCGCAGCGCCCGCCCGCCCGCGGCACGATCAGGTCGCTGATCGGCACGAAGCGGTCGGCGATGGCGGGATCGAGGTAGAGCCCGCTGCCGCTCACCGCCCGGATCGCCTGGAGCAGGTTCTCGCCGACCGAGCGCTTGAGGACGTAGCCCCGCGCCCCCGCGCCGAGCGCCTGCCGCACGTAGGTGCGGTCGTCGTGGGCGCTCAGCA
>NZ_QOWC01000453.1 GCF_003574465.1 Methylobacterium crusticola
CGGCCGATTGCGGCGTGATCGGATGCTGCTCCAGGCAGCAGAGCCTGATTTCAATTTAGTGCAGGGACTCATGCATTCGCGCCGCCGTCGACCGTGATGGCGGTGCCGGTGATCTGGCGCGCGGCCGGGCTGGCCAGGAACGCCACCGCGGCCGCCACGTCCTCGGGCCGTCCGTAATGACCGAGGGCGGTTCCAGCTCGCTGCATGTCCGCCTGAGGACCGTCGGCGGGGTTCATGTCGGTGTCGGTCGATCCTGGCTGCACCAGGTTCACCGTGATGCCCTGGGGTCCGAGTTCGCGCGCCAGCCCCCGCGTGAACGAGAGCAGGGCCGACTTCGACATGGAGTAGACGGTCACGCCCCCGAACGGGACCCGCTCCCCGAGACACGAGCCGATGGAGATGATCCGCCCGCTCTCCCCGAGGTGCGGGATGGCTGCCTGCGAGGCCAGCACGACCGAACGCACGTTGACGTCAAGGATCGCGTCGATGTCGGCGAGGCTCATCTCCGCCATCGGGCCGCCCCGGGCGATGCCGGCATTGTTCACCAGGATGTCGAGCCCGCCGAGCCTGTCGGCCGCCTCATCGACCGAGCGCTTCACCGCTGCGGCGTCGGCGCTGTCGGCCTGGATGGCGACGGCCCGGCGGCCCTTCGCCTCGATGCGGCGGACGACGTCAGCCGCCCGCTCGGCGGAACGCTCGAAGGTGATGGCGACGTCCGCCCCTTTCTCGGCCAGCGCCAGGGCGATGGCGGCGCCGATGCCGCGGGAGGCACCCGTCACGAGCGCGCGCTTGCCTGTGAGTTCGGTCATGGCTCCACCTTTCTGTAATGAACGACACACAAATCGATAAGAGGATTGTGGGGCCGGGGTCAAGCGGTTTATATAACGAACGATGCAGAATTCATCGCCAGCCTCATGCCCGACCGGGGCGCCTCGGATCCGTGGCCGCGGACGGCCCCGGGCGTTCGACCGTGCCCACGCTCTGGGTCAGGCGATGCGCCTGTTCTGGAGCAAGGGCTTCGCCGCGACCTCGATCTCGGATCTCACGGCCGCCATGGGTATCGGCTCGCCGAGCCTCTATGCAGCGTTCGGCTCGAAGGAGGCGCTCTACGCCGAGGCTCTGCGCCATTATGGCGAGCAGTACGAGGCATCCGTCTGGGCCAACTTCGCCGCGGCCAGGACCGCCCGCGAGGCGGTCGCAGCGCTCCTGATGGACTCGGCCGCCGCACTGACAGGATCATGCGGGCGCGTCGAGCCGCTCGGTTGCATGGTGACGCTCTCGGCAGCCGGCAGCGAGGGGCACGTGGAACTCGGAGACCTCGTGCGGGCGGCCCGCGCCCGAGGGCTCAGGCGGGTCGGGGACCGTCTCGATCGTGCGGTAGCGGAAGGCGAGCTCGGTGCCTCGGTCGATGTTCCCGCGCTCGCGCGCTTCGTGGTCACGGTGCAGAACGGCATGTCGGTGCAAGCTCGCGATGGTGCGAGCCGCGAAGCACTGGAGGCCGTCGCCCATCTCACGATGCTGGGGTGGGAAGCACGGGTCGGCGGTTGAAGTCCCTCGACCGCCTCGGTCTCGGCTGGACACGGATGACGAGCGGCCGTTCGGGCGAGACTGATCGGGGATCCG
>NZ_QOWC01000454.1 GCF_003574465.1 Methylobacterium crusticola
GACGGCGTCGCCCGCCGCGGCCGGGCCGGGCCCGTCCGGGCCGTCGGCGGCCCGGGCGGCCCTGGCCAGGCCCGAGACGTCCAGGATCACGGCGCGCTCCGAGAAGAGCGTCGGGGAGCGCTGCACCAGGGCGTCCAGGTTCGAGAACCAGTCGCCGAGCGGCGTCTCCGGGGCGAGCACGAGCGCCCGGAAGGAGCGGCCGCGCAGCGGGAGGGAGGGGCGTGTGTGGCTGATGCTGGTCACGGCGGTTGACAGGTTGTTACCGAGCCCCATCAAACCCTCGGCATGGTTACCGGATCGTTAAAGGATCGGGCGCCGGCGCACGAAATCGTGACAAGCCGCGCCGGACGGGGCCGGATCAGGCCGGCGGCCCGCGGCGCGACGACCCGTCGAGGAGCCGGCCGCCGAGCAGGCCGTTGAGGCCGATCACGAGCGCGGCCACCACCACGTGCACCGCGAGGTCCGACGCGGTGGCGTCGTGGGGGTGGAACGGCACCAGCAGGGTCGCGGCGCCCGCCGCCGCGGCGAGGCCGCCCAGCGCCGCGGTCAGGTTCGGGCGCAGCGGGCAGGCCCGGCGCAGCATCCAGAACAGAGCCAGGGAGAGGGGCAGCGAGAAGCCGAGGATGAAGGCGAGGCAGCCCGTCATCTCCCGGGCGTCCGGCATGTCCGTGCCCGGCGCCGCGAAGCCCCGCAGGCAGCCGAAGCCGCTCGCCCCGAGCCAGAGCGCGACGGGCAGGAGCGGCAGCGCCGCCCAGCGCGCCGAGCGGCCCGGCACGCTGGTCTGGAACGCCGCCGCCGCCGCCGTCACCATGGTGAGGGCCGACCCGGCGAGGGAGAGCCAGAGATCGGCCACCCCCATCCGCAGGCGCAGCGCGCCGAGATCCGCGCCGAGGCTGAGCGCGGCCCCGAGGGCGATCACGCCGGCCGACCAGGCGACGGCCCGCAGCCAGGGCGAGGGCAGCGGGCGGACCGCCGTCAGGTGGAGCGCGAGGGCGTCGACCAGGCGGTCGTGGCGGGTCGCCTCAGGCATCCCCGTCCTCCCGGCCGCCGAAGCGCGCGCGCAGGCCCTTGAGGGCGCGGTGGAAGTTGACCTTGAGCGCGCCCTTGCTGCGCCCCGTGAGGGCCGCGGCCTCCTCCAGGGAGCGCTCCTGGTAGGCGAGGTGCTCCACCGCCTCGCGCTGGCCGGCCGGCAGGGCGGCGACCGCGGCCTTGAGGCCGGCCGCCCGCTCGCGCGCCGCGAGCGCGTCGCCGGGCGCGGGCGCCAGGTCCGGGAAGGCCTCGTAGGCCAGCGGGTCGTGGACCTCCCGCGGGCGCCGCCCCTGGCGGCGCAGGGCGTCGACGGCGCGGCGGCGCGCGATGGCCCGCAGCCAGGGCAGGAACGGACGGGCCGGGTCGTAGGTCCTGCGCGCGGCATGAAGGGTGATCAGCGTCTCCTGGATCACGTCGTCCACCGCCTCGCCGGTCAGCCCCTGCGCGCGGGCCTGCGCGGCGATCACCGGCTGGCAGCCGCGCAGGAGGCCGCGATACGCCGCGGCGTCGCCGCCCTGCGCCGCCGCCATCGCCTGGGCCAGCGTCCGCTCGAGACTCATGCGACGATCCTCGCACGGCGCGGCCC
>NZ_QOWC01000455.1 GCF_003574465.1 Methylobacterium crusticola
CTGAAGATCTTCCTCGGGGCGGCTCCGGGCGTCGGCAAGACCTACGCGATGCTGACCGCGGCCCATGCCCGGCACCGTGAGGGCGTCGACGTGGTGGTGGGCGTGGTCGAGACCCACGGGCGGGCCGAGACGGAGGCGCTGCTCGCGGGCCTCGAGGTCGTCCCCCGCCGCGCCGTCGCCTACAAGGGCGGCCGCCTCGAGGAGATGGACCTCGACGCGCTCCTCGCCCGCCGGCCCCGGCTGGCGCTGGTGGACGAGCTCGCCCACACCAACGCCCCCGGCAGCCGCCACCCCAAGCGCTACCTCGACGTCGAGGAGCTGCTCCAGGCCGGGATCGACGTCCACACCACCCTCAACATCCAGCACGTCGAGAGCCTCAACGACGTGGTGGCCCAGATCACCCGCATCCGGGTGCGCGAGACCGTGCCGGACGGGGTCCTCGACCGGGCCGACGACATCGAGGTGATCGACCTCTCGCCCGAGGACCTCGTGCGGCGGCTGCGGGAGGGCAAGGTCTACGTGCCCCGCCAGGCCGAGCGGGCGCTCGCGCACTACTTCTCGCCCGGCAACCTCACGGCCCTGCGCGAGCTGGCCCTGCGGCGCACCGCCCAGCGGGTCGACGACCAGCTCCTCACCCACATGCGGGCCCACGCCATCCCGGGGCCCTGGGCGGCGGGCGAGCGGGTGCTGGTCTGCGTGAGCGAGGACCCGCGGGCGGGCGGCCTCGTGCGCTACGCCAAGCGCCTCGCCGACCGCCTGCGGGCGCCCTGGACGGCGCTCACGATCGCGGGACGGCGCAGCGCCCAGCTCGGCGAGGTGGAGCGCGACCGCGTCGCCGACACCCTGCGCCTCGCCGAGCGCCTGGGCGCCGAGACCGTGACCATCCCGAGCCAGGGGCGCATCGCCGAGGACATCGTCGGCTTCGCGCAGGAGCGCAACGTCACCCACGTGGTGATCGGCAAGTCGGCCCGCTCGCGCTGGTTCGAGGTGCTGCACGGCTCGGTCGTGCACGACCTCGTGCGCCGCTCCGGCCCGATCAGCGTGCACGTCGTGGCGGGCGAGGGGGTGGAGGGCGAGCCGGTGCCGCGCAAGACGGTGCGCACGGCTCCGCCTTCCCGCCCGGAGAGCCTCGGCTACTTCGTCTCCCTGGTGGCCGTCGCGTGTGCGCTCGGCCTCGGTCTGCTGGTGCAGCCCTGGCTCGGGCACGAGAGCGCCGACCTCATCTTCCTCACCGCCGTGGTCGCGGTGGCGGTGCGCTTCGGGCTCTACCCCTCGCTGCTGGCGGTGGTGGCGTCCTCGCTCTCCTACAACTTCTTCTTCCTGCCGCCGCTCTACACCTTCACCATCGCCGACCCCACGAACGTGGTGGCGCTGTTCTTCTTCACCCTGGTGGCGGTGCTGGTGTCCAACCTGGGGGCGCGGGTGCGGGTCGACGCGGTGATCTCGCGGGCGCAGGCCCGGGCGACGGAGGCGCTCTACGGCTTCTCGCGCAAGCTCGCGGGCTGCGGCACCCTCGACGACGTGCTCTGGGCCACCGCCTACCAGATCGCCCTGATGCTGAAGCTGCGCGTCGT
>NZ_KZ984693.1 GCF_003574465.1 Methylobacterium crusticola
GGCATCGCCACCCTGGAAGCCGGCCGCCTGGAGCGGCGACGGGCGGAGGGCAAGCTCTCGAACCTCCAGCTCAAGCTGCTCCAGAACCCCCTCTCCGGCGCCATCGGCATCGGCCACACCCGCTGGGCGACGCATGGCCGCCCCAACGAGACCAACGCCCACCCGCACGCCACCGAGCGCCTCGCGGTGGTCCACAACGGCATCATCGAGAATTTCCGCGAGCTGAAGGCCGAGCTCCAGGCCGCCGGCTGCGCCTTCGAGACCGAGACCGACACCGAGGTGGTGGCCCAGCTCGTCAGCCACCTGATGAAGGGCGGCCTCGGGCCCGTCGCGGCCGTCGAGGCGGCGCTGCCGCGCCTGCGCGGCGCCTTCGCGCTCGCCTTCCTGTTCGCCGGCGAGGAGGACTTCCTGATCGGCGCCCGCCACGGCGCCCCGCTGGCCCTGGGCTTCGGCGACGGCGAGACCTATCTCGGCTCCGACGCCCTCGCCCTCGCCCCCTTCACGGACGAGATCAGCTACCTCGAGGAGGGCGACTGGACCATCCTGACCCGGGACGGGGCCGAGATCNACGGCGCCGAGATCCGCGACCAGGCCGGCACCGTCGTCGCCCGGCCCCGCCAGAAAATCGCCACCCAGGCCTTCCTGGTCGACAAGGGCAACCACCGCCACTTCATGGCGAAGGAGATCTACGAGCAGCCCGAGGTGGTCGGCCGCACCTTCGCCCACTACGTCGATCTCGCCGCCGGCCGCGTCGCTCTGCCGGAGGCGCTGCCCTTCGACTTCGCGGCCCTGAGCCGGCTCTCGATCACCGCCTGCGGCACCGCCTTCTACGCCGGCCTCGTCGCCAAGTACTGGTTCGAGCGCCTGGCCCGCCTGCCGGTCGAGATCGACGTCGCCTCCGAGACCCGCTACCGCGAGCCGCCGCTGGAGAAGGGCGGGCTGACGCTGGTGATCTCCCAGTCCGGCGAGACCGCCGACACCCTGGCCTCCCTGCGCTACGCCAAGGCGCAAGGGCAGCACACCCTGGCGGTGGTCAACGTGCCGACCTCGACCATCGCCCGCGAGGCCTCCGCGGTGGTGCCGACCCTCGCGGGGCCCGAGATCGGGGTGGCCTCCACCAAGGCGTTCTCGTGCCAGCTCACGGTGCTGCTCTGCCTTGCCATCGCGGCGGGCCGGGCGCGGGGCACCCTCGGGGAGGCGGAGGAGCGGCGCCTCGTCGACGCGCTCATCACGGTGCCGGGCCTGATGGCCGAGGCGCTGAAGCGCGAGGACGAGATCGAGGTCCTGGCCCGCGAGATCGCCCGGGCCCGGGACGTGCTCTACCTCGGCCGCGGCACCGCCTACCCGATGGCGCTCGAGGGCGCGCTGAAGCTGAAGGAGATCTCCTACATCCACGCCGAGGGCTACGCCGCGGGCGAGCTGAAGCACGGGCCGATCGCGCTCATCGACGACGCCGTGCCGGTGATCGTGATCGCCCCGCACGACGCGACCTTCGAGAAGACCGTCTCGAACATGCAGGAGGTGGCGGCCCGCGGCGGCCGGATCGTGCTGATCGGCGAC
>NZ_QOWC01000458.1 GCF_003574465.1 Methylobacterium crusticola
CTATAATTCCCGACACGGGGAGTGATCATGACCGCAACCGCCTACCGCTTCGGCATCGAGGAAGAGTTCTTTCTGGCGGATGCCGCGACGCGCGGCACGCCGCGCCGGGGCCTCGCGGGCTTCCACGCCGCCGCCCGGGCGCTGCTGCCGGCGGCGGAGCGCGAGCTGCTCCAGAGCCAGATCGAGATCGCGACGCCGCCCTCGACCGCCTTCGGGGAGGCCCGCGCCGCCCTCGACGGCCTGCGCCGGGGGCTCGCCGAGATCGGGCGGGCCCACGGCATCCTGGTCTTCGGCGCCGGCACGCATCCGAGCGCCGCCTGGGACGACCAGCGCCCGACCGACGGCGCGCGCTACCGCGGCATCCTCGACGAGGTCCGCATGGTCGGCCGGCGCACCCTCGTCGGGGGCATGCACGTCCACGTCGAGGTGGCCCGGCCGGACGACCGGGTCGACCTGATGAACCGGCTCCTGCCGTTCCTGCCGCTGCTGCTCGCGCTCTCGGTCTCCTCGCCGTTCTGGCAGGGCCGGGCGACGGGGCTGTCCGGCTACCGGCTCAGCGTCTTCGGCGAGATGCCCCGGACGGGGCTCCCGGACCTGTTCGCCACGGCGGACGACTTCGCCCGCTACGTGCAGGTGATGACGCAGGCCGGGGCGATCCGGGATGCGAGCTTCCTGTGGTGGCACCTGCGGCCCTCGGTGCGCTTCCCGACGCTGGAGCTGCGCATCGCCGACAGCTGCACGCGCGTCGACGACGCCGTCGCCATCGCGGCGCTCTACCGCTGCCTCGTGCGCCTCGCCGAGCGCCGGCCCGGCCTGAATGCCGGGCTCTCGGGCGTCGGGCGCGCGCTGATCCGGGAGAACCTGTGGCGGGCCCAGCGCGACGGTGTCCGCGCCGCCCTGATCGACGAGGCCTCGGCGCGGGCCGTGCCGTTCGGGGAAGCCCTCGACGGAACCCTCGGCCTTCTCGCCGAGGACGCCGCGGCGCTCGGCTGCGCGGCCGAGCTCGACGGCGCCCGCCGGATCCTGCGCGAGGGCACCAGCGCCGACCTCCAGCTCGCCGCCCACGAGGCCGGGTGCCGGGACGGCGGCTCGGACGAGGCCGGCCTGGCGGCGGTGGTCGACCGGCTCGCGGAGCTCACCGAGGGGCGCGGGTCCGGGCGGGCGCGGTGAGCGCCGTGAGGCCGCCGGCCGCGTCTTTCCGCGGGAGGCCGGGAGGGGGCGGTTGAGATCGCGCGGGGGGGGGGGCAGCCGTAGCGTCCCGGCGGGGCGCCGGGACGGCTGTTGCAACCGGATTGAAGTGTCACGG
>NZ_QOWC01000459.1 GCF_003574465.1 Methylobacterium crusticola
ACGGCGCCGGACGATCCCGCGGCGTGGGAGGAGGCGTTCCGCCTCAACTTCGTGTCGGCGCGCGAGATCGGCGAGATCCTGGCGCCGCCGATGGCGGCGCGGGGCTGGGGCCGGATCGTCAACGTGACCGGCGCGATCCTGGCCAAGGCCTTCAACGCGGCCGGCCCGGCCAAGGCCGCCCTGGAGAGCTGGTCGAAGGCCGCGGCCGCGACGTACGCGGCCCGGGGGGTGACGGTGAACTGCGTGGCGCCGGGCCGCATCAACACGGTGCAGATCCTGGAGCGGCTTCACCCGACGGAGGATTCGCGGCAGGCCTTCATCGACCGCAACATCCCGGCCGGCCGCTTCGGCGAGCCCGGGGAGGCGGCGGCGCTGATCGCGTTTCTCGCCTCGGGGCCGGCCGGCTACGTCACCGGCACCACGATCCCGGTCGACGGCGGCGCCCTGCGCTTCGCGTTCTGAGCGCTGGGCTCCCGCGGCCACGCTTGGTCCCGCCGACGCGGCGCAATCCCCAGCCGACGGGCCGCAGCAGCGAGGTCACGCGGCGGCCATAGCGCCCGTGCCCCGGACGCCGGAGCGATGACGGCCCGGGTCGGTGCAACCGCGTCGGCCGGCAAAGGCGGCACGGCGCGTCGCGTGCCGCGGCGCCGGCCGACGACCTGGCAGGCCTGGCGTGCCGAGGGACCGTCGTTCTCCCGGGTGCCGTCGACCGCCGGCCGGAGTCGCTCGGGGGCGCCGGGTTTTCCGCCGCGACGTCGGCGATCGACGGCTCTTCCAGAGTCAGATCGGCTGAGAGCCGCTGCAACCGAGTAGTCTCGCGCTCACGATTGTTCGATTCTCCTGGCGTGATCGGCCTTCAGGCCATCGCTTTGCGCCATCGGGAGCAGCTCTGCGCGAAGAGCTCCGCTTCCCGGCATGAGTGCGACAAGATCCGGCCCTGCGCCCGTCTGCACCTCATTTCTGCGCGGCTTCGGCGCCAGGTGCTCGGCACTCATCGTTCGATCTTGCTTCAAGCCCTGTTCTTCCGGTCCAGGCCGATCCTCTCGATCAGATCGGCTCAAAATCAGCCGGGCAGGTCACTCCCTTGCTTCTCATCTCATCATAACAACGACAATCATCACCTTTATGCACATTCTGGCACCGGCGCCTCGCTTGCAAATGTAATTCTGATCAGTTTGGATATGATCGTCATTTCTAATTCGATAATATAGCATATAAAATTCAATAATACTGTCACCTATCTCAGTTATGATCTCGTAATTTCGTTTGCAAAACAAGATTTAACATGTCGTCTCTTAGATTGTCTCGGTGAGAGCAGTCTCAGACAATTTGTCATAGTCGATCATCAGCATCCGAGGGGAAGTGCATCCGTGTCTGGACAGACAAACACTCTGACTCTGCGGGTATCTGAGGATGCCTACAATGGCGACGCGCAGTTCGGCGTGTTCGTCGACG
>NZ_QOWC01000460.1 GCF_003574465.1 Methylobacterium crusticola
CTAGGAGCCCGTCCGAGTAATGCTCTCGACGGCGAGGCCGGAGGGTGATTCACTCGGCTCATGGCCAAGGTGTTTCGCTCCTGGGATGTGGATCAGGGTTGGTTGCTGCCGCCCTCGCTGCACGAGTTCGTGCCGCCCGGGCACATGGCGCACTTCGTTCGCGACACGGTGCGGGAAGCGCTCGACCTCTCGGCCATCCTCGACACCTACAGCGAGGAGCGAGGCTACCCGCCCTACCATCCGGGGATGATGGTGGCGCTGCTGCTCTACGGCTACAGCCGCGGCCTGTACTCGTCGCGTCAGCTCGCCCGGGCCTGCGAGGAACAGGTCGACGTCATGGCGGTGACCGGCCTGAACCGGCCGGACTTCCGCACCATCGCCGACTTCCGCAAGCGCCACCTCGTGGCCCTGTCGGACCTATTCGTGCAGGTGCTGCGCCTGTGCCGCGCGGCTGGTCTGGTCCAGTTCGCCCACGTGGCGGTGGACGGGACCAAGGTGAAGGCCAACGCCCCCCGCCACAAGGCGATGAGCTACGGACGCATGAAGACCGCCGAGCCGGTCCTGGCCGCCGAAGTCGACGCCTGGTTGGAGCAAGCGCGCGAGGCGGACACGGCCGAGGATGCGGCGCAGGGCGCGAACCGACGGGGCGACGAGACGCCGGACTGGATGGCCGACAAGCCGCGACGGCTGGAGACGATCCGCGCCGCCAAGGCCGCGCTGGAAGCGGAAGCGATCGATCCGCCCGACCCCGAGGACGAGAGCGGTCCGGGTGCATCCTCGGGCATGCGCTGGCAGGGTCGGCCCCTGCGCGGTGAGGACGGCGGTCCGCCGGACCGGGCGCAGCGCAACTTCACCGACCCGGACAGCCGGATCCTGCCGACCCGAGACGGGTTCGTGCAGGGCTACAACGGCCAGATCGCCGTCGATGCCGCGCATCAGATCATCGTGGCGCACCGCCTCGTGACGAACGCCGCCGACGCCCGCGCCCTCGTGCCGCTCATCGACGACGTCCGCGCTCATCTCGGGCGCAAGCCGCGAGAGCTCTCCGGCGATGCTGGATTTGCCAACGAGGCGAACTTGGCCGCGCTGCAGGTGCGGGGCATCACGGGCTACCTTGCTCCGGGTCGAGCACGTCATGGCGAGGCGGACGCGGCCGGCCGCCGGAGGCTGACGAAGATGCCGTTGATGAGCGCGATGGCTGTGCGCCTGAAGCGGGCCGGCCGCCGCAGCCGCTACCGCCTCCGGAAGCAGGTCGTCGAGCCGGTGTTCGGGCAGATCAAGCAGGCCCGGAGCTTCCGACAGTTCCTGCTCCGCGGGCTCGATCAGGTCCGCGGCGAATGGGCGATGATCTGCACCGCCCACAACCTCCGCAAGCTGGCCAACGCCAGGCGCTGAGCATGACGCAGGCTGGATCGCCCTGATCTCAACCCCAATCTCGATCCGCAAACC
>NZ_QOWC01000461.1 GCF_003574465.1 Methylobacterium crusticola
GCCGACCGAGAGCGCCGGCCTGTCGGCGCCGCTGGCCCGGCTCCTCGCCGGCCCGCCCGGGGGCGGGGCCGCGTGAGCCCGGCCCCCGGGCGGGGCCGAGGGCCCCGCCTACGGCGCCGCCCTGGGGGGCGTCCCGTCCGGCCCGGCGCCGGGCAGGAGGATGCCCTTCACGACGCTGCCCTCGGGGCCGTACTCGCCCGCCACCGCCAGGCAGGCGGCGTCCCGGTTCTGCATCATCTGGTTCGACATCAGGGTGAAGATCGTCTGGACCTTGGCGCCGAAGGGCCCGCGGGGCGGGCGCACGTCCTCGATGCTCACCTGGTAGCGCCCGAGCAGCGCCTCGAACGGCGCGACCCCGATCTGGTAGCCGCAGACGTTGGCGGCGGCGAAGATGTAGGCTGCGGTCTCGAGCGCCCGGGGCGGCGGGGCGTTGCGGATGCCCTGCGCGGCCGCCGGAGCGCCGGGGAGGGCCCCGGCGAGGGCGAGGCCGAGGAGCGTGAGGACGGGGGCTGGGCGCATGCGGTGTTCCTCCGGCGTCGGTCTGGCGCGGCCGCCCCGGTCTCGGCGGCCAGGGTCGGGCCTCGCCAGCCAGATAGGGCGGGGGCCCGGATAGGGGATCGCGCGGCGCCGGGGCAGGGGTGGCGGGGATTCCCGCGGCGGGGCGCCCCGGGTTCCCGCCCCGGCAGGGCGCCCCGCCCCGGCGGGCGCACCATGGCGGCCGCCGCGCCCGCGCCTATCTGGCTTGCGGGCGCGGCACCCACGCGAGGCGAGTGCGGATCCGACATGGCGACGACCTTCTTCCTGGTGCGGCACGCCGCGCACGACCGGCTCGACCGGATCCTGTGCGGGCGCATGCCGGGCGTGGTGCTCGGCGCGGAGGGGAGGGCGCAGGCGGAGGCGCTGGCGGGCCGGCTCGCCGGCGAGCGGCTCGACGCGGTCTATGCCGGCCCGCTCGAGCGGGCGCAGGAGACCGCCGCGCCGATCGCCGCCCGGGCCGGCCTCGAGCCGCGCACGCTCGCCGCCATCGACGAGCTCGACTTCGGCGCCTGGGCCGGGCGCCCGTTCGCGGCGCTGCACGGGGATCCGGCCTGGGGCTACTGGAACTCGGCCCGCCACGTCACCCGTCCCCCGGGGGGCGAGACGGTGCTGGAGGCGCAGGTCCGGGCGCTGCTCGGCCTCGAGGCGCTGCGCCGGAGCCACGGCGCGGCGCGCCTCGCCCTCGTCAGCCACAGCGAGGTGATCAAGCTCATCGTCGCCCACGCCCTCGGCCTGCCGGCCGACGCGATGCAGCGATTCGAGATCAGCCCCGCCTCCGTGAGCGTCCTCGTGCTCGGCGACTGGGGCGCCAAGATCGAGAGCCTGAACGAGCGCGTCGCGTGAGCGGGGCCCGGCCGCCGCCCGCCCGCGCGGGCGGTCCCGGCGCCCCGCCGCGC
>NZ_QOWC01000462.1 GCF_003574465.1 Methylobacterium crusticola
CTGATCAAGAAGCTCGGCGTTACGAACCGGACCGAAGTCGTCGCCCGGACCTACCGCAGACCCTGAAGCGAGCCGTATGTCAGAATTGTCGAAAGCGACGGAATCACCGACACGCGACGCGGACATGCGGCGGCTTGCCGTCGCGCCGCCGCGCGTTCCCCCGGGCAGCCGATGAGCGCCCGGGATCGACGGGACTGTCCCCACCACGCGGCGGCGCAGCGGGCGATCAACAGGCTCGTCGAAGCCGGGGCGACCCCCGCGGAGGCGATCGACGCGGCCTTCACGGTCGCGGTCGCCAACTGGCTCAGCCTGCGGGGCCTGCGTCACGTCTCGCATGAACTCCGGGCCCTGGCCGAGGCCATGGCGGCCGAAGCGGACCGGCGGACGGCCGAGAGCGTGCCGGCCAGGCACTGACGGCGCGGCCACGCCTCGGCGTCCCGGGCCCGGGCGGGTCGGCACGGGACGCGCCGGGCCCCCGGGCCGGGATCCCGACCGCCCCGGCGCCCGCCGGGAGGCTACGCGACGGGGAGGGTCGCGAGCACGGTCCCGGCCCCCGAGCGCACGACGAGCTGCCAGTCGCCGTCGAGGCCGACCAGCTCGTCGCCCGCGCGCATCTCCGCGATCACGCGCCTGGCTTGTTCGAGCGCCTCACCCAGATCGGGGGCGTCGACGCCGTCCTCGTCGCGGATGATGGTGTGCCCGTCGAAGAGATCGAAGTGGAAACGAGGCACTGCGACGCCCTCCTGTCGTCCCGACACAACCGCCCGCGCCGGACTACGTACGTAGCAGGCGGACCCCGCCCGTCGAGCCCGCCGCGTCGTCGCCGTCCGGGACTATTAACACGTTAACGATGGAACGTCGCTGCCGCGCGTAATATAGCTTCCCGAACTTCACTTTGCTGCACAATGATGACAAGCCAATCTCGGCGTAACCCATGCTAATCCACCCGAAAGGTCCCGCTCGATGCCTGTCCTCGCCGATCATGTGGCCGGACATCTTGCCCGCACTGAGCTTTCCCAGGACGAGAAGATGCGCATCCATGTTGCGGGACTGATCCGAAGACTGATCGATGTGCAGGCGGGCGGCCGGGCGGGCGGGAGACCCGCCGCCCATTCCTGAATCAGGTCTCTTGCCGGGATCCGCTCCCTACGCCGGGCCCTCCACGCCGGCGCGGCGTCGCTCCGGCGGGCGCGACAGGCCGCCTCGCGGGTGCCGGGCGCCGCCGCGGCGGGCGGCCCGGCCTGCGCGGCCGCGCGGTGGCGAACGG
>NZ_QOWC01000463.1 GCF_003574465.1 Methylobacterium crusticola
GCAGGAGGGCGGCGCCTGCGAGGATGGTCGAGGTGAGGATCACGGTCGCAGCCTCCCGGACAGGCCACTCAGCCGATGTACGGCCACGCCCGCAGCGGGCATGTCGTCTCGATGACGCTATTCTCCTGCGACGCGCCAGGAGCCGCCTGGGCCGGGACCAGGTGGCACCAGCCGGTCAGGATGGCGGCGGCAGTGATGATCCGGATGATGTTCAGCATGGTTAATCCCCCTTGGCGATCGTTGACAACCGTTCGTGGAGCGGATCTCTAAAGCTGAGCCATTGCCTGTTGATTGCGCAAAATGTTGCGTGGTTGGGAGAGATTGGCGGTTCCAAGGCCTCTGACTTCCCCCGTCTTACGCAAGGCCAAGAAATCTTTCATCGCCGTCGTGTCGCGTTGACGCTATCTCATCAGTGCGTGGAGTTCGTTATCCTGCACGACTCGAAAGGGGGGCGCTACGAATGATCTTCGTCTCGAATGCGAGCGGGGGCGTAAGCTATGTCAGCCCAGAGTGGTGCGCCTTCACCGGGCAATCAGCAGCCGAGGCCGTCGAACATGGATGGTTTCGCTGCGTGCACCCGGACGACTACGAGTCCGCCGTCAGTTTCCTGCGCCGCGCCCGTGACCAGCAGAGCGAATACAGCCTCCGTCTCCGCCTGCGGCGCGTTGACGGGAGCTACACCTGGGTCGTGATCGGGGCGGTTCCCTCCTTCGGACCGCCCGACCGTGCCTTCCTGGGCTATCTCGGTTCGCTGACGGAGATCAGCCCGAGTGGCTCAGAGCCGCTGACCGCTTATGGTACACTGGCACACTTCGTCCCACCGCCGTCGCATCCCGCAACGCCGCCCGGTTCACCACTTGAACTGGTGGCCGATCATCTGCTGATGGCGCACGGGCTCATTGAGCAGGACGGTGCCAAAGAGATGCTTCCGGTGCTGAGGCACGCTTTATCGGTGGCGGGCATGTTGCTTGCCCGCGACGCGCCATCGGCAGATCCGGCCAGTCGCTTTCATTAGGGAGGACATTAGCTCGAGTATTGCACCAAGCTTGGGCAGGGGAGATCGCCCGCGGGTTCGCGATCGAGCTCTGGCGCGTCGATCGGATCGGAGTCGTCCGATGAACCTCGGCTTCACCGTCCAGCGCATTCGCGGCACGCCGAGCGCCCGCATCAACTTGGGCCGGCGCGCCCTCTCGCTAGATCCGCTCAAACACCTTCGTAGACGAGGCGCGTAAACAAGGCAGGGCCAATCACGAACTGGCCCCACTTCGCATCGTAAGCAGCTGTGGGTTTCGCAGCGATAGTGTCATCAAGTGATCTACCCTGCGCTTTAAGTGTCGCTACGTTATTCCGAATTGCCGTCAGCATGTCGTGGTATGC
>NZ_QOWC01000464.1 GCF_003574465.1 Methylobacterium crusticola
CCCGCCGGCGGGCCCGGCGCCGTCGCGGCCGCGGCCTTCGTGCTCGGGCTGCGGGCGCGGGGCGTGCGGGACCCGGCGGTGCTCGGGGCGATGGAGCGCGTGCCCCGCGAGGCCTTCGCGCCGGAGCCGCTGCGCGCGCTCGCCCGGCGCGACATCGCGCTGCCGCTGCCCTGCGGCCAGGCCATGACGGCGCCGAGCACCATCGCCACGATGCTGCACGCCCTCGACCCGCGGGGCGCCCGGGTGCTGGAGGTCGGCACCGGCTCGGGCTACGTCAGCGCGCTGCTGCTGCGCCTGGGAAGCAGCGAGGTGGTGAGCCTCGAGCGCTACGCCGCCCTGGCGGCGGCGGCGCGGGGGCGGCTCGCCGCCCTCGGGTTCGGGGCCGTCGCGGTGCGGCTCGCGGACGGCTGCGACCCGGCCCCGGAGGCGGGGACGTTCGCGCGCATCCTGGTCAACGGGGCGCTCGCCGCGTTCGCCCCGGGGCTGCTCGAGCGCCTCGCGCCGGGCGGCCGCCTCGTCGGGGCCCTCGCCGGGCCGGGCGGGCCGCGCCTCGTCGTCGCGGCGCGGGAAGCGGACGGGCTGCGCTGGCAGGGACCGGACGCGGTCCTGCGGATCGGGCCGCTGACGCCCGGCCGGGCGCGCGTGCTGTAGGCCCCGCCGCCCCGCCGGAGCCCCGTGATGCACGCCGAGGCCTCGCTCCGAAACGGAAGCTTAACCTGAATCCGATTTGAATTCATCGCATCAGGTTGTGTGCATGTGTGGGTGCGTCGATGCGGGATCGCGGGGCTGGCAAGAGCGTGCGGACACTGTCGCGCGTCGCTCTCATCGGGCTGATCGGGGGCGCGTCGGCGGCCTGCAGCACCGACACGATGCGGTTGAGCGACCCGTTCACGAACCCCTTCTCCTCCAGTGCGAGCAGCGATCCCGGGGCGACCGGGAGCCTGCCCGAGGGCGAGGGCGTGGCGGCCCCGGTGCGCTCGGCGCCGATCCAGTCCCGGTCGCTCGCGGCCCCCGGTGCGGCCTCGGCCCCGGTGCCGCTGTCGAGCCGGCCCGCCGCCGCGATGAGCCCGCGCGTCGCCTCCACGGCGCCGGTCACCGGCAGCACGGCCGGCTGGACCGCGCAGGGCGGCACCACCATCACGGTCGGGCCCGGCGATACCCTGAGCCAGATGTCCACCCGCTTCGGCGTGCCCTCGGCGGCGATCCTGTCGGCGAACGGCCTGTCGGGACCCGGGCAGATCGCCCCCGGCCGCCAGATCGTGATCCCGGTCTACCACGCGGGCGGCTCCGCCATGACGACGCGGGCGGCCCCGCCCGCCCCCGCGCCGCGGCTGGCGCTGGCGCCGGCGAACCGGCCCGCGCCGGCCGCGGAGGC
>NZ_QOWC01000465.1 GCF_003574465.1 Methylobacterium crusticola
CGGCTGTTGCAACCGGATTGAAGTGTCACGGGGCGCTGCAAAGTAGAACTGTCACACGGCTCCTGGCGACGCTTGCGCCGACGCAGCCCGCGGCGGGGCTGCGGAGCCCCCCAACGCAGCAGCTCCGCCGCGGGCGGGCCGCGACACCGCCGCCCCGCCCCGCCTCACGTACCCGGTCTTCTCGCTGTTGGTCTTCACCCGCGGCGGGCGCAGCGCGTCCTGCCGCTCCTTGACGTAGGCCAGCACCTCCGACAGCCGCTTGTTCTCCACGATCGCCGCGTGGGTCACGCGCTGGTCCTTGTCGAAGGCCCGGTAGGGCAGCGACACGCCTTGCCAGCGCACCTCCAGACGCCCGTCGGCGAACGCGTAGGTGTCGACGTACCGGTCCACCAGCCCGCGCGTCAGGTCGGTGTCGTCCAGGATGATCCGCTTGCGCGCGTAGGACAGGCCCAGGTCCCGCCCGACGTGGCGCTGCTCGCGCCAGGCCAGCACGTCGGCCAGGCGCTCCCGCGACAGGTTCAGCACCCGGTGCAGGTCGTCCGGTCGGGCCGCCCGCGTCGCGAACCGCGCGTTGAAGCGCGCCATGAACCCCGGCAGGAACTGATTGCCGGCGTCCCGGTCCGAGATCCCGGCCAGCCGCAGCTCCTTGACCAGCCGGTCCTGCAGGGTCCGGTTCACCCGCTCGACCCGGCCCTTGGCCTGGCTCGAGTTGGCGCACAGGATCTCGATCCCGAGTTCAGCCAGCGCCCGGCCGAACTGCGTCATGCCCTGGCCGGCGCGCGCCTGCGCCTTGGCGACCCGGAACACCGCGTGCTTGTCCGAGTAGAACGCCACCGGCCGGCCGTGGGCGATGAGGTAGCCCTCCAGCGCCTCGAAGTAGCTGAAGGCGCTCTCGGACGCGACGAAGCGCAGCTGCATCAGCCGGCCGGTCGCGTCGTCGATGAACACCAGCAGGGTGCAGGGCGGAGCCCGGTCCTCGAACCAGCGATGCGCGCTGCCGTCGATCTGCACGAGGTCGCCCAGGCACTCGCGCCGCAGCCGCGGCTGATGCACCGCCCGCCGCTGCCGGCGCGAGTGCCACAGGCCTGCCGCACTCATCCAGCCCCGCAGCGTCTCGCGCGACACCCTCAGCTGGTGGCGCTCCCGCAGCATCTCGGCCGCCAGCGACGGACCAAAATCCGCGTAGTGCTCGCGCACGTAGCTCAGCGCCAGCTCGCGCAGACCGTCGCTCAGGGCCCGGTTCGAGCGCCGCCCGCGCCCCTTGTGCCCCAGACCCGCCGCGCCCTCAGCGCGATAAGCGGTGACGAGGCGCTGGGCCTGGCGCCGGCTGATCCCCAGG
>NZ_QOWC01000466.1 GCF_003574465.1 Methylobacterium crusticola
ACGGAGCTGCGGAACTTCATCGAGGCCCTGGACGGGCCACGGGGAGCCCTGCTGCATGGAGGAGGGGTGTAGGCCCCGGTGGGTCAGAGAAGACGCGGACGGTCCTTCATCGAGATGGTCGTCGACCACTGCTCGGCTGAGTGCGTGGGCCTGCATGCGGCGCGACGCGCCACGCGCTTCGAGGCGCTGGAGCCGATCCGCCAGGGCGTGCGGCAGCGCTTCGGTGGCTTCGAGGCGCGGGTCGCCAGCGGCTTGAGTGTTCGGCACGACAACGGCAGCCAGTACCTGTCGGATGATTTCCAGTCGGAATTGGTGTTCCTAGGCATCGCGAGTTCGCCCGCCTTCGTGCGTGCGCCAGAGGGGAACGGCTGCGCCGAGCGCTTCATCCGCACGCTCAAAGAGAACCTGCTCTGGGTGGAGCGCTTCGACACCGTCAAGGATCTGCGCCGCGCGCTGCTGGCGTTCCGGGAGATCTACAATACGACGTGGCTGATCGAGCGGCACGGCTTCCGCCCACCGGCCGCTTTTCGGGCCGCGCAGCTTCCACCTGCGGCTCTCGCCGCTTAGGGTTCAAACCGGTGTCTCACAATCCGCGGGCGGTACACCCCTAGCGGATCCGGCCACTCCGAAGCATCGAACGAGCGCCCTGCCAAAAGGGTGGCGCCGCGCCCAGCATATTAGGTAATCTGCCTTATCGGACGAGAGCGAACGAGCATCTCGCGCGGATTGGGTCCTTTCTGCACTGGCTACACGCCCCTGGAACAGGCGGTTACGATCGTTGGTGCGAACCGACGGTGGTTCAACAAGGAACTGATGCGATGTTGGCTCGCCGGGCTAGCAGGCCAAATATCTAGATCCTCTGCGGGTCCAGGCCGTCGCTTCTCCCAGAGGGAGGCAACTCAAGCGCGTTCCAGCGTTCCCTATGTCCTGCTCGGGACTTCGACTTCCACAAAAATTTCACGCAGCAGGGGTCGCGGGCGAGGCAGCTGCCGAGAGTGCCTCGTACAGGGCCGTCTTCCCCACCTTCATCCTCAGCGCCGCCTCGCGCACGTTCAGTCCCTGTCCCATCAGCACCTGTGCCTTGCGCAGGACCTCGGGCGTCACGACGGGCTTGCGGCCACCCTTCCGGCCCCGAGCCGCTGCGGCACTGAGGCCAGCACGCGTGCGCTCCCGGATGAGGTCGCGCTCGAATTGCCCCAACGCGCCGAAGATGTGGAAGATCAGCCGACCGTTGGGTGTCGTGGTGTCGATCTGCTCGGTGAGTGAGCGCAGCCCGATGCCCCGTGCCTCCAGGTCCTGCACGGTCTCGATCAGGTGGCCCATGGAGC
>NZ_QOWC01000467.1 GCF_003574465.1 Methylobacterium crusticola
CTCCCCCTCCTTGACCGCGTTGTTGACGCGCGGGATCTTCGCGCGCTTCCGGAGAGTGACCTTCGCCAGCTCGCGGACGAGTTGCGGGCCGAGACCATCGATGCCGTGTCGGTCACCGGGGGCCACCTGGGGGCGGGTCTCGGGGTGGTGGAACTGACGGTGGCGCTGCACCACGTGTTCAACACGCCCGAGGACCGCCTGATCTGGGACGTCGGGCACCAGGCCTACCCGCACAAGATCCTCACGGGGCGGCGGGCGCGCATCCGCACCCTGCGCCAGGGCGGCGGCCTGTCGGGCTTCACCCGGCGCGCGGAGAGCCCCTACGATCCCTTCGGGGCGGCGCATTCCTCGACCTCGATCTCGGCGGGGCTGGGCATGGCGGTCGGGCGCGACCTCGCGGACGCGGCGGCGCGGGCGCGGGGCGAGACGCCGGCGCGGCGCAACGTGGTGGCGGTGATCGGCGACGGCTCGATGTCGGCCGGGATGGCCTACGAGGCGATGAACAACGCCGGGGCGCTGCGCTCGCGCCTGATCGTGATCCTCAACGACAACGACATGTCGATCGCGCCGCCGGTGGGGGCGATGTCGTCCTACCTGGCGCGGCTGGTCTCGGGCGACACCTACCGCTCGCTGCGCGACACCGCCAAGCAGTTCGGGCGCCTGCTGCCCAAGGCGCTCTACGACACCGCGGCGCGGGCCGAGGAGTACGCCCGCGGGCTGCTGGCGGGGGGCGGGACGATGTTCGAGGAGCTCGGCTTCCACTACGTGGGGCCGATCGACGGCCACAACCTCGACCACCTCTTGCCGGTGCTCAAGAACGTGCGCGACGCGCCCGAGGGTCCGGTGCTGGTGCACGTGGTGACGCAGAAGGGCAAGGGCTACGCCCCGGCGGAGGCGGCGGCCGACCGCGGCCACGCGGTGGTGAAGTTCGACGTGATCTCGGGCGTGCAGACGAAGGCCAAGCCGAACGCGCCGGCCTACACGCGGGTGTTCGGCGAGAGCCTGATCAAGGCGGCGGACGCCGACCCGCGGGTGGTGGCGATCACGGCCGCGATGCCGTCCGGGACGGGGGTGGACCTGTTCTCGAAGGCGCACCCGGAGCGGACCTTCGACGTGGGCATCGCCGAGCAGCACGCGGTGACGTTCGCGGCCGGGCTTGCGACGGAGGGGTTCCGGCCGTTCTGCGCGATCTACTCGACGTTCCTGCAGCGGGCCTACGACCAGGTGGTGCACGACGTGGC
>NZ_QOWC01000468.1 GCF_003574465.1 Methylobacterium crusticola
GCCGGGGCGGGCTCGAGCGGGCGGGCGGTCCCGGCGGTCCGGGAGGCGGCCGCCCGGCTCCCGGCAGGAGCGCGTCGAGCAGTTCCGTCCCGAGGGCGCCGAGGCCCGAGGCGAGGTCATTGTCGCCCAGCAGGCCGGCGAGGTCGACATGGACCTGCGGCGCGTCCCAGGCGCCGTTGATCAGCACCGGTACGGTGAGGTCGAGGACCCGCGGCAGGGACCGGGCGGCGGCGCGGGTCAGCTTCGGCTCGATCCGGAGGCTCACCGCCCGCTCCGCGAGGTCCACGGTGCCGCTCCCGCTCGCGGTGACGAGGGGCCCGGTCAGGGCGAGGTCGCGCGTCGCGGCCTGCCCGTCCCGGAGCTGGAAGCGGGCCGAGATCCGGTCGAAGGCCGTCGTGTCGGAGGCCGCCAGGCGCGGGTCTCCGCCGACCCGCGCGGCCAGGGACTGGACCACCGCCGGGATATCGATGCCGGCGAGGCGGCCGTTCTCGATCTGGAGCGCGGCCTCGCCGGCCAGGGCCGGCAGCGCCTCCGCGGGAGTCCGGCCGGCGCCCCGGAGGTCGAGCGTCGCGCTCGTCGCGCCGTCGAGGAGGGTGAAGCCCGCCGCGGCGGACAGCAGCGCCAGCCCCCGGGCCCGGGTGATCTCGACGCGGAGGGCGTGGCGCGGCGCCTCCGCCGGGGAGGCCGGCACCGCCGTGGTGAGCCGGCCCTGCACCCGGCCGCCGTAGAATCCGGCGGGCGCCAGCGTCGCCTCCAGGGTGCCGTCGGCGATCCGCGCGTCGAGGGCGGCCCCGGTGAGGCGGACCTCGCCCGCCGCCAGGTCCGCGGCCCGGAGGAGGACGCGGCCGTCGACGAGGCGCAGCAGCGTCAGGTCCTGCCGCCAGGAGGCGCCCGGAGGCCCGGCCGCGAGCGCCAGCGTCTCGAAGCCGAGGTCGAGCCGCAGGAAGGGCTTGGCCGCGAGGTCGGCCAGGACCGCGCCGGTGAAGCGGTTCCGGCCGAGCGTGCCCGAGAGGCGCGAGAGGGTGAGCACCGCGCCCCGCCAGGCGGCGTCGGCGCTGCCGGCGAGCGCCGCCGCGGCGGCGCCCGGGGCGCGGCACGTGAAGGCCAGGGAGGCGGCGGGGCCGGGCTCCCCGCC
>NZ_QOWC01000469.1 GCF_003574465.1 Methylobacterium crusticola
CTTGTGAACCCCAAGAGTCCACACAGCCTAGAGCACGGCCCGCGGCGGTTGACGCATCGTCGGCGGAACGGCACCCCGCGCCCGTCGCCGCGAGCGGAGGACGGGCCTTCAGCCCGCCGTCGGCAGGGGACGGGCCTTCAGCCCGCCGTCGGCAGGGGACGGGCCTTCAGCCCGCCGTCGGCAGGGGACGGGCCTTCAGCCCGTCATGGCGCGGGCCTCGTAGCCGGCCTTGCCCAGGGCCTGCGCCACGTCGAGGGCCTGGGCCGCGGTGGTGACCGCGACGCGGCCGTGCGCCAGGTCGACCGCGACCTCGGCCGCCGGGTCGAGGCGCTGGATCGCCCGGGTCACCGCCGCGACGCAGCCCTGGCAGGTCATGCCCTCGACCTGCATCATGAGCGCCCTGCCGTCGCCCGCGCCGCTCTGCTCGCCCATCTCAGGTTCGCCTCGTCCGAGCGGCGCGTCCCGGCCGCAGGGGCGATGTCGGGCGGCAAGGGCTGCGAGGCAAGGGCCGGGCGGCGAGGGCCGGGCGGCGAGGGCCGGGCGGCGAGGGCCGGGCGGCGAGGGCCGCGACGTCCGTCGGCCACGGTCGCCGGAAACCCGTGGGCAGCCCTCCGCGGGCGGCTTGCGGTACCCCGACGCCTCGGCGACAACCAGGGGTCTGCCGGGGCCGACGGCCCGGCCCGTCCACGCCAGGAGAGCAACCGCCATGGCTCCGACGAAAGCCCGGCGCGCCGGCGGGCCTTCCGCGGGGGTCGTCGCGCTCTGCCTCGCCTGCCTCCTCGGGGGCGGGCTCTGCCTCGTCGTGGCCTTCCTGGCGGCGCCCGCCCTCGGCGTCGTGGCCGGGCTGGGGCTGGTCTGGGCGATGGCGGCCAGCGCCGCCGCGTGGGCGGGCCTGCGCCGGGCCCGGCGCGCCGCCGCGCAGGCGGAGAAGCTCTCGGGCGAGGTCGACCTCCTGTCGCGCCGGCTCCTCGCCCTGGAGGCGCCCGCCCTCGCCGCCCCGAATGCCGGCGTCCCGGCCGGCCGGGATGCCGGCGTCCCTGCCGCACCGGACGCCGGCGCCGCCGCCGGCCCGGCGCCGGGCCTCGCGGACGGCCTCGCCGAGGTGACGGCCGAGATCGGCCTCCTCGGGGGCATCGTGCGGGAGCTCGCCGTGGCGGTCGCGGCCCAGGACGAGGACCTCAACCGCCTGAAGGCCGCGCGCCCCGCCCCGGCGGCGGCTCCCGTCGCGCACGCGGCGGCACCGGTGCCGGCGGATCCGCGCCCGGCGCCCGCGCCCCAGGCCGGCGCGATCCTGCC
>NZ_QOWC01000470.1 GCF_003574465.1 Methylobacterium crusticola
CCGGAGGCCGCCGCGCCCGCGCCGGCGCCCGAGCCGGCGCCCGCGCCTCCCCCGGCACCGCCGCCGCCCGAGCCGGCCCCGAACCCGACGCCGCCCTCGGTTCAGAACCCGTTCTCCGTCGAGGAGATCGAGGCCGAGTTCGCCCGCCTGCTCGGCCGGCCCCTCGACAAGCGCTGAGCCGCGGGCGGCGCCCGCTGTTGCAGCGGAACCGCGCCGCGCCGCCATCGCGCTCCGGACCCGAGCCGGCGCTTGCGGGCCCGGTGCCGCCACACCAGGGTGCGCCGTCATGGCGTCCCCGAATCGCTCGAAGCTCCCCCGGCGCGCCGCCGCGGCCCTCGCGGGGCTCGGCCTCCTCCTGTCGGCGGCCGGCGTGCAGGCCCAGAGCCTCACCGTCGACCTCGGGCCGAGCGGCGGCGTCACCGAGCGGGCGCTCCAGCTCGTCGCCCTCATCACGGTGCTGGCGCTGGCGCCCTCGGTCCTCGTGATGGCGACCTCGTTCACCCGCATCGTCGTGGTGCTGTCGATCCTGCGCTCGGCCCTCGGCACCCAGACGGCGCCGCCCAACGCCGTGATCGTGAGCCTGTCGCTCTTCCTCACCGCCTTCGTGATGGCGCCGACCGCCCGCGAGGCCTACCGGACCGGCATCGAGCCCCTCGTGGCCGGGCAGATCCAGCAGGCCCAGGCCTTCGAGCGCGCCAGCGCGCCCTTCAAGACCTTCATGCTGCGCAGCGTGCGGGAGAAGGACCTGCGGCTGTTCCTCGACCTCGCGCGCACCGACGCCCCGGCGGCCCCGGAGGCGGTCGGCCTCGAGATCCTGACCCCGGCCTTCATGATCTCGGAGCTGCGCCGCGCCTTCGAGATCGGCTTCCTGCTGTTCATCCCCTTCCTGATCATCGACCTCGTGGTGGCCTCGATCCTGATGTCGGTCGGCATGATGATGCTGCCGCCCGCCACCGTGGCCCTGCCGTTCAAGCTGATCTTCTTCGTGCTGGTCGACGGCTGGACCCTCGTGGCGGGCTCCCTGGTGCAGAGCTACGGCGGCTGACGGCCGCGCGCACCCGCGGGCCCTTCCCCCCTTCGGGTGATGCCGCGGCCGGCCCCGGCGCCCTACCTTCCCGCCGAGGATCGGACGGCTCGAGGGCGCGGCGTGCTTGAGGGGCAATCGCAGGACGGCGGCGGCGCCGCGCGCGCGTCGACATCCGCCCGGCCGGGCCCGCCCCGGCCCGGCTCGCACCGGCGCGCAGGCGCCCCGCGCCCGGGCCGCGGC
>NZ_QOWC01000471.1 GCF_003574465.1 Methylobacterium crusticola
GGCTACATGTCGGGCTTCGGCAACGGCTTCGAGACCGAGGCGCTGCCGGGCGCGCTCCCGGTCGGCCGCAACTCGCCCCAGACCTGCCCCTACGGCCTCTACGCCGAGCAGCTCTCGGGCTCGCCCTTCACGGCGCCGCGCACCACCAACGAGCGCACCTGGCTCTACCGCATCCGCCCGACCGTGATGCACTGGGGGGCGTTCCGGAAGGCCGAGGCCGGCCTCTGGCGCACCGCCCCCGCCCCCGAGGTCGAGATGCCGATCGCGCCCCTGCGCTGGGATCCCGTCCCGATCCCGGCCGAGCCGCTCTCCTTCGTGGAGGGGATCCGCACCATGACGACGGCGGGCGATGCCGGCGCCCAGGCCGGGATGGGGGCGCACCTCTACTTCGCCACCCGCTCGATGCGGGACGAGTACTTCTACAACGCCGACGCCGAGATGCTGGTGGTGCCCCAGCAGGGCCACCTGCGCTTCTGCACCGAGTTCGGCATCATCGACGTCGCGCCCGGCGAGATCTGCGTCATCCCGCGCGGCGTGAAGATCCGGGTCGAGCTCGCGGACGGGCCGGCCCGCGGCTACCTGTGCGAGAATTACGGCGGCGCCCTCACGCTGCCGGAGCGCGGGCCGATCGGCGCCAACTGCCTGGCCAACCCGCGCGACTTCCTCACCCCGGTGGCGGCCTACGAGGACCGCGACGCGCCCTCGACCATGCTGGTGAAGTGGGGCGGCACGCTCTGGAGCGCGGCGATCGACCACTCGCCCCTCGACGTGGTGGCCTGGCACGGCAACTACGCGCCCTACAAGTACGACCTGCGCAAGTTCTCGCCCGTCGGCCCGATCCTGTTCGACCACGCCGACCCGTCGATCTTCACGGTGCTGACCGCGCCCTCCGAGACGCCCGGCACCGCCAACATCGACTTCGTGATCTTCTCCGACCGCTGGCTGGTGGCGGAGAACACCTTCCGGCCGCCCTGGTACCACATGAACGTGATGAGCGAGTTCATGGGGCTGGTCTACGGGGTCTACGACGCCAAGACCGGGGGCGGCTTCCAGCCCGGCGGGGCCTCGCTGCACAACACCATGCTGCCGCACGGGCCGGACGTGGACGCGTTCGAGAAGGCCTCGACCGCCGAGCTGAAGCCCCACAAGCTCGAGGGGACGCTGGCCTTCATGTTCGAGACGCGCTTTCCCCAGAAGGTCAGCCGCTTCGCCGCCGAGACGCCGGCCCTGCAGGCGGAGTACGGCGCCTACGGCCGC
>NZ_QOWC01000472.1 GCF_003574465.1 Methylobacterium crusticola
ATGGCCAAGGAAAAGTTTTCGCGGACGAAGCCGCACTGCAACATCGGGACGATCGGTCACGTGGACCACGGCAAGACGTCGCTGACGGCGGCGATCACCAAGGTCCTGGCGGAGACGGGTGGCGCGACGTTCACGGCCTACGACCAGATCGACAAGGCGCCCGAGGAGAAGGCCCGCGGGATCACGATCTCGACGGCGCACGTGGAGTACGAGACGGCGAACCGGCACTACGCGCACGTCGACTGCCCGGGGCACGCCGACTACGTGAAGAACATGATCACGGGCGCGGCGCAGATGGACGGTGCGATCCTGGTGGTGTCGGCGGCTGACGGCCCGATGCCGCAGACGCGCGAGCACATCCTGCTGGCGCGCCAGGTCGGTGTTCCGGCGCTGGTGGTGTTCATGAACAAGGTCGACATGGTGGACGACCCGGAGCTTCTCGACCTGGTGGAGCTCGAGGTGCGCGAGCTTCTCTCGAAGTACGACTTTCCCGGGGACGACATCCCGATCACCAAGGGCTCGGCGCTGTGCGCGCTGGAGAACCGGGAGCCCAAGATCGGGCACGACGCGATCCTGGAGCTGATGGGGCACGTGGACGCCTACATCCCGCAGCCGGAGCGGCCGATCGACCTGCCGTTCCTGATGCCGATCGAGGACGTGTTCTCGATCTCGGGCCGCGGCACGGTGGTGACGGGGCGTGTCGAGCGCGGGATCATCAAGGTCGGCGAGACGGTGGAGATCGTGGGCATCCGGGCGACCCAGACCACGACGGTGACGGGCGTCGAGATGTTCCGCAAGCTGCTCGACCAGGGCCAGGCCGGGGACAACGTCGGGGTGCTGCTGCGGGGCACCAAGCGGGAGGACGTGGAGCGGGGCCAGGTGGTGTGCAAGCCGGGCTCGGTCAAGCCGCACACGAAGTTCAAGGCCGAGGCCTACATCCTGACCAAGGAGGAGGGCGGGCGCCACACGCCGTTCTTCACCAACTACCGTCCGCAGTTCTACTTCCGGACCACGGACGTGACCGGGGTGTGCCAGCTGCCGGAGGGCACCGAGATGGTGATGCCGGGCGACAACGTCACCATGGACGTCACCCTGATCGTGCCGGTCGCCATGGAGGAGAAGCTGCGCTTCGCCATCCGCGAGGGCGGACGCACCGTCGGCGCCGGCGTCGTCGCCTCCATCACCGAGTAGGCGATCCAGCCCTCACTCCGCTGCCGCACACGCGAGGGG
>NZ_QOWC01000473.1 GCF_003574465.1 Methylobacterium crusticola
CCTGCATCCCGCCGACGGGCTCCGCCCGCGCGATCCCGATGCGCCGCAGGAGGCCGCCGAGGCGCCGGTAGGCCTCGATCAGCACCGGCTCGCTCTCGAGCGTCACCGCGTTGGCGACGAGGCGGCCCCCCGGGGGCAGCGCCGCCCAGGCGGCCGCGATCACCGCCGGGTCGGAGACGCCGCCGCCGACGAAGGCCGCGTCCGGCGGCCGCAGGCCGCGCAGGGCCTCGGGCGCGCGGCCCCGCACCACCGCGAGATCGGGCACGCCGAGGGCGAGGGCGTTGCGGGCGATGCGGGCCGCCCGGTCCTCCCGGGCCTCGACGGCGAGCGCCCGGTTCGCCGGGTGGCGCAGGCACCACTCGATGCCGACCGAGCCGGACCCGGCCCCGACGTCCCACAGGACCTGGCCGGCCCGGGGCCGCAGGGCCGCCAGGGTGACGGCGCGCACCTCCGCCTTGGTGATCTGGCCGTCGCTCTCGAACCAGGCCTCGTCGAGGCCGGGCGCCAGGGGGATGACCGCGGCGTGCGCGTCCGCCGCCACCTCGACCGCCACGGTGTTGAGGGGGTCGATCCCCGCCCCCGCGAGGCTGCCGGAGGCGTGCGCCAGGACCTCGCGGCGGCGCTCCCGTGGGCCGCCCATGGCCTCGAGGATCGTCAGGCGCGAGCCCGCGAAGCCCCGCGCGGCCACGAGCGCCGCGAGGAGGCCCGGCGTGAGGCCGTCCCGGGACAGGACGAGGAGCCGGGCGCCGGGCTGGAGGTGCGGGATCACCCGCTCGAGGGGCCGGCCGTGCAGGGTGAGGCAGACGGTCTCGGCGAGGGGCCAGCCGAGGCGGGCCGCCGCGAGGCTGAAGGCGGAGGGCTGGGGGTAGCAGGCGATCTCGGCGGGCGGGACGAGGCCGGCGAGCACCGCGCCGATCCCGTAGTGGAAGGGGTCGCCGGTGGCGAGCACGCAGGTCGCCCGGCCGCGGCGGGCGAGGATCGCCGGGTAGGCGGCCTCGATCGGGCTCGGCCAGGCCAGGGTCTCGGCCGCCAGGGGGGCGGCGAGGGCGAGGTGGCGCCGGCCCCCGACCACGAGCCCCGCGCCGTCGAGGGCGCGGGCGGCGGCGGGCGAGAGCCCGGCCCGGCCGTCCTCGCCGATGCCCACGATGGCGAGCCAGGGCGCCGGGCGGCCCGCCGCATCGGGCGCCGGGCGGCCGGCCGCATCGGGCGCCG
>NZ_KZ984694.1 GCF_003574465.1 Methylobacterium crusticola
GTTCTGGCGATCGAAGGTGCGCCCCGGCACGCCGCAGGGCGGGAGGCGAGAACATCTGTCGCCATGACAAGCGACGACTGGCTGGGCGAGGCCGTGCGGAGGATTTCGACGCGTGCCGGGCCGCGGCCTCGGCGCGGGAAGGGCCGCGAGGCCGGGCGGGCCGCCGGCCGCCGGCGGCCGTCGCTCGGGGCCGGCCCGGAGCCCGTGACCCGCCGCGCACGCGTCGCGACCCGCCCGCCATGCCGGCGAAGCATGGCTGACTACCCATTTTGGGCAATTGCGTTGTGCGGTGCAGCGTGGGACACGAAGACATGCACCGCCGCGATGGCGTCGCGGCGGTGCTCGCCCTCCTTGGGCNGGCGGCCTTTTTTCTGTCCAGGGCGCAAGGTCTTAGCGGCCGGTCGCGTCATCCACAAGCACAATTGTGCGCCAGGCCGGCAGCGCCGGCACTTTCGTGCGCAATCGGCGGCCGGCCTCCCCTCACGCCCGCGGCGCCCGGGGCCGCCGCGGCTTCGCGGGCGCGTCCGGCTCCAGCTCCGTGAACGGGACCGTGAACAGGGGCCGGTGCTCCGCGTCGGTCACGGCGAAGCGGTAGCTCGTGAGCTGCGGGTTGCGGGTGCAGTCGTCGTGGGAGGTGAACCCGGCGCCGTGGCGCGCCACCGCCAGGGCCGCCGCGTCGTTGCGGCACTCGAGCCCGTGGAAGTCCTGGCACACGAGCCCCGAACGGGACTGCACGTCGAAGAAGTAGCGCGGCATGGCACACCCCGAGCCTGCCCCCGGCGGCCGCGGGCCGTTCGTCGCCCGTCGGGCCGCCGCACCCACCCTGCTCCGTCGGCGGGCCGCTGTCACGCGGTTCGGCGAGCGCCCGCGCGGCGGCCCCGGCCCGAACATCCCGGATACCCGCCCTTGCGCGCCTCGTTGCGTCACCCCATCTCAATACCATCCTATTGGATGGTGAGCGGATGGACGCACCGGTTGCCGTCCCAGCCGGCGCCCCCTGCGCGACCACGCCGGCGGACCCGAAGCCCCTGTCCCCCACGACGAAGGACCGCACGATGACCGCGTTCGCCACGATCGACATGGCCGAGGTGACCCGTCTCACCCAGGCCGGCAAGCTCGCCGAGGCGATGGCCGTGCTGCAAGGCCGGCCCGCCGGGGCGGCCGCTCCGGCCGGGCCCGGGGCCGCGCGCCCGTGGCCGGCCCTCGACA
>NZ_QOWC01000476.1 GCF_003574465.1 Methylobacterium crusticola
CCCGCGGCCTGACCGCCCCCGCGCGGAGCCGCGCCGGCGCGCCGCCCGCCCGGGCCCTCGCCCGGGACCGCCGGCCGGGCGCCCGGTTTCCAGAACCGCCCGAGGAGGACGTGGACGTGGCGAGCGAGTGGAACCTCGAGGAACGCGACGACGACTGGCTCAAGGGCTGGGCGGTGTCGGACGGCGACCGGGCCGGCGCGCCCGATTCCATCCTGCTGCGGGCGGGCGCGGTCGTCCTCGGCCAGGTGCGCCGCACCGTCGCCCGGGCCGACGTCGACGCGGCGTACGGTGCGCCCGGCGTGGTCAAGGGCTTCCTCGCTCCCGTCGGCGCGCTCCTCCTCCTGGCGCGCCTCGTGCGCGACGCCCCGGCGCCGGTCCTCGCCTTCGCCGACCGGGAGGCGCCGCTCCTGGCGCTGCCCGGGGCGCTCTCGGACGCGGCCCGGGCGCGCGCCCTGCGGCTCTGCGACGAGGAGGCGGCGCCGCTCCGGGTCACCGACCTCTGGTACGCGACCACCCACCTCCTCAAGCTCAGGCTGGAGGGCGCCATCGAGGCGCCCCTGTCCCTGCGCTGCTACCAGCCGCGGCCGGCCGGGGCGGAGCCCGCCGGCCTCGACCTCGTGGGCGACCTCGTGCTGAGCCCGGCCGGCCTCACGGTCGCCGAGGTGCCGCTGCGCGATCCCTACGCGCCGCTGCTGATCGTCGTCCTCGACGCCGAGGACGCGCTCCTCCAGGTCGATCTCCTGCCGTTCCCGAGCCTCTGCCGCGGCGGGGCCCACGCGGCCGAGCTCGCCGCCCGCAGCCGCAGCCGCCACCCGATCGCGGACCTCCAGCTCCTCTCCGACGCCCTCCTGTGGGAGCACGCCGGCTGGCACGAGGCCGAGCCCCGGGCCGTCGGCCGGATCGCGGTCGACCTGCGGGGCGCGACCGGGCACGAGACGATCCTGCGGCCGGCCTTCCGGGCCTGGCTCTCCGCCGTGTTCGATCTCTCCCTCGAGGTCCCGGCGCCGGAGGGCGCCGCCCCCGCGGAGGCGGCCCTGCACGCGGACGTCGCGGCGCGCCTCGCCGCGGGGCGCCCGGGCGGCGCGTCGGGCGCGCTCGTGCTGACGCTCCCGGCCCGGGCCATCCCGACCATCGCCGCCCTCGCGTCCCGCCGCCTCGGCGCGGCAATCGCCG
>NZ_QOWC01000477.1 GCF_003574465.1 Methylobacterium crusticola
TCGCGGCGCATCCGCTCGCGGCGCAGGCCGCCGGCGCGGCCCGGCGCGTGCCCTGGGGCCGCGCGGCGGCGCTCCTCGGGCTCGGGCTCCTCGGGCTCGCCGCGGCCTTCCTGGCCTGGTGCGCCGTCACGCTGCCGCCCCTCGCCGGGCCGGTGCGCCCGACCGACACAATCGTGGTCCTGGCGGAGGACGGCGAGGTGGTGGCGAGCCGGGGCCTCGCGCCGGGCCGGCCGCTTTCCGCCGGGGCTGTGGCGCCGATCATGAGGCGGGCGCTGCTCGCCGCGCAGGATCCCTGGTTCGACGACGCCACCCGGCTCGACGCGGCCGGCATCGGCGGCGTAGTGCGGGACGCCTTCCGGGGGACGATCGCGCCGGGGCCTCGCTCCGGCAGCGCCCGCCTGACCCAGCGCCTCGTGCGCCGCGACCTCCTGGCGGGCGAGCGGGGCCTCGCCGCCTCCGTCCGGGAGGCGATGCTGGTCCTCTGGCTCGAGGGATGGGCCGGGCGCGAGGCGATCCTGACGCGCGCCCTGAACCTCGCCCGGTTCGGGCCGGGCCTGCACGGGATCGACGCGGCCGCGCGCCGGGTCCTCGGCAAGGAGGCGGGGGCGCTCACGACCGCGGACGCCGCCTTCCTGGCCGGCCTGACGCTCGAGCCCGCCGACCTCGTGCCCGACCGCGACCTCGAGGAGGCCCGGGCCCGGGGCCGGCGCGTGCTGGACGCCCTGGTGATGATGGGCGCGCTGTCCCGGGCCCAGGCCGACGAGGCGGGGCGCGCGCTTGCGGGCCTCGCCCCCGCCTCGGCGACGCCCGTGACGCGGAGCGGCTTTCCCGACCTGATGGCGGGTCTGGCGCGCGAGCGCCTCGCGGGCGCACCGTTCCACGAGACCGTGGTGCGCACCAGCCTCGACCGGACGCTCCAGGGCTTCGCCGAGAAGGCGGTGGAGCGCCGCCTCGACGCCGTCAGGGACGGCGCCGGCCGGCGCCGGGCCGGAACCCGGGCCGGCCTCGTCGCGCTCGGGCCCGACGGCGCCGTGCTGGCCGCCGTCGGGGGCGGCAATCCCCTGGCGGGCACGCCGGCCGCGCGGACGGCCGCCGGGGCCAGCCTGCGCGGCCTCGTGCGC
>NZ_QOWC01000478.1 GCF_003574465.1 Methylobacterium crusticola
TCTCCCGTCGGGCGGGGCGGTTTTCACGCCGGGCCGGATCGACGGCGTCCGGCCCGGGCCCTCCCGGCTCCCCCCGCAGGCGCGAGGGCCGGGCGGGTGGGGCGTCCGGGGCCCGCCGCCGCGACCTACGCCGAAAGGGTGATTCGGCGCGCCGCCGCGTAGCCGAAGAACGCGCTTCAGCCGCGCCGCCTCCGATCTATACTCGCCATGAACACTCCCTGACGGCTCGTCGGCACCAGGCGAGCGGTCAGAAGGCCCATCACCTTGAAACAACACCTCGGTACTTGCCCGCCGTGCCAGGCGACGTCGCGAGCGTGAGCGCGGCGGGCCGCACAGGGCTCGTTCATGAGGGCCGGGGAACGCCATGACCCACGATGCCGCCGCTCCCGCAGCGCCCCTTCCCGTCGCGGGCGAACCCGCGCGATGGCCGGGCAGGTTGTCCGTCCGCCCCGGTCGCGGCCGGCCGTTCCGCCGGCGCGCCGATGGCGCCCCGGGCGGCGCGCCGCGGTCCGGCCTGAGCGACGCCCTCGACCGCACGCCCTACGAGCAGGCCTCGCAGGTGTTCGTCGGCCTGAGCACGCGCGAGTCGCTCGTCGCGGCCGCGTATCGCTGCGTCGAGGCCCTGGTCGCACGATGCGGCACGGCCTGGCGCGTCGGCCATCACTCGCCGGCAGCCTGAACCGGACGGGATCGCGTCCCGCTGTTCTGCGGGCGCGACCGGCAAATGCCGCCAAGCGGTCGGCGCTGCAGTGTGGGCCTGCCATCCTGAGCGGGTGGCTGTCGGGTAGGCAAATGCTGGGCGGCGGCAGGCCCGATGCTGCCTTTCATTCGTGCAATTCTCCCGCTTTATTATTTCTTAACCATCGAGACGTCACACGTTTGGGCCAGGACGAATTCCGGGCTCAGCATGACCGTTTCCCAGCCAACCCGCTCGTTGACGCTCAAGGTCGCGGAGGACGCGTACCGGGGTGATGCGCAGTTCAACGTTTTCGTCGACGGCGCGC
>NZ_QOWC01000479.1 GCF_003574465.1 Methylobacterium crusticola
GCGACGCGCCGCGGGGCGGGGGCCGGCTCGGCGCCCGGCGCCCTCCTCGACTGGCAGCCGATCCCGGGGGCGCCGGACGGCGCCGCGGCCTACCGCGTGCTCTACCGCTCCACCGGCCTGCGCGGCGAGCCGATCGCCGTCTCGGGCGCCGTCATCGTGCCCGCGGGTCCCGTCCCGCCGGGCGGGCGGCCGATCGTCGCCTGGGCGCACCCGACCACCGGCGTGGTCGACAGGTGCGCGCCCTCCCTCGCCCGCGGGCTGTTCCGCTCGATCCAGGGCCTGGGCGAGATGCTGGAGCGCGGCTACGTCGTGGCCGCCACGGACTATCCCGGCCTCGGCACGCCGGGCGTCCACCCCTACCTCGTCGGCGACAGCGAGGGGCGGGCCGTCCTCGATTCCGTGCGCGCGGCGCGCGCGCTCGCCGGGCCGGGCCGGGCCTCCCGCACCTTCGCGGTCTGGGGCCACTCCCAGGGCGGGCAGGCGGCGCTGTTCACCGGCCTCCTGGCGCGGCGCTACGCGCCCGACCTGACGCTCGTCGGCGTCGCGGCCGCCGCCCCGGCGACCGAGCTCGCCACCCTGATGATGGCGGACCTCGACACCTCGGGCGGCAAGAACCTCACCGCCATGACCCTGTGGTCGTGGTCGCGGGTCTACGGCGCGCCGATCACCAAGGTGGTCACGCCGGCCGCCCTGCCGGTGATCGACGCGCTCGCCGACGACTGCCTCGAGACGATCATCGACGTGCTGGAGCGCCGCGGCCCCTCGCGCGCGCTCGATCGCAGCTTCCTGGCGGTCGACGACCTCGCCGACCGGCAGCCGTGGCGGTCGCTGCTGGCCCGCAACACGCCCGGCACGCTGGCGCCCGAGATCCCGGTCTTCCTGGCCCAGGGCAGCGCCGACACCCTCGTGCTGCCCCGGGTGACGCAGGATTACCGGGCGCGGCTGTGCCGGGCGGGCAGCCGGGTCGCGTTCGCTCTCGTGCCGGGCGTCGGGCACCTGTTCGTGGCGCGCGACGCCGCGCCGGCGGCGCTCGGCTGGATCGGGGACCGCTTCGCCGGCGCGCCAGCGCCGAGCAATTGCG
>NZ_QOWC01000480.1 GCF_003574465.1 Methylobacterium crusticola
CTCGATGCTGATGAGGAGGTCGTCGACGGCGATCC
The DNA here is from genome assembly GCF_003574465.1 of Methylobacterium crusticola. Taxonomy (GTDB): domain Bacteria; phylum Pseudomonadota; class Alphaproteobacteria; order Rhizobiales; family Beijerinckiaceae; genus Methylobacterium; species Methylobacterium crusticola. Next base: position 36 of record NZ_QOWC01000480.1, read on the forward strand.
GGTCGCCCGGCTTCACCAGGATCTCGACGACCGGGACATCCTTGAAGTCGCCGATGTCGGGCAGGGCGACCGGGAGGCTGGCACTCATGCGCGGTGGTCTCTTCCAGGGTGGTCACGACGAGGGCCGCCGCCGCGAGGCCGCCCGCGGGCGCCGGCACGCCGGCCGCCTGGCCGTCCGGCCGAGACAACGGGCTCGCTCATCCTGCTCATGCGCGGGGTGGGGATCGCCTCGCCCCGAGGGGGCCGGGGCCCACGCCTAGAGCATTTCCCGCCCGAGGGGAAACCCGTTTGCCGCAGGCCCCGGAACCCGTCGGCGGACGAACTCCCCGAGGCCCTGCCCGGGCCGCGACCGGATCGGGAGAGCTTGTCCCAGGGGACTTGCCCCAGGAGGCCTTATCTCAGCAGGACGTGCCTCACGAAGACTTGCGCGTGCGCTCCGGCAGCATGGGACGCAGGCCCGGCGCGGGGGCCTGGCGCAGGCGCGGCGAGGCGGGGCCGTGGTGGGGACGGTGCTGCTCGGGCGTCGCCGTGCGGCCGGCCGGCTCGCCCCCGAGGACCGAGGCCACGAGGTCCCGGGCCGTGGCGGCATCCATGGAGCGGAACAGGCGCGTGAGCCCGAACACCGCGTCCACCGAGCGCGCGATCGCCGGATCGAGGCGCAGGAAGATGAACACCGCCTCCTCCTCGGCGATGTCCGCCGCCCGCAGCGCGAGGGCGAGGAGGTCCCGGCGCTCCGGCTCCGTCAGGGAGAGGCGCACCCCGGGCAGCCCGAGGGCCTCGCCGAGGGCGGCCTCGAAGCGCTCCGGCTCGCCCCGCCCGGCGAAGGCCGTGAGGGCGGCGCCGGCCGCCCGCGCGCCGGCGCGGGCCTGCGGGCGCAGGGCCGCCCGGGCCGCGATGCC
>NZ_QOWC01000481.1 GCF_003574465.1 Methylobacterium crusticola
GCGGGCGCTGGCTGACCCTGCTGATGAACCGCATCGATCCAGGCCTGTTCGCGCAAGCCTTCACGGATTGGGTGCGCGCCACCTGGCCCGAACGGCCCGACTTCGTGGCCATCGACGGCAAGACCTCGCGCCGCAGCCATGATCGTGCCACCGGAGCCCCGCCCCTGCACCTCGTCTCGGCGTTCGCCACCACGACCCGCCTCGTGCTCGGCCAGGAGGCGGTGCCCGACAAGGCCAGCGAGACCAAAGCCATCCCGGCCCTGATCGCGCGGCTGGCCGAGAACGACGGCCTGAAGGGGGCGCTGATCTCCATCGACGCGATTGCCACCAACCCGGCCATCGCCGCGACGATCCGGGCGGCGGGCGCCGACTACCTGCTCGCCGTCAAAGCCAACCAGCCCACCCTGCGCGCCGAGGTCGAGCGCCTGTTTGCCGATCCTGAGGCTGGCGCCGTCGAGACCGTCACCGAGCACGACAAGGGCCACGGCCGCATCGAGGCGCGCACGGTCAGCGTCGTGCGCGGGGTCGATTGGCTCGACGGGCCCCGCCGCTTCCCCGGCGAGACCCGCCTGCCGGATGCCGCCTGCCTGGTGCGGGTCCAGGCCCGTACCGAACTCAAGGACCGGGGCCGCTGTGAGACCCGCTACTACGTCTCCTCCGCAACCCTCACCGCCCAGCGCGCCGCAGACGCCGTGCGCGGACACTGGGCCATCGAGAACAGCCTGCACTGGGTCCTCGACGTGGTCTTTGCCGACGACCAGTCCCGCCTGCGCAAGGGCCACGGCGCTCACAACATGGCTGTGGTCCGCCACTTCGCCCTCAACCTCGTGCGAACCGCACGAGACCGGCCAACGCCCGCCCGATCCCCCCTCAAGCGCGGGCCCAGACCAGGCGCCCCACCCAAGCCCACAAGCCTCAAACTGCGCCGCAAAATGGCCGCCTGGGACCCAGCCTACATGCAGACCATCCTCACCCTCAAAATGCGTTAACCCGGATTCCTAGCCCTGC
>NZ_QOWC01000482.1 GCF_003574465.1 Methylobacterium crusticola
GCCTCGGCCGGGGTCGCGCAACCCTCGGCCGCCGCGGCGACTGCCGGGACGGCGGCCGCGGCGACTGCCGGGACGGCGGTCGCGGGTGGCTCCGCCGGGGACGCCTCGAGCGCGGGCGCAGGAGCCTCCGCGGGCCGCGGCTCGGGCAGCGGCTGGTTGTCCTGCCCGGCGACGACCGGCAGGGGCTGGTTCCAGTCGTGCTGGAGCAGGCGGTCGAGGGCGTAGACCGGCCGCGGCGGCAGGGCGCGCAGGTGCGTGACGTCCACCGGGACCGCGATGGGGCCGGCGACGGCCTCGCGCGCCGCAGCCGTCTCCCGTCCGCTCGCCGGCGCGGGCTCCGCGGGCACGATGCGCGCCGCCGGGGCCTCCGGCGCCGGATCGCCCGCCGCCACGACGGAGGGCGCCGACCCCTGCGTTTGCGCCGGGGCGGGCGCGGCACCGCCCGGTTCCTCGCCGCGAGCGGGGTCCGGGAGAGGCGACGCTTCCGAGAGGGCGGCCGCTCCGGCGAGCAGGGCGGCCCGGGCGGAGGCCGCCTCAGCGGGATCCGTCTCGCCCGCGTCCGGTTCGGCCGGGTCCGTCGCGGCCGGCGCCGGGGCGGGGTCGGCCTCGGCCGGCTCGTCGTGGGGATGGCGCAGGAGGTGGTCCGGCGTGCGCGTGAAGCGGACGCCCGGGGGCAGGACGTAGGGCTGGCGCCAGAGGGGCACGGGCGGGACCGCGGCGGCGGCCGCCGCCGCCTCGGCCTCTTTCCGCGCGAGCGCGGCCGCCTCCTCGGCGGCGGCGGCCTCGGCGGCGGCGGCGTCCTCGACGGCGCGGCGCGCCGCCTCCTGCTCGCGGGCCTCCTCCTCCCGGCGGCGCTGGCGGGCCCGCAG
>NZ_QOWC01000483.1 GCF_003574465.1 Methylobacterium crusticola
GGGATCGTGGTGCCGTTCGTCGGGATCAAGCTGATCGATCTCGCCGTCAGTGCCCTCCACCTCGCCTGAGCCATCGCAACGAACACACCGAACGAGACCTGCCATGTGGAACCATCTTCGCCCGACCCTGGTGTTCACCGTCGCCCTGACGCTGATCACGGGCCTCGTCTACCCGCTCGCCGTGACCGGCCTCGCCGGCGCGATCTTCCCGGCGAAAGCCGCCGGCAGCCTCGTCGCGCGCAACGGCGCGGTCGTCGGCTCCTCCCTCATCGGACAGAGCTTCACCGGCGAGCGCTACTTCCACGGCCGCCCCTCGGCCACGACGGCGCCCGATCCGAGTGACGCCTCCAAGACCGTGCCGGCTCCCTACAACGCCGCCAATTCCGGCGGCTCCAACCTGGGTCCGACCAACCCGGCCCTGATCGACCGCGTGAAGGACGACGTCGCCAAGCTCAAGGCCGAGACCCCTGCGGCGGGGATCCCGGCCGACCTCGTCACCACTTCGGCCTCGGGGCTCGATCCCGACATCTCGCCCGAGGCCGCCCTGTTCCAGGTACCCCGCGTCGCCAAGGCCCGCGCAATCTCCGAGGACCAGCTCAGGACCGTGGTCGCCGCACACACGGAAGGCAGGCTGCTCGGCATCCTGGGTGAGCCCCGCGTGAACGTGCTCGCGCTCAACCTCGCCCTCAATGCTCAGACAGGCAAGTGACGGCCGGCCATGGCAGCAGCGCGGAGCGGGCGTGACAGGCGACCATCCCCCGACGCCCTCCTGGCGCAGCTTCGCCGGGAGGGCGGCCGCGGCCGTCTGAAGATCTTCCTCGGGGCGGCTCCGGGCG
>NZ_QOWC01000484.1 GCF_003574465.1 Methylobacterium crusticola
GCCATTGCAGCGACAGCACGAGGTGCTCCGTACGTCGCCGTCGCGTCGGCTGGCAGGGACATCCCTGGCATCAACGAGAGCCTAGCTACCAGCCTAGCAGCCGGGGCTACAGCCGCGTCCGTGACGACGAGGTGAAGGGGCCGGGTGAGGAGATGCTCTACCGTCGCCTCGGCTACAACGGCGTCGGGATGATCAACGGCGGAAACGTCCCCCAGCTCAGTGGCCGTGCCTCCCTCGGCATCACGCTGAATGGCTTCCCGGCGGGCGCGAAAACGAAGACCAGCACAGAGGGCATGTTTAGGCGGGTGAGCGTCGCCCGGAGTCGTCAGATGGCATCGGCTGACAACAATGGGGAGTGGCTGTGAGATTGAGGCCGGGATAAACAGCGCGGCCGAGCGTACCGAGCCGCTATGAGCGAAGCATTAGTCACGAGTAAGCTTCGCTATGAGCCTGCTGGTGACATCCGTTGCCAACAAGGCAACCGCCGTCTTTGTCGGTTGCACACGCCGCCGATGTGGGCACGCTGCTTGCGACGCTGATTAGCAAGTCCTGGGGGAATCTTGCTATGAACCACTTCGACACACATGCTCCTGATACAGAGACGACTCCGATCGGCTGTGTTCCGGAGAGGGACGACCAGCCCGGGACGGGCAGAGCCGGGGGCGCCCAACCGGCGAAAGTCGATGCCGAGTCGGTTAAACCCACGGTCGTGATCATCGAGCCGCGCCGGCTCGTGCGCGAGTGCCTCAGCAACTGCCTGGCCGAGGCCATCCCGGACTACCGGATCGTCACCTACGCGTCCGTCGACGCCTGGGACCGCGCCGGAATCGGCCACCGCGACGGCGACATGGTGGTGCTCTACTACGACCCGCGCGACGCCGTCCGCAGCGGGTCCTCGCGGGAGGGCGCGCTCCTGTCGCGCCTCGGCCCCGGCGCCAACGTCGTGCTGCTGTGCGACAGCGAGGATCCCGGCGAGATCA
>NZ_QOWC01000485.1 GCF_003574465.1 Methylobacterium crusticola
ACGTCGGGCAAGGGCGGCGTCGGGAAGACCACGACGACGGCGGCGCTGGGAGCGGCGCTGGCGCAGGGGGGCCAGAGCGTGTGCGTGGTCGACTTCGACGTCGGCTTGCGCAACCTCGACCTGGTGATGGGGGCGGAGCGCCGGGTGGTGTACGACCTCATCAACGTGGTGCAGGGCGACGCCAAGCTGCCCCAGGCGCTGATCCGCGACAAGCGCCTCGACACGCTCTCGCTGCTGCCCGCCTCGCAGACCCGCGACAAGGACGCGCTCACGGACGCGGGCGTGGCCCGGGTCATCGCCGAGCTGCGCGAGAAGTTCGACTGGATCGTCTGCGACAGCCCCGCCGGCATCGAGCGCGGCGCCACCCTGGCGATGCGCCACGCCGACGTGGCGGTGGTGGTGACCAACCCGGAGGTCTCCTCGGTGCGCGACTCCGACCGCATCATCGGGCTGCTCGACGCCAAGACGGCCCGGGCCGAGAAGGGCGAGAGCCTCGACAAGCACCTGATCCTGACGCGCTACGATCCCGCCCGGGCCGAGCGCGGCGAGATGCTCAAGATCGACGACGTGCTGGAGATCCTGTCGATCCCGCTCCTGGCGGTGGTGCCCGAGAGCGAGGAGGTGCTCAAGGCCTCCAACGTCGGCAGCCCGGTGACCCTCAACGCCCCCCAGAGCGCGCCCGCCCGGGCCTACGCGGACGCGGCGCGCCGGCTGCGGGGCGAGAGCGTCGCCATGGTGGTGCCCAGCGAGCGGCGCTCGTTCCTGACCAAGCTGTTCCCCCGGAGGGCGGCATGAACCTGCTGAGCTTCCTGTCGCGCCGCGGCACGGCGCCCGTCGCGCGCGAGCGCCTCCAGATCCTGCTTGCCCACGAGCGCGTCGCCTTCGGACGCTCCGACCTCGTCGCCGTCCTGCGCGAGGAGATCCTCGCCGTCATCGCAAAGCACGTCGCCATCGACAAGGAAAAGGTCAAGGTCAC
>NZ_QOWC01000486.1 GCF_003574465.1 Methylobacterium crusticola
TATCTAATCCTGTTTGCTCCCCACGCTTTCGCGCCTCAGCGTCAGAACCGGACCAGACAGCCGCCTTCGCCACTGGTGTTCTTGCGAATATCTACGAATTTCACCTCTACACTCGCAGTTCCGCTGTCCTCTTCCGGTCTCAAGCCGACCAGTATCGAAGGCCATTCCGTGGTTGAGCCACGGGCTTTCACCTCCGACTAAATCAGCCGCCTACGCGCCCTTTACGCCCAGTGATTCCGAGCAACGCTAGCCCCCTTCGTATTACCGCGGCTGCTGGCACGAAGTTAGCCGGGGCTTATTCCTCCGGTACCGTCATTATCGTCCCGGAGAAAAGAGCTTTACAACCCTAAGGCCGTCATCACTCACGCGGCATGGCTGGATCAGGCTTGCGCCCATTGTCCAATATTCCCCACTGCTGCCTCCCGTAGGAGTCTGGGCCGTGTCTCAGTCCCAGTGTGGCTGATCATCCTCTCAGACCAGCTACTGATCGTCGCCTTGGTGAGCCGTTACCTCACCAACTAGCTAATCAGACGCGGGCCGATCCCTCGGCGGATAAACCTTTCTCCTCTCGGACGTATCCGGTATTAGCCCTAGTTTCCCAGGGTTGTTCCGAACCAAAGGGTACGTTCCCACGTGTTACTCACCCGTCTGCCGCTGACCCCGAAGGGCCCGCTCGACTTGCATGTGTTAAGCCTGCCGCCAGCGTTCGCTCTGAGCCAGGATCAAACTCTCAAGTTGAAGAGTTGATCATCGCTGATCACAACATGAACGGAAGCTCCACAATACACCGGCGTTTCCGCCGATGCTGTGAGCTCTCGAAACGTCGGTACCAGCGTCATCCTACTCATGGCCCGGCTCCCGAAGGAACCCGGCCCGCAGGGACGACGCCGTCCACGCTTCTCTTTCTCGGATGAACTTGTCAAAGAGCCCCGGC
>NZ_QOWC01000487.1 GCF_003574465.1 Methylobacterium crusticola
GATCGAATCGCCTCCGGCCTCGAAGAAGCTGGCGTGGCGGCCGACCTCGGCGAGGCCGAGCACGCGCGCGAAGATGGCGGCGACGACCGCCTCCGGGCCCGCCCGCGCCGCCCCGGCCGGGGCGCCGCCCCCGGCCCCGGACGCCCCGTCCTCGTCCTCCGGCAGCGCCAGGCCCGCCAGCGCCCCCCGGTCCACCTTGCCCGAGCCCAGAAGCGGCAGCCCGGGCAGCGCCACCAGCCGCGACGGCACCATGTAGTCCGGCAGACGCCGCCGCAGCGACGCCCGCACCCGCCCCGCGTCCAGGGCCGCCCCCGCCGCCGGCACCACGTACCCCACGAGCTGCGCCGCGCCCGACCGCCCCGCCCGCAAGCCCACCGCCGCCTGCGCCACGCTCTCCTGGGCGAGCAGCAGCGCCTCCACCTCCCCGGGCTCGATCCGGAACCCCCGCAGCTTCACCTGCGCGTCCGTCCGCCCCAGGTACTCCACGGTTCCGTCCCGGCGCCAGCGCGCCAGGTCCCCGGTCCGGTACATCCGCGTCCCAGGCGCCTCGGCGAAGGGGTCGGGCAGGAACACCGCCGCGCTCACGCCGGGCGCGCCGTCGTAGCCCCGCGCCAGCAGGCCCGAGACGTAGAGCTCGCCCGTCACCCCCACGGGCACCGGCTCGAGGCCCGGGTCGAGCACGTAGGCCCGCCGCTTGCCCACGGCGCGCCCGATGGGGGCGTGGGCGCTCTCCACGGCCTCGCCCGGGGCGGCCTTCCAGGCCAGCGGGGAGATGACCGTCTCGGTCGGGCCGTAGCCGTTGATCAGGAAGCGGGGGGCGAGGGCCTGCTGCACCAGGGCGACGGTGTCGCGGGCCAGGGCCTCGCCGCCGCAGGCGTAGGAGCGGGGAGCGGGGGGCCCGCGCTCGGCGGCGCGGCGGGCGAGGGGG
>NZ_QOWC01000488.1 GCF_003574465.1 Methylobacterium crusticola
GAAGACGCTGCTGAAGAAGCGCCCGAGCGGGTTCGCGGGCGCGGGCGCCGGCGGCGCCTCGAGCTCCGCCACGTCGCTGCGGATGCCGGCCCGCTTGGCGGCGTAGTAGTAGCCCCGGGCGTAGTAGCTGTAGGCCTGGGTCTCGTTGCCGCGGGCGGTCTTGTAGGCCCCGGCCAGGTAGGCGACGCCGTAGGTGAGGTTGACCTTGGCGTCGAGCAGGCCCGAGGCCGGGCCGCCGTAGCCCAGGGCCCGGGCGGTGCCGTGCTTGATCTGCATCAGGCCGAGCGCCCCGCCCCGCCCGACGGCGCGGGGATTGTACCCGCTCTCGCGCTTCACCACGCGGTGGATGAAGCTCGCCGGGACGCCGTTCGCCTTCGCGTGGGCCTCGATCAGCGCGTCGATGTTGTCGCGGGCGGGGCTCTCGAGCGCCAGGGCCGGGAGCGGCGCCGCGACGGCGGCGACGGCGAGAAGGAGGCGCTTGTGCATGCAGGACCCGGAGCTTGGGTGGCAGCTGCGGTCACCCGCAAGCCACGGTGGCCCATCGTGCTCCGGGCCAAATGCGGCGGGAAAGAGACTTGGCCGTTCCCCGAGCAACTTGGCCGTTAACTGAGCCGCGCGCCTTGGCGGTTTCGCAGTGCGGTGTGGCCCGGCAGGCACAATGCGGGGCCCCGCGCGCGCCGGATGCTCCCGGAAACGCCACCGCGCCGGGCCGGCGCCGCCCCGCTGATTCGGCAGGCCTCAGCGCCGGCCGCCCCCGAAGCCGCCGCCTGGCCCGCCGAAGCCGC
>NZ_QOWC01000489.1 GCF_003574465.1 Methylobacterium crusticola
GATGCGGATCGCTTTTCGCACCCCTGCTCAATCCTCGTCCTGCCATCTGCGCAGATCAGTCTGGTCATGATAGGCCATGCGGTCCGGCGTGGTGATGAATTCCATCGTCGTGCCCCAGGGCATACGGCAGTAGCAGACCTTGTTTCCAGGACCTTTCTCGGTTGCGTAGGGAATAGCGCGTGGCGCGGTGAGGGGGGTGCCTCCGGCCTTTTCGAAGCGCTCAACCGATGCATCGATGTCGTCGGTGTAGAGAGCGAAGTGCGTGATGCCGAAGTCGCTCGCTCGGATCGGCTGGGCTTGTTCGGGACCGTGCATTTCGAAGAGCTCGATGTCGGGTCCGGTTCCGATCTTGACCATCGCCTGCGCACGCACGATTGTTCCAGGGAAAGCGCCAACGGCCCGCTCGAATTCGGGTCCCTGCCGCGGCGGATCCTGCGGTCCGAAGGACTGATAGATCACCCGGCCGCCGAAAGCTTCCACCAGGAACGATTTTGCTGCTTCGATGTCGGGTACCGTGATGCCGATGTGATTGACGCCGCGTATGACAGGTGCGGTCATGACAGGCTTCCTTTCTGATTTGATCGATCGATCGCGATCCGCCCCCTACAACGGCGCGGGCGCAGAGTTTCAATTGGCCTTGAGGAAATCGATCAGAGCGGCCGCGACTTCATTCGGCCGCTCATCCGCGACATAGTGGCTGCACCGTGCAATCGAGCCGCCCGTCACATTGATGGCGAATTCCTTGAGCATCGGCACCATCTGCGCACCGAAGCGCTGATCCCCGCCGAGACCTAGCACCGGTATTTCGAGCGGCTGCCTCTTGTACGCGAGCGCGGCCGCATGGTCGGCCGCGAGGGTACGATACCATTCCATGCCGCCGCGGGTGCGGCCGGGAAGCGCCATCGCTTTCG
>NZ_QOWC01000490.1 GCF_003574465.1 Methylobacterium crusticola
CCGTCATGTTCATGAGGATTGATCGCCTACAGGCCGAGCTGCCGCAGCCCAAGCGCCCGGACCCGAACGCCGCGGCCGCGCTCCAGGAGCTGCTGGGCGGCAAGTACGGCGAGATGTCGACGCTCGGCAACTACATGTTCCAGAGCTTCAACTTCCGCGACAAGTCCAAGCTGCGGCCGTTCTACAGCCTGGTCTCCTGCATCTTCGCCGAGGAGCTCGGCCACGTCGAGCTGGTCTCGACCGGCGTCAGCATGCTCAACAACGGGCCGGGCGATCCCACGCCCGAGGTCGACGTCGCCGCCGCCCCGTTCCACGCCATGCAGGACATCCGCCTGGCCGGCAGCTTCCTGAGCAACGGCGGCGGCGCCATGCCGATGAACAGCAACGCCGCGTCCTGGAACATGGACATGGTGACCACCACCGGCAACGTCATCATCGACCTCCTGCACAACTTCCACCTCGAGTGCGGCGCGCGCATCCACAAGCTGCGCGTCTACGAGACGCTCAAGGACCCGACCGGGCGCGAGGTCTGCGGCTACCTGCTGGTGCGCGGCTCGGTGCACGCCCACGCCTACGCGCTGGCGCTCAAGAAGCTCACCGGCGTCGAGATCGAGAAGATGCTGCCGACGCCCAACATCAACCTGGCGCGCATCCCCGAGTGCCAGAAGTACCTGGACGAGGGCAGCCACCGGCGCCTGTACCGCTTCAGCCCGTCCGACTACGCCGAGGCGGCCGGGGTGTGGTCGAACGACGAGGTGGCGCTGCCGGGCGACCCGCCGGGCAGCCTCGAGATCGTGGACGGGCTGCCCGAGGGCGGCAAGATCCCGGAGCTCGACGGCAATTACGGCGCCTTCGCCCCCGACTACGCCCCCGAGGAGATCTTCGAGATCGCCACGAAGCTCTAC
>NZ_QOWC01000491.1 GCF_003574465.1 Methylobacterium crusticola
TGGCGCCCGGCGCGCGCCTCCTCCACGCGGCCGGCCGCGAGCGCAAGCCCGAGCCCGCCGCCACGCTGGCGGCCGCCGGCTACCGGGTGACGGCCTGGACGGCCTACGCGGCCCGGCCCGTGCCGGCCCTGCCGGCGCCCGTCGACGGGGCCCTGGCGGCGGGGGGCCTCGACGCCGCCCTGCACTATTCCCGCCGCAGCGCCGCGACCGCGCTCGGGCTCGCCCGGGCGGCCGGCCGGGGACAGGCCTTCGCGCGCCTCGCGCATCACTGCCTGTCCGCCGACGTCGCCCACCCCCTGGTCGCGGCCGGCATCCTGTCCCATTTCGTCGCGGCGCGCCCGGACGAGGACAGCCTCCTCGCCGGTCTCGCGCCGTCGGCCCCGCCCGCCTGCCGCCACGACCCCGAGACCGGCCGGCGGGGCGGGCCACCCGCCGCCCTCGCCGCACCGCCGGGCCTTCGCCAAGGCGGGAAGCGATGTTAAGGGACGTTGAATCAGTAGGCGGCCCGGGCGGGACCTTCCCGCCGCCGGGCCGCGGCCCCGTCGGGCCCGAGGCAGCCGGCAGGCTCGCCCCGGCCCGGCGCAGTCGTGAGGATCTTCGGCCGTGACTCCATCCGACAAGGACCAGAAGGATTCCCGCAACCGGCCGGGCGGACGCGGCGGCAACCCTGCGGATGGGCCGATCATCGACCTGAAGGCCAACCGCACCGGCGAGACCGGCCCGAAGCCCGGCGCGCCCGGTGCCCCGCCCAGGCCCGGCGACAGGCCCGCCGAGGCCGCGCGGCCGGGGGAGCCGCCCAAAGCCCCGGGCGCCCCGCAGGCCACGCCGCCGCGGCCGCCGGGCAGCCCGGCGGCGGGCCCGTCGAGCCCGTCGAGCCCGTCGAGCCC
>NZ_QOWC01000492.1 GCF_003574465.1 Methylobacterium crusticola
GCGCCGCAACCTCCTGATCTACGGTCTCGGCCGGATCGTGGTGCCGTTCGTCGGCATCAAGGCCATGACCTCGCCGTGAGCGCCCTCCACCTCGCCTGATCGGATCGACCGCCATGCTGCGGCACCTGCGTCCCGCCCTCGTCCTCCTCGTCGCCCTGACGCTGATCACGGGCCTCGCCTACCCGCTCGCCATGACCGGGCTCGCCGGGATCCTGTTCCCGGCCGAGGCCCGGGGCAGCCTGGTCCTCGGCCCCGACGGGCGGCCGGTCGGCTCCGCGCTGATCGGCCAGGCCTTCGCGGGGGAGGGCGACTTCCACGGCCGGCCCTCGGCCACCACCGCCCCCGACCCGGCCGACACCGCGAAGACCGTGCCGGCCCCCTACAACGCCGCGAGCTCCGGCGGCGCCAATCTCGGGCCGACCAACCCGGCCCTCGTCGCGCGGGTGCGCGACGACGTCGCCGCGCTCAGGGCCGAGAACCCCGCGGCCCCGGTGCCCCCGGACCTCGTGACCACCTCGGGCTCGGGCCTCGATCCCGACATCTCGCCGGAGGCGGCCCTGTTCCAGGTGCCGCGGGTCGCCCGGGCCCGCAACCTGCCCGAGGCGCGGCTGCGGGCGCTCGTGGCCGGGCCGACGCAGGAGCGCACGCTCGGGATCCTCGGCGAGCCGCGAGTCAACGTGCTCGCCCTCAACCGCGCCCTCGACGCCGGGGGGGCCAGGTAGCGACGGATGCGAACCACGACGGAGGCGGGTGACGGCCGATGACGAACGACGCGCGGCGCGAGCGCGACAAGCGGCCCTCCCCGGAGGCCCTCCTGGCGCAGGCGCGCCGGGAGGGCCCGGGGCGCGGTCGCCTGAAGATCTTCCTCGGGGCGGCTCCGGGCG
>NZ_QOWC01000493.1 GCF_003574465.1 Methylobacterium crusticola
GCCTGGGCGACGACGTGGTCGGCGTTGACCGGGTTGACGGTGCGGTCGGCGTCGCCGTGGAACACGATGGTCGGGACCGCGGCGTGCGCGCCCCGGGCCGGCGCGGATCCGCCCCCGCTCATCGCCGCGAAGGCCGAGGGCATGTCCCGGGCCGACCCGCAGGCGAGCCCGGAATGAACCCCGATTGCCGCGAACACGTCCGGGTGGGTCGCCGCCAGGATCGCCGCCGCCGCGCCGCCCGCCGACAGGCCCGCCGCGTAGACCCGCGCCGGATCGGCCGAGAACTCCGCCACCACCTGCCGGGCGATGCCGGCGAGCAGCGCCGGCTCGCCGCCCTCGCGCTGCTGGTCGCCGGCGTTGAACCAGTTCCAGCAGCGCTGCATGTTGGCCGAGGCCGGCTGGGCCGGGTAGGCGACCAGGAAGGTCTGCTCCTCGGCCAGGGCGTTCATCTTCGTGCCGGCCGCGAAGTCGTCCGGGGACTGGGTGCAGCCGTGCAGCATGACGACGAGCGGGAGCGCCTGGCCGGCGTAGCCGCTCGGGACGTAGACCTTGTAGGTCCGGCTGCCCGCCGCGCCGGCGTAGCGGCGCTCCTCGAAGCGCGCCCCCTCCGGCACGGGGACGGGCGCCGACCGGCCCGCCCCGAGGCCCTCTGCGAGACCCGGCATCGCCCCCATCTTCGGGAAGCGCTCGCGCAGCGAGCGGATCGTCTCCGAGAGTCCCTGGCGGCCCGAGGGGGCCGTCCCGGCGGACGGGGCGTCGCCGGTCGAGCCCGGTGCGGAGCCCGGCGCCGTCCAGGCCCCGCCCGGGATCGAAGGCGCCACCATGTCGAGGGCCGGCCACGGGCGCGCGGCCCC
>NZ_QOWC01000494.1 GCF_003574465.1 Methylobacterium crusticola
CTAAGAGCGTCTAACAAAACCATCGTTCGATGAAGCGCCAGACGATGAGTGCTGCGGCCAGGGTCGAGAAGGCGAGATGGATGTCGGCCCGTCGCTCGTAACGGATGGCGAGGCGGCGGAACTGGGCAAACCAAGCCAGCGTCCGTTCGACGACCCACCTGTGCCGTCCCAATCGCTGGCTGCTCTCGATCCCGCGCCGCGCGATGCGGTGCTGGATGCGACGGCGGGTGAGCGCCTGACGACAGCGGCGGTGATCGTAGGCTTTGTCGGCATGCAGCCGGGACGGCCGTTTGCGCGGCCGCCCCCAGCACGGGCGGATCGGCGGGACGGCATCCACGACTGCCTCCAGCATCCGGCTATCATGCACGTTGGCGCCCGTCAGCTTCAGCGCGAGAGGGATGCCCTGCGCATCGGTGAGGACGTGGCGCTTCGTGCCCGGTTTGCCGCGATCGGTCGGGTTCGGGCCCGTCGCCGGGCCCCCCTTTCGGCCGCAATCGAGGCGCTGTCGAGCGAGGCACGGCTGAAGTCAATGCCGTTCCGGCGGCCGAGCCGATCGAGCAATACCTGCTGCAGGCGGTCCCATACCCCGACCTTCTGCCAGTCGCGCAAGCGCCGCCAGCAAGTCATACCCGAACCGCAGCCCATCTCTTGAGGCAGCAACTCCCAGGGCGTGCCCGACCGCAGCACGAACAGGATGCCCGTCAGCGCCGCGCGGTCAGATGTTCGCGGGCGACCGCCCTTCGGCTTGGCCGGCTCGGGCGGCAGCAACGGTGCAATCACGGCCCACAGGCCATTGGGTAGAAGCTCTCTCGCCATCCCGTTCTAACGCGCCACAACC
>NZ_QOWC01000495.1 GCF_003574465.1 Methylobacterium crusticola
CGGGCCGGGCGCTCGGCCGCCGCCGCCGCGGCCTCGGCGGCCCGGATGCGCGCCCGCGCGTCGCCCCGGCGGTCTTCGCGCCAGCGCTCCGGCTGCACCGCGAGGACGGAGGCGGCCACCGGCGGGCCGGCATCCGGACCGTCCACCACGACGGGCGAGACCGAGAGGCCGCCCGGGCGGGCGATCGTCACCTCGCCGATCCCGGGCCGGACCGCGAGGTCGTCGGCCCCGGCCAGCACCGCCACGCCCTGGCGGCTCGGCAGGATCTCGAACTCGACGAAGCGCCCGCGCTTGGGCATTCCGGCCGTGCGGGGGCCGCGGGCCGTCACCACGGCGACGCGCTCGCCGTCCCGCTCGAGCCAGAGCGCGCCGCCCATCCGGGGCAGCGGCACCGCGATGGCGGGCTTGCCCGCCGGATCGGCGCTGCGCTGCGGGGACAGGACGTCGCCCGACGGCGCGCTGCCGTCGCCGAAGACGAGGTCCCAGCCCTGCCCCTCCCCGGCCGCGAGCTGGGACAGGGTGCCGGCCTCGACGCGGAAGCGCAGGACCGTGAACGGCCCTTCCGCGCGGGGCGGCTCGGCCAGCGCCACCGGGCCGCCCTTGGGCAGCGCCGCGGGATCGAGCCCGACCGGGCCGGGCGTCTCCAGGACCAGGGTGGCGATGCCGCCGCGCTCGTACAGGGCGGCGGCGGGCCGCGCCGCGAACGGAAAGCCGATCCGCACGGTCTCGCCCGAGCGCGACACCCGGGCCTGGACGGGTCCGGCCTGCACCGGGGGCACGGCGGGCTCGGGCGCCGGCGCCGCGGCCCGGGCCTCCGCGGGCCCGGGC
>NZ_QOWC01000496.1 GCF_003574465.1 Methylobacterium crusticola
CCGCGGCCTCGTCGCCGCCGCGCTCGCCGCGCCGCTGGCGCTCGGCGCCGTCGGGCTCTCGCTCGCCCGCCAGGGCCCGGCGCCGCTCACGCCCGTCGCGCCGGTCGCCATCCAGGCCCTCGTGCCCTCCGGCGCCATCGCGGCGAGGGGCGAGGTGGCGGAGGTCTACGGCGGCACGTTCATCCTCCAGGACGCCACCGGCCGCGCCCTCGTCGAGACGGGCCGGGCCGGGGAGGGCGGCGGGCTCGTCGCCCGGGGCGAGACCGTCACGGTGCAGGGCCGCTTCGACAAGGGGGCCCTGCGCGCCGCCGCCCTCACGCACGGCGACGGCCGCCGCGTCGTCCTGGCGCGGGGCGGCCCGCCTCCGGGCACCCTCGACTGGGCCCGGGAGAGCGTCGGCCTCGGGGCCAGGCCCGACGTGCCGGCCCTGACCGCCGCCGTCGCCGCGGCCGGCTACACCGACATCCGGGTCGCGGGCCGCGGCCCGCGCCACCTCGACGTCGCGGCCAAGGGGGCGGACGGCCGCGAGCGCCTGCTGCACGTGGGCCTCGACGGGACGGTGCGGGAGAAGCAGGCCTTCTGAGGCGAGCGCCCGGCCGGCCGGGCGCTTGATGCCGCCCCTCCCCGAGCCCCCGGGGAGGGGCGGCGCGGCGCCGCGGGGCTTGCTCCCGGGGCCGTTTCCGTTCCAGAATGACGTTCAGCCCGCGAAATAAGAACACCGAGCGGCCGGGAGGACGATCATGGACGGGAAGCCCAGGGCCGCGCGGCGCCCGCGCCGGCGCGCCGGTGCGGGCGCGCCGAACCCGGCCCGCCCGGGC
>NZ_QOWC01000497.1 GCF_003574465.1 Methylobacterium crusticola
CCGTCGCCCACCGCGATCTTCGGCGCGATCGACAGCCCGCGCCGCTTCACGTCCACCAGCAACTCCCGCCAGCTTTGGGCGCTCTCGCGCACCCCGACCTGGAAACCGACCAGTTCCTTCTTGCCCTCCGGCGTGGCCCCGATCAGGACCAGCATGCACTCGGCCTGCTCCTCCATCCTGGCCTGCAGGTAGACGCCGTCGGCCCAGATGTAGACGTAGCAGCGCGCCGAGAGATCGCGGGCCTGCCAGCGGGCGTACTCGTCCGCCCAGGTCGCGGTCAGCCGGGTGATGGCGGCCGGCGACAGGTTCGGGGCGTCCTTGCCCAGGAGGGCGGCGAGCGCCTCCTGGAAGTCGCCGGTCGAGATGCCGCGCAGGTACAGGACCGGCAGCCGGGCATCCAGGCTGCGGGTGCGCCGCGCCCACCTCGGCAGGAGGGTAGAGGAGAAGCTGATCCGCTCCTCGGGGCTGGCCGCGCCGCGATCCCGGATGCGTACCCGCGCGACCGGCACGGGGCCGATGCCGGTCTGGATCTCGCGCTCCGGACCGTGCCCGTGGCGCACCAGGCGAGCGCGTCCGTCCGGTAACCGCAGGTCCTGCATGGCCGCGAGGAAGGCCTCAGCCTCCAACTCGACGGCGTGGGCGAGAAGGCGACGCGCGCCGGCGCGCAGCACCTCAATCAGGGGATCGTCGATCTCATCCGGCTGACGAAGCCGCACGATGTTGGTAGGGCTGTCCATGGCGTATCGCTCTCGCTGAGAGGTTCTGGCAGGCTCGACACCCGCCTCGATACGCCGCCTTCACGCCGCTCGCGTCAC
>NZ_QOWC01000498.1 GCF_003574465.1 Methylobacterium crusticola
CGGCGGGCGGGGGCGCTCACTCGGCCGGGCAGGCCGCACCGCTCGCGAGCCACGCCGCGACGAGCGCACCCGCCTGCGCCTGCGTGCCGGGGGCGGGCGAGCGGCCGGCGCCGGGCGCCCAGGCCCAGCCCACCAGGGTGTCCTGCCCGATGTGGCGGACGAGATCCTCCGGTGCGCGCCCGCCGTTGCGCGCCGGGTCCTTGATCTGGGCGCAGATCGCCGCGAGGCTCCTGCCCTCCCACGCCATCTCCCGCGGCGCCAGGTGCCATTCCGGGTGGCCGGGCATGCGGCCGGGGTCGAAGTTCGCGCGCTGGTGGCAGCTCCCGCAGCGCATGGACGCGGTGCCGTGCCCGGTCTCGCCGCGGGCCACCGGCGGCTGGTGCGGCCGGCCGAGGTCGCCCTGGCGCGGCCGGTCGCCGGCCGGGTGGCAGTTGACGCAGCGCGGATGGGTCAGGACCTTGCCGAGTTCGGAGAACAAAGCCGCCGAGCGGCCTTGGGCGTCGGCGATCGTGTCGAAGGCCTCAGGGGACGCCAGGCCCCCCGCCGGATGCTCCCCCGCCGGGTCAGGCTCGGCCGCCTGCGCGCAGAGGACGAGGAGCACCAGGGCGCCCGCTGACGCGAGGGCGCCGATCCGCAGCACGGATGTCATGATACGCGTCCTCGGCGGGTTGGGGACAGGGGCCCGGCGCTCCGCCGCGACCGGGAGACGGGTTCCAAGGGAGCTCGGGCCGGCGGCGCGGCGGGCGCGGATCCGCCCG
>NZ_QOWC01000499.1 GCF_003574465.1 Methylobacterium crusticola
ATCAGGGGTCCCGTTCCGATGCCGTTTGACAGCCCGCGACAGTGGCAGCCTCCACCGCGGCGTCGACATAGCCGAAGATCAGGTGGACCTGATCTCTCATAGACCCGTCGACGATCAACTGCGTGGTCACAGCGAGGCTGAAGCCGAACCACAGGACGCTCGCGAGTGCGAATGCCAGCAGGACGGCGGGAAGGCGCCACTGGGTTCGGCGCGCCGCGGGCGGAGTCATGGGAAGACGCGGATGTGCCGGACGACGCAGCCGCAGGAGTGGAGGCGGTTGCCCTTCCGAACGTAGCGGTGCTCGACGATCACGGCACGGCGCGGTGCCGCGTCGGCTTTAGCGGCCCCAAGTGCGAGTTCGCTGGCGATATCCCCTATTGCGAGGCCGCCGAAGCCATAGCCCCTGGCCTGCGCCTTCCCGGGAGAGGCAACGGCAGCGACGAAGGTCAGGGCGGCGATCGCCGCCGTGATAAACTTACGAATGGACATCGTGTTTGCCTGCTCTGCTGGGCCAGTCCGGCAGATCGCCTGAGATCACCTCGGTATGAGGGCCGTGCATTGCAGAAGTAATATGTCTTGTGAGCTGATGATTGCGATCAGATTTCCGATCGATTGCTTCGTGCAAAGCGGCACGCACCATCTTCTGGCCATGCAGAAATCCCTCTGCATTGACTTGATCGTGCAGGCGGGCCGTCATGCGCAGTCGGCAACGCTCCGCTCGCCTTCAGACCCCGTTTCATAAAGCTCGTGCGAGTCG
>NZ_QOWC01000500.1 GCF_003574465.1 Methylobacterium crusticola
CCACCCACCCGGTGGCGACGAGAGCGGCCGGGGCCGGGGCCGGGGCGGCGGGCGGTCCGGGGGGCCGCGGCGGCGGCCCCGGCGCCGCGGCCGCGGCCTCGCCCGGGAACGGCACGAAGCTGTTGGCGATCGCGATGACGAGGCGGTCGACCTCCCGCGCCGCCGCCTTGTCGTAGGCGAGCGAGAACCCCCGGATGCCGGCGGGCCCGGCGGCGTAGCGGATGTAGAACTTGCCGGCCGGGGTCTCGCCCGTCGTCACGATGAAGTCCGGCCGCTTGAGCTTGTAGGTGACGGTGCGGTCGGGCGCGGCGGCGGCCGCGCGCTCGAAGAGCGCGTCGAGGTCGGCCTCGCCCAGCGCGTACCCCTTGGTGTCGAGGGTGACGCGCCCGTCGCCGCTCTGCCAGCGGGTGCCGTTCGGGAGGCGGCTGCGCTTCTGCAGCAGGCGCTCGGGCACCCCGAGGGCGAGGCCGGTGGCGGGATCGGGCGCGACCGTGAACCGCGCGGCCCGGCGCGCGCCCTCGCCCGCCGCCAGCAGGCTGGCCCGGGTCCGGTCGTCCAGGATGCCGCTCGGCGGGGCGCCGTTGCGGCTCTGCCAGGACCCGATCGCCTCGAAGGTCCGCCGGCCGAAGGTGCCGCTGGTGACGCTGTTGTAGTCCCCCGCCCAGACGAGGGCGTCCTGCACCGCCCGCCGCTCGGCCTCGGGCCGCGCCTCGAAGGCGGCGCGCGCCGCCTCGAAAGCGGGGTCGGGCGCGGCC
>NZ_QOWC01000501.1 GCF_003574465.1 Methylobacterium crusticola
TAGCGCGCGAGCGGCTGCTGGCGCTGCCGAACAAGCTTGGTCCACGCCTTGTGGGCCTGAGATCGGCATCTGAGGCTCAGGCCATCATTGAGGACGAGGTCCACGCGGCTTTGAGCGAACTGGCCGATGCGACCGTCTCCCCCGTCGAGCATGCCAGCTCCGCCCAGGAGGGTGAGCACCCGCCCGAGGTTGAAATGGCGATCCGGCTGGCGGCAGAAGTCGGGCCCATTGCAGCTCGCGTCGCGGTTCAGGCTGGTGCGACGGTCGAGGCGGCCTTCGTCCTCAACACGATGGTGGCGTGCGAGTTGGACACGATCGCCTGCAAGCTGCTGGGCGAGCAGGGCTACGAAGGCTTCGATGACCTGACCGTCCTTGAGCTTGCCGGCCTCAGCGCGCGAGACCCGGATTGGGATGCTCTGGCGCGGCAGGCCGATGCGGAGTTCGACGAGGCGGCCTGCGAAGACCTACTCGAACAGACGATGTTCCCGCCCGGGTGGCAGCCGCCCGTGAGATCCGCACGCCATCGAAAGGGAGGCGCCTGTGGCTGACGAACACCTGAGTCTCGTCAGAACGGTCGGGACCCGGCCACTACGAAGCTGACCCCTGAATTGCAGGAGAGGTTCGTCGATCAGCTCGTCGCCGGCCGGCGCGGCAGCACCTCAGGGCTGCGGTCGGAGTGGAACTCGCTGCGGCACGTTCCCGAGGAGACCAGTCGTAATGCCATTGCAGCGACAGCACGAGGTGCTCCGT
>NZ_QOWC01000502.1 GCF_003574465.1 Methylobacterium crusticola
GCCCGCGTGAGCAGGAGCTGGCGCGCCAGGGCCGCCCCCACGAGGCTGACCGTGACGGCGGCCATCAGCCGCGGCGCGACGGCCGCCGCGATGCCGAGCGCCAGCAGGGCGGCGCCCGCCGCGAGGGCCGGGACCAGGATGCCGACCGCGAGCAGGCCGTCGACGGCCCGCAGGCCCTCGCCCGCGTGGGCCGCCATCGCCCGCGCGTCGTCGCGGCCGGCCGGGCCGGAGCGCAGGATGGCGCTCGTCGCGAGGTCGTGCAGCCGCGCCACCGCCCGCCCCTGGGCGGCGAAGCACAGCCGGCCCACGAGCCAGCCGAGCCCGGCGAGGCACAGGGCCACGGCCACGAGGCCGGCGAGCGCCCAGAGGGCGAGGGCGCGCTCGCCGAGCATCCAGCCCGGCAGGACCACGAGGCCGCCGTCGCCCAGGCGCTCCGGCAGCGGCAGGACGACGCGCAGGAAGCGGACCGGGCCCTCCGCCGGATCGGCGAGGGCGAGGAGCTCGTCGACGAGGTCGCGCAGCAGCAGGAGCCCGATCCCCACCAGGGGACCGCCGACCCCGAGGGCGGCGAGGATCGCGGCGGCGTGCTGGCGCGGCGCGCTGCGCCACGCGAAGGTGATCGGGTCACGGTCCATGCGCGGCCCTGCCGGCGGCCGGGCCGTCGCTGACGGCGCGCCCCCTCACGCGACGGTCCCGCGTGGCAGCGCGCCCGCCCCGTGCGGCGCC
>NZ_KZ984695.1 GCF_003574465.1 Methylobacterium crusticola
GGCGCCATCGCGGCCGGGGAGCGCCGCGTGGTGGTCGAGCGCCTGGTGGCGCAGCCGCAGGAGGAGCCGGTTCCGCACCGGCGCACCAAGTTCCGGGGCAGCGACGAGCGGGACGCCCCCCGCGCACCCCGCGGCGAGGGCCGGCCGGCGCGCCGTCCCCGCGACGACGGCAGGCCCCCGGAGCAGGCGGCCGACCGCCGCGAGGGCCGGGGCGCCGGCGCCCGGGCGGAATCCTCGCGGGGCGGCCCGAGGGCGGGCTTCTCGAAACCCGGCTACGCCAAGCCCGGCTACGCCAAGCCCGGCTACNACCACGCCAAGCCCGGCTCGTCCAGGGCGGGCGAACCGGCCGGCGAGGGCCGGTCCTCCGGCAAGCCGGACGGCACGGGCCGCGGCTTCGCCGGCAAGCCGTCGGCGGGCAAGTCCTTCGGGGGCAAGTCCTTCGGGAGCAAGTCCTTCGGCAAGTCGTCCGGGGGCGACTCCTCCGCCGGCAGGGGCGGCGAGGGCCGCGCCGCCGGAGACGGTCCCGGCGCGGGCCGGTTCGGCGGAAAACCCGGCGGCGGCAAACCCGGCGGCAAGCCCGGCGGGCGCGCCTTCGGGAAGGCCGGCTACGGGAAGCCGGGGGCGCGCCCGGGGGCCTCGGAGGGCCGCTCGGGCCCCGGCCGCGGCCCCAGGCCGGGTGCGGGCGGGCGTCCGGGTGGCGGACGCGGCGGCAAGCCGGGCG
>NZ_QOWC01000505.1 GCF_003574465.1 Methylobacterium crusticola
ATCACCGCGCCGCCTGACCGCCTCCGTCACCCAAATTCCTGCATAGCTCGCGACGAGATCGAGCAGCACCGGAAGGCCGGGAAATCCGATCAGCACATCGCGGCGATCATCGAGCAGGCGACCGGCAAGCGTATCAGCGCAGAGGCCATCGCCGAGCATTACGCGACCCCAGACCAGCGCCATCCCCACGGAGAGTAAGCCGGAGGCATCGAGCCCGGCATGACCCGTTGATGGCGCAAGCGGGGAGATGGAGCGGGCACCGAAAAGCGGGTGAGGCACGGATAGCGCGACGTGCAAGATTGCGGTGTAATACACCGCAATCTTGGCAAGGGGGCCGTTGCGCGCCCCCGTTGCATCCCCCACGCAGTGGCGCTCTCTCGGCATCGAGCCTCATCACACCACAGAAACGTCCGCCGTTTCATCCGTTCAGGAGGCGGCGTTCCTGCCCCTCCCGAAACCCACCCAGACCAAGCGCTTCGCCGCTGGACCACGACCAGGAGGAGACTTCGCTCTCCCCTGGACCCCATCGACCAAAGGCGTCTGCCGCCCTTGGAACCCTGCACCAGGCTGATCGCACCTGGACGCGACCAGGAGCCTTCGCGCCCTGGACCCTGATCCTCCCGGAAGGCCAACCCTCGCGCCGGGTTGGATGCGCGTATGAAGTAGCATGGCCTAGACCGCGTGGACAGTTACCTAAGCCATAGTACGATGG
>NZ_KZ984696.1 GCF_003574465.1 Methylobacterium crusticola
TGGTCTTCCCGACGCCGCCCTTGCCCGACGTGACTACGAGTACCTTGGCCATCGTGTGCTCCCCCCAGAGCAGCAAGTGAGGCGGCTCCGGACCGGCGGTCCGGGAGGCGCGCGGGACGAATCGGTCAGTCGAGCGCGGCCATGCGCAGCGCGTCGCTCTCGAGCCAGACCTGCACCGCCTTGTTGCGGAGCGTCGGATCGGTGGCGTCCGCGGTGCGGAACAGGCCGTCGATGCCGAGGAGCTCGGGCGCGAACTTGCGGCAGCAGATGCGGGCGCGCGGATTGCCGCCGGCGCCCGCGATGGCGCGGCCCCGCAGCGCCCCGTAGACGTGGATCGAGCCGCCCGCCAGGATCTCGGCGNATGGTAGACCGACTGGCCGGAGCGCAGCGGGGTCTCGAGCACGAGGGAGGTGGGCTTTTGCTTCTCGGGGGCCTGCGGCACCGCGACCGCCGCGTGCCCGCCGCTGAGAGGCGGCGGCAGGGCCGGGTGGAGCCAGCCGGGCTCGGCCTTCTCCACGCCCATGATGCGGATGCCGCGGCGGGCGAGCTCGTCGATCAGGGCCGCGATGTCCGGGGGGCTCGCCGCGAGGAGCGGCGCGGGCCGCTCCGCGGCGGCCTTGGCGGCGGCCCGGGCGGCCGAGCGCCTGGCCACGGCGGGCTTCGTCACCGCGGGCTTCGTCACCGCGGGCTTGGCCGCCGCGTCCG
>NZ_QOWC01000508.1 GCF_003574465.1 Methylobacterium crusticola
GATCCTGGAGACGTTCTCGCAAGCTGCCGTGGTCTCGGGAGTTAGCCCGTGACGTTCACTTCAAGCCGCTTAGCAAGGCATTCAAGGCGCGCGAC
Organism: Methylobacterium crusticola; assembly: GCF_003574465.1. Lineage (GTDB taxonomy): Bacteria > Pseudomonadota > Alphaproteobacteria > Rhizobiales > Beijerinckiaceae > Methylobacterium > Methylobacterium crusticola. The sequence goes on from NZ_QOWC01000508.1 coordinate 96, forward strand.
GACGCCGCTGTGATAGGTGAAGCGACGCCGAGTGATGGGATCACGATGCTTCGGGTCCAGACGCTCAAGTTCCGCGATCATGCCGCGGTGCTCACGGATCAGGAAGTTCAGACGAGGCGCCCGATCTCCGGGCGCCATACCGCGAAGCTCGGCCTCCGAGGGGACGCGCATTGCGTTCAGATGCCTCTGCCCAGGGCGGCGAGCTGCGCGAGGGCGCGCTCAAGCGCCTCTGCCCCAATTGTTAGTCTCTCCCAGGCACGTAACACTCCGTGCAATCCTCGAGCAACGGCTCAGCTTTAGAGGTCTGCTCCACGAACGGTCGTCAACGATCGCCAAGGGGGTTAACCATTCTGAACATCATCCGGATCATCACCGCCGCCGCCCTCCTGACCGGCTGGTGCCACCTAGTCCCGGCCCATGCGGCTCCTGGCGCGTCGCAGGAGGATAGCGTCATCGAGACGACCTGCCCGCTGCGGGCGTGGCCGTACATCGGCTG
>NZ_QOWC01000509.1 GCF_003574465.1 Methylobacterium crusticola
AAGCGCGAGCAGCCCGGCAATGCCGAGCGCCTGCCGGCGGTGGTCGCGGCCGCGATCGAGGCCGGGAAGCCGGTCCCGTTCGTCCTGTACTGGGGCAAGGGACCGCGTCAGCACCTCGACGCACCCGACGTCGCGTGCCTCGATTACTTGGGCCAGCTGGCGGCCCGGGTCCACCAGGCCTACGCGCCCGGCGCGGCGATCCGGCTGATCTTCACCGACACGCACGCCGCCCTGAACGGCCACGCGAGCGCGGCGGCGGATGCCTATTTCGGCGCCGTCGACGCCGCCGCGCGGGAGCGGGGCTTCGCCAGCGCCCGCCTGAGCGACGTCGTCGCCCTCGCGCACGAGGCGGTGGCGGCCGCCCCCGAGGAGGCGCCGACCGGGGCGGTCCTGGAGAGCCTGATCGCCTGCGCGGCCAAGTGGTACCGCGGCGAGGGCTCCACCGAGCAGGGCGCCCTCGACTACCACCGCATGAACATGATCGAGAAGCGGGCCGTGGCCGCCGCCTTCCCGGACGCGGTCTTCGTGACCTTCAACGGCAGCGAGTTCCGGGACCTGTTCCCCGCCACGATGCCGGTCTTCTACATGTACTCCCTGCGCCGGGGGGTCGGCGTGAAGCCGTGGTTCATCACCACCGAGGCCGCGC
>NZ_QOWC01000510.1 GCF_003574465.1 Methylobacterium crusticola
CGCCGCTGCCGCGCGCCTCGGGCAGCAGCGCGAGGTCGTGGATGCACCAGGCGCCGGCGGGCTCGGGCAGGGCGCCGAGCCGCGCGCCGAGGGGCGGCACCGCCCGCGCGTGCCAGGCACCGCCCGCGCGTGCCAGGGATGGCCGATCGCGTAGCCGACGACGCGGCCCGCCTGCGCGAGGACGAGGCAGCCCTCCGGGCAGAGCCGCAGCCGCTCGGCCGCGACCGCGTCGTCCTCCGGGTAATCCGGATGCACGAGGGCCGCGATGGCCGCGACGGCGGGCAGGTCCGCCGCCCGCATCGGCCGCCACGCCGCCCGCGGGCGCCGCGCCGGGCAGGAGCCGCGCCTCACGGCGGGGAGCGGCTGCGCCGCGGGGCGAAGGACGGGCAGCGCCGCATGGTCCACGCCCCTCGCGCATCCGGCCGGGCGGATCAAGCCCCGGATCGAGCCCCGCGGCCGTCCCGCGGCGCCCGGAGGACCGGGGCCTCACCGCGGCGCGGTGCCGTCCGGCCGGTTCGAGGGCAGCCCGCCGGGCGCCGCCGGATAGGCGGTGCTCGGCACCGCCCCGGCCTGTCCGACCGAGCTGCTCGGCGCCGCCGTGCGGCTCGCATCCGCCGCCCCGGACGGGCCCGGCGC
>NZ_QOWC01000512.1 GCF_003574465.1 Methylobacterium crusticola
CCAGAAGAGACCGGTAGGCGGACGCGAAGCGGGCCAGGGTCGCCGCGTCGAAGAGGCCGGCCGGGCAGGCGAGGACGGCCTCGACGCCGTCGCCCGTCTCGGTGATCTCCAGCACGAGGTCGAAGGCCGGCGTGCCGGTGTCCGCGCCGAAGGGCTCGAGGCTGAGATCGGGCGTGACCGGCGCCGGGACCCGCCGCACGGGCTGCTGGCTCAGCATCGCCGGCGCGAGGGAGGCGCGGCCGGCCCGGCGGCCGGGCCGGAGGGCCTCCGCCACGCGGTGGAAGGGCGCGTCCTGGTGTGCCTGCGCCTCGCGCAGGTCGCGCCACACGGCCGCGACGAGGTCGCCGAAGCCGCGGGCCGGATCAAGCGCCACCGGCACCACCACGGTCTCGACGAAGCAGCCGACCAGGCGGTCGCTGCCCGGGTGCCGGCGGCCCGCCACCGGGACGGCGATGCGCAGGTCGCGGGCGCCGGTGTGCCGGTGCAGGAACGCCGCGAGGGCCGCGAGCCACACCGCGAAGGGCGAGGCCTCGGCGGCGCGCGCGCGCGCCGCGACCGCGGCGGCGGTGCCGGCGTCGAGCACGACGGCGTGCAGCGCCCGC
>NZ_QOWC01000513.1 GCF_003574465.1 Methylobacterium crusticola
GTTGCGTGACGTTGTCGGGCTCTACGTCGACCCGCCCGCCCATGCCGTCGTGCTTTCGGTCGACGAGAAGAGCCAGATCCAGGCGCTCGCCCGCACGCAGGACCCGCTGCCGATGAAGCCGGGCCAGCCGACGACGCGTACCCACGACTACAAGCGCCACGGCACGACGACCCTGTTTGCCGCCCTGGACATCCTGGAGGGCAAGGTGATCGGCCGCTGCATGCAGCGCCACCGGCATCAGGAGTTCATCCGCTTCCTGAACACGGTCGAGGCTGCGGTTCCGGCGGGCAAGAGCGTCCACGCGATCCTGGACAACTATGCCGTTCACAAGCACCCGAAGGTCCGCGCCTGGCTCGATCGCCACCCGCGCTGGACCTTCCACGTCACCCCGACCTCAGCCTCGTGGCTCAACGCCGTCGAGGGCTTCTTCGCCAAGCTCGCAAAACGCCGCCTGCGACGCGGCGTGTTCGGATCGCTGGTCGAGGTGCAGGCCGCCATCAAGCGCTTCATCGCCGAGAGCAACCGCGACCCCAAGCCCTTCGTCTGGACCGCCGACCCGGATCGCATCATCCAAGCCGCAAAGCGCGGGCACCAAG
>NZ_QOWC01000514.1 GCF_003574465.1 Methylobacterium crusticola
ACAATGTCGGCCGGCAGGTCGGTCATCAGGCCCTCGGCTTGAGGCGCATCGCCCCTCTGGCCTCCCGTCAACACGAAGTGCACCGGGCAACCCAGGCCGCGCACGGCCAGATGGATCTTGGTGCTCAGGCCGCCGCGCGAACGTCCGAGCGCCTGATCGGACGGGGCTTGATCTCCAGACCCCCCTTTTTGGCGCCGGCCGCATGCTGGTGCGCGCGCACGATGGTGGAATCGACGATCAGATATTCAAAGTCGGGATCGTCCGACAGCGCCGCGAAGATCCGCCACCACACCCCTTTCTGGCTCCAGCGGCTGAACCGGCGAAACACGCTGTTCCAGTCGCCAAACGCGTCCGGCAGGTCGCGCCAAGGCGAGCCGGTGCGCACGATCCAGAGGACGCCCTCGACGAACATCCGGTTGTCGCGCCCGGTCGAGCCCTTCTGATCGGGGCGGCCAATGATCAGCGGCGCCATCCGCTCCCACTGCTCATCCCTGAGAACCAACCGATCCAAAACGCCCATCGCCGCCTCCAAAAGACAGCTTTGAATCACTCCCCAGACGCCTTGTGAACCCCAAGAGTCCACACAGCCTAG
>NZ_QOWC01000515.1 GCF_003574465.1 Methylobacterium crusticola
AGGCCCGTCACGCCCGTGATCCCGTTCACCGCCCCCGACAGGCCGCTCTCCGTCAGGATCGTGTACAGGTACGTCGTCACGCTCGGCTCCACCCGGATGTCCCCGGTCACGAACTCCGTGCCCACCCGCGTGCCGATCCGGCCCCGCAGCGCGTCCCCGTCCCGCAGCGGAACCGACGTCGCGCTGAGCGCCGCCTGCTGGTTGAAGTGCGTCGAGACGTATTCCAGGCCCGCCGTCGGCTCGACGTAGATCTCGTGCTCGAGCGGGATGCGGTAGCCCACGTTCGTGGTGAAGTTGTAGTTCTGCAGCCCCGTCGACTGGCGCAGGCCCGGCGCCGTGATGTCGAGACCGAGCAGGTCGACCTTGAACAGCGCGTCCACGAAGGCCGGGCCGCTGAGGTAGGTGCCGTACACCCCGACCGTGCCGCCGTCGTAGTCCTGGCGGCCGGCGGCCTGGTTGAGGCGCACCGTCGAGGTGGTGTAGCCGCCCATGACGCCCAGGATGAGGCCGTCGTCGGCCTTGGTCAGGCGGGAGATGACGACGTCGGCGCCGCCCAGCAGGCCGCCGCCGGCCTGGTTGTAGCC
>NZ_QOWC01000516.1 GCF_003574465.1 Methylobacterium crusticola
CGACGCCTTCGCGTTCGGGCGCGGGGACGGGCACGACCTGATCCGCGACTTCGTCGCGGGCGGGCCCGAGCACGACGTGCTGGCGTTCAACAGCGGGGCGTTCGGGTCGTTCGCGGACGTCCTGGCCGCCAGCCGGCAGGTGGGGGCCGACGTGGTGATCGCCTACGGGTCGGGCGACACCGTCACGGTGCAGAACACCCGCCTCGCGAGCCTCAGCGCCGAGGCCGTCACCTTCGCCTGACCGACAGGGCGGCCGCCACGGGGCGCCGCGCGTCACTCCCCGGGACGCTCCGAGCGGGTCGCGTCCCCGCACCCGGCGGGTGCGCCCGGGGCCGGCGCGCCGCCGCCGCCCGGCGTCGCCGCGGTGTTGTTCGTCACCAGGGCCAGGCGCGCGCGGATCGCCTGCATGTCGGTGCGCAGGTTGCTGATCTGCCGGCTCGTCGCCCCGGTCTCGACGTAGGCCATCTGGATGGTGCCTGGCCCCGCCGTGTCGGTGACGTAGCCGCCGTAGATCTGGTAGGCCCTGGCGAGCGCCATGCCCTCGGCCGTCCTGATGCCGATCGTGCTCAGGTCGACGTCCCT
>NZ_QOWC01000517.1 GCF_003574465.1 Methylobacterium crusticola
AGGGCTCGTCGATCCGCAAGGGCGCGGTCGACGCCATCATCGCCTCCGTGGCGACCCAGCCCGCGGCGAGCCGGGGCTCGAACGCGGCGCTGGCCTTCCGCCCGGAGGTGGGGAGCGAGGCGGTGGCCGAGACCCGTGCCATCGCGGAGGAGATCGCCAAGGCCGGCGGCACGCCGCTCGCGGTGGCCCGCGACGGGCGGCTCCTCGGCGTCGTCTACCTCAAGGACATCGTCAAGGGCGGCATCCGGGAGCGCTTCGCGGAGCTGCGCCGCATGGGCATCCGCACCGTGATGATCACGGGCGACAACCCGATGACCGCGGCCGCCATCGCGGCGGAGGCCGGCGTCGACGACTTCCTGGCCCAGGCCACGCCCGAGGACAAGCTCGCGCTCATCCGCAAGGAGCAGGCCGCGGGCAAGCTCGTGGCGATGTGCGGCGACGGCACCAACGACGCGCCCGCGCTGGCCCAGGCCGACGTCGGGGTGGCGATGAACACCGGCACGGTGGCGGCCCGGGAGGCCGGCAACATGGTCGACCTCGATTCCGACCC
>NZ_QOWC01000518.1 GCF_003574465.1 Methylobacterium crusticola
GATCGCCCTCAACATCCTGCTCGCCGGCCTCACCATCGTGTTCGTGTTCGCGGTGGCGTCGATCCCGAGCTTCGCCGCCTACGCGGGCGGCGCCATCCCGCTCATCGTGCTCGTCGCCCTGTTCGTGACCCTGATCCCGACCACGATCGGGGCGCTGCTCTCGGCCATCGGCATCGCCGGCATGGACCGGCTCGTGCGCTTCAACGTGCTCGCGATGTCGGGCCGGGCGGTCGAGGCGGCGGGCGACGTCGACACGCTGCTCCTCGACAAGACCGGCACCATCACGCTCGGCAACCGGCAGGCGACGGAGTTCCGCCCGGTGCGTGGCGTCTCGGAGCAGGATCTGGCCGACGCCGCGCAACTCGCCTCGCTGGCCGACGAGACCCCGGAGGGCCGCTCGATCGTGGTCCTGGCCAAGGAGCGCTACGGCCTGCGCGCCCGCGACATGGCGAGCCTGGGCGCCACCTTCGTGCCCTTCACGGCGCAGTCGCGCATGAGCGGGGTCGACCTCGAGGGCTCGTCGATCCGCAAGGGCGCGGTCGA
>NZ_QOWC01000519.1 GCF_003574465.1 Methylobacterium crusticola
TTCCCGGGCACGCGCCATCAGCGCTGCTGGCAGCACAAGATCGCCAACGTCCTCAACAAAGTGCCGAAGTCGCTCCAACTGGCGGTGAAGGCGGACCTGCGCGAGATCCATGGCGCACCCACACGGGCCCAGGCCGCGGCGGCCCTGAACGTCTCCGCGGAGAAGTACGGGGCCAAGTATGCCCGCGCGACCGAGTGCCTCACGAAGGACCGTGACGCCCTGCTGGCGTTCTACGACATGCCGGCCGAGCACTGGGATCACCTTCGGACCACGAACCCGATCGAGAGCGTGTTCGCCACCGTCCGGCACCGCACGGTGCGCACCAAGGGCGCGCTCTCGCCCACGACCGCCAAGCTGATGGTGTTCAAGCTGGTGATGGCGGCCGCGAAGACCTGGCGGCGGCTGAAGGGCGAGAACCAGTTGCCGAAGGTGGTGGCCGGCATCATCTTCCAGGATGGGACCGAGGTCGTCGCGAGCCCAGATCACCGCGCCGCCTGACCGCCTCCGTCACC
>NZ_QOWC01000520.1 GCF_003574465.1 Methylobacterium crusticola
AAGTTCCGACCTGCACGAATGGCGTAACGATGGCCACACTGTCTCCTCCCGAGACTCAGCGAAGTTGAAATGTTTGTGATGATGCAATCTACCCGCGGCTAGACGGAAAGACCCCATGAACCTTTACTGTAGCTTTGCATTGGACTTTGAACCAATCTGTGTAGGATAGGTGGGAGGCTTTGAAGCGGGGACGCCAGTTCTCGTGGAGCCATCCTTGAAATACCACCCTGGTTTGTTTGAGGTTCTAACCTTGGTCCGTTATCCGGATCGGGGACAGTGCATGGTAGGCAGTTTGACTGGGGCGGTCTCCTCCTAAAGTGTAACGGAGGAGTTCGAAGGTACGCTAGGTACGGTCGGACATCGTGCTAATAGTGCAATGGCATAAGCGTGCTTAACTGCGAGACCGACAAGTCGAGCAGGTACGAAAGTAGGACATAGTGATCCGGTGGTTCTGTATGGAAGGGCCATCGCTCAACGGATAAAAGGTACTCTGGGGATAACAGGC
>NZ_QOWC01000521.1 GCF_003574465.1 Methylobacterium crusticola
GGAGGTAGGCTGTCGGGAAGCCGGCATGGGTGACGCGGTGGCGGTCCATGGCGTCGAGGGTCTCGTCGGGGGTCCAGAGGCCGTCGGGCTTGAGCACGAGGGCGCCGCCGTGGGCGAGGGGGACCATCCAGCGCTCGTGGGCGCCGTCGAAGCTGAAGGCGAGGACGTGCAGCTCGCGGGTCCCGGGCCCGGTCTCGTAGAGGGCGCCGGTGGCGCGCACGTGGTCGGCGAGGGGACCGTGCGGGACGGCGACGAGCTTTGGCGTCCCGGTCGAGCCGGAGGTGGCGATGAGGTAGGCGAGCTGGCCGGGGTGGGTCTGGAGGGGCGGGGGGGTGTCGGGCTCTGAGGTGGTGTCGAGGGTGTCGAGGAGGAGGGCCGGGGTTGCGGGCGGGAGGGCGAGGCGGCTGTGGCCGAGCAGGAGGGTGGCGCGGGCCTGGCGGACGAGGTGGAGGAGGCGCTCGGGGGGGAGGGCGGGATCGAGGGGCAGGAAGGCGCCTCCGGCG
>NZ_QOWC01000522.1 GCF_003574465.1 Methylobacterium crusticola
TGCAGGAAATGGGCGGGAGCATCAAGCAACACGGTATCTTGCAGACCATGTTGCTTCGGCCGATTCCCGGGCCGATCCCTTATGAGTTGGTTGCGGGCGGCCGCCGATATGCGAGCGCGACGCTCGTTGGCGAGACGGAAGGTCCATGCCTTATCAAGGACATGACCGACGAGCAGAAGGACGACATTCAGCTGGCCGAGAACATCCAGCGTAAAAACCTCACGCAGATCGAGGAAGCGAAGAAGGTGCAGCGCGACCTCGACGCCGCAAACGGCGACGTAGAGGCTGTCATGGCCAAGCATCACAAGGGCCGCGCTTGGGTGTCGAAGATGCTGGGCCTGTTGAAATTGTCGGACCAGGCGCGCCGTCTCCTTTCGGAAAATATCAGTGCCGACCTGGAAGTGATCGGCAAGGTCAAGGCGATCGAGAAGGTTGATCCCGAGGCGGCAAAAATCCTTGTGGACGACTTGGCGGCAACACGCGGCAAGGCGGATGCTCGCA
>NZ_QOWC01000523.1 GCF_003574465.1 Methylobacterium crusticola
ACCGGGCCGCGTCGGCCTCCCGCCCGGCGGCCCGCAGGGCGTTGGCGGCGGCCACGGCGGCGGATTCGCGGCGGCCGGCCTCGCCGTCCGGGGGGCCGCCGGCCCCGAGGAGGCGGGCCTGCTCGGACAGGATCGCGGCGGTCACCGGGCCGAGGCGCGGGCCCGCCACCGCGACCGGCGCCACCGCGACCTGGTCGAAGACGAGGCGGACCACCGCGTCGACCGCGGCCCGGGGCGCCGTCGTGAGGCAGCTGATGACGAGGTTGCACGCGAAGACGTCGATGGCGTCGTCGTCCGGCGGCCACGGCGCGGCGGGCTCGATCCGCAGGGCGAGGAGGCCGGGCAGGCGGCGCACGAGGTCGACGGGGTCGTCCCCGGAGAAGAAGCAGTCGGGCCGGGGCGTGTAGCGCACGAGGTGGACCGGGGACGCGGCCCCGGCGAGGTGGGGAACGGCCCAGTCGGGCGCCGCCGCGGGCGCCTGGCCCGGCCCGCCCG
>NZ_QOWC01000524.1 GCF_003574465.1 Methylobacterium crusticola
CCCCGCCGACATCCGAGGCCGTGCCCGTGATGGTCACGGTCTGGTAGGCCGCCACCGAGGCCCCGGCGCCCGGCGTGGTGATGGCGGAGGTCGGCGCCGTGTGGTCCGTCGAGGTCGTGGCCAGGACCAGGCCCGGGTCGAGGGTGCCCGGCTGGATCCCCATGTCGGCGAACAGGTTGACCATCGCCTGCTGCACGCGGGGATCGGTCGGCGTCGCCTGGTTGTCGTGGTTGGCCGACAGGCCCCAGGACCAGTAGACCGTGCCGGCGCCGAACACGAGGGCGCCGCTCGGCGCCCGGTACAGGGTCAGGCTGTGCGTGGCGGTGCCCTGGCCGGTGGTGTTGCCGTAGTCGAGCAGGTAGGTGCCGACCGGCAGCGTCGTCGACGAGAGCCGCACCAGGCCGGCGGGATCGAAGCCGTTGTCGGGCGCCTCGTCCCACTCGTAGCCGAGGTAGTTCTGCGTCAGCGATGCCGTCTGGCCCGGCTG
>NZ_QOWC01000525.1 GCF_003574465.1 Methylobacterium crusticola
CGCCCGCCGCCAGGGCCTCGGCGGCCGCGATGCCGGCGGCGAGCGGGGTGCCGCCGCCCCCCGGCAGCCCGGCGAGGCCGCGCCGCGCCCGCACGAGCGAGCGGGTCGGCGGCAGGACGAGCTCCGCCCCGCTGCCCCGGAACGCCACCAGGGCCACGCGGTCGCGGCGCACGTAGGCCTGCGCGAGCAGGAGCTCGACCGCGCCCTTGGCCTCCGCCAGGCGTTCCAGGGCCGCGGAGCCGGAGGCGTCGACCGCGAAGATCGTGGTGGTCTCGGTCCGGTGCACCAGGCGGCGGATGCGGATGTCGCCGGGCTCGACGCGGATCGGGCGGGCCTCGTCGCGGCCGCGCAGGCGCTGCCAGGGCGCGGCGGCCCGCAGGGTCTCGACGAGGGCGATGCGCCCGGTGCGGGGATCGCCCGGGCGGGTGCCGGCGGGCCGCCCCCGGCGCGCCTGGAGGGCCGCGGCGCCGGCCCGGCCCGCG
>NZ_QOWC01000527.1 GCF_003574465.1 Methylobacterium crusticola
AGGCGCCCGGTCGCGAGGCGCCCGCCGGCGAGGGGAGCCCGGCGCCCCCGGCCCGCGAGGCCGCGGAGGCGGCCGAGGCGGTCTGCGCCGTCGCGGCCGCGCTCGGCGTCGCGTCCATGCGGGCGCCCCTGATGGCGCTCAAGGTCGCGCAGCTCCACGCGACTCACTCGGGACGCGCCGGCGTCGCCGAGGACGACATCGCCGCCGCGGCCGCCCTGGTGCTCGCGCCCCGCGCCACCCGTCTGCCGGCCGAGGCGCCCGAACCGTCCCCGCCCGAACCGTCCCCGCCGGAGCCGGACGGCCCGCCGGACGCCCGGGCGGGCGACGCCCCGCAGGATGCCGACCCGCAGGACCCAGGCCCGCAGGATGCCGACCCGCAGGATCCCGGCCCGGGCGAGGCGGGCGGCGCGGCGGAGCGGGTCCTGGCCGCCGCCCGGGCGGCGATCCCGGCCGACCTGCTGGCGCGGCTCGCCGCGGAC
>NZ_QOWC01000528.1 GCF_003574465.1 Methylobacterium crusticola
AGAAGTCGCGCTGCACGCGCATGCGGACCTGGAAAGTGTCCGTGAAGTTGGTGGTCGGCAGGACGACGCTGCCCGTCGCCGCCGAGCTGATCGCCTGGCCGGCGGCGTTGACGCCGACCGCCGCGAGCGCGGTCTTGTTGTTGTCGACGACCCGGCCGCTCTTGAGGTCGGTGCGCTGGTAGAGACCCTCGACGCCGATGTCGAGGTCCTTCACCGGCGACCAGATCAGGCTCGCGCCCGCAACGATCTGGCTCGTGTCGCGCAGCGCCGCGCTGAACACGTTGGCGCCGGGGCTGTTCACCGGGTTGCCCAGGCCGTTGAAGTTCAGCCCGCCCAGAAGTGCCCGGCTGGTCTTGCCGAACGACATCTCGCCGTAGCTGCCGATGATGGCCGAGCGCCACTCCGGCGTCCAGTAGTGCAGCAGCGAGCCCACCACCGT
>NZ_QOWC01000529.1 GCF_003574465.1 Methylobacterium crusticola
CACGGGCTCCGGCTCCGGCACGGGCTCGGGCTCCGGCACGGGCTCCGGCGCGGGGGGCTCGGGCTGCGCCGGGACGGGGGCTGCCTCGGCGACCGGCTCCGGCGCTGGCGGCGGGGGCACGGGGAGCGGCTCGGGTTCGGGCGGCGGCGGAGGCGGCAGCGGCTCGGGCGGACGCACCATCACGGGCTCCGGCGGGGGCACCGTCACGAGC
>NZ_QOWC01000530.1 GCF_003574465.1 Methylobacterium crusticola
CTGCGAGCGGGACGGAGTACATCCCGGTGGTGGAGGAGCGCCTCAACGTCGGCAAGCGGGTCGTCGATCAGGGCCGGGTGCGGGTGCGCTCCTACGCCGTCGAGACGCCGGTCAGCGAGCAGGTGAGCCTGCGCGACGAGACCGTGCACGTGGAGCGCCGCGCCGTCGACCGGCCGGTGACGGCGGCCGACGAGGCGCTGTTCGCCGCCAAGACCCTCGAGGCGACCGAGATGAGCGAGCAGGCCGTCGTGTCGAAGGACGCCCGGGTGGTCGAGGAGGTGGGCATCCGCAAGGACGCGACGCAGCGCACCGAGACGGTCTCCGACAAGGTCCGCCACACCGAGGTCGAGGTCGAGGACGCGCGCGGCAACGTCTCGCGCACCGGGACGACCGGAACGACCGGAACGACCGGGACCGTGCCGCGCAAGCCCGTCTGA
>NZ_QOWC01000531.1 GCF_003574465.1 Methylobacterium crusticola
CCTCGGTGCCCGCCGGCAGCTCTTCCGGCGGCGCCAACTTCAGGCGGCGTCCCCGTCCGCTGCGCCAGGTACTCTCGGCTGCGTCCCACCAGCGCCCGTCGCCCAGGTGCGAGACGAGCTGCCCATGCGGCCGGCCGCAGCCCTCGCAGTGGCCCCTGGCCCGCCCGAAGCGGATCGCTGCCGAGAGCTGCACCCAGTCGATGGGGTAGAAGTAGCGGTTCTCCGGGCGGATCGGCATCGGCCTCAGCCTCTCGCCGGCTGGATTCGGCAAAATATTGATAAGTGACTTCTAATATTTCCAAAAACAGCACTTGCTGCACACAAATGACCGGTTTAAAATACATTAGTAAATCTGTATAGGAGCTAAAATGGGAGCACCGCAGTTATGCGGCACCCAACATCTAGGAGCCCGTCCGAGTAATGCTCTCGACG
>NZ_QOWC01000532.1 GCF_003574465.1 Methylobacterium crusticola
AGCAGGCTGCCGTAGCGGTCGGCGTCGACGCCGGCCATGTAGGAGACGTCGTAGCCGTTCTGCTCGAGCCAGGAGATCGAGGCGTACTCGGCGCCGAAGAGGTAGTCCTGGGGCCCGGCATAGGTGCCGACGCCGCCCCGGGTCGCGATCGGGCGGTTGTAGCTGACCGCGTAGGCGCGCCCGGCGCCCTGGCCGGTGGCGGGGCCGTTGCCGCCGTAGAAGTTGGCGCCGCCCCAGCCGTTGTAGGCCTGCCAGGTCTGGTCGGCGGTCTGGAAGACGATGTCGCTGTGGCTGCTGTCGTCGCGGACGATGAACGGGATCTGGTTCTCGCCCGCGGTGCCGTCCTGGCGGGTCAGCTTGGCGATGTAGACGCCCGAGACCGCGTCGCCCGGCACGTTCCAGGAGGCCGACACCGACCAGTTGCCGGC
>NZ_QOWC01000533.1 GCF_003574465.1 Methylobacterium crusticola
TGCGGCTGCAGACCGTGCCCACGCCAGATCCGCTGCACCGACGAGACACTGATGGAGGCGACCTTGCTCATGGCTACGGCCGTCCAATGCGTGGTCTCGCCGGGCGGATCTTCCTGCGTCAGAGCCACAACACGCGCCGCCACCTCGGGCCCCAGCGGCGGGATGCGGGCCGGCCGCGTCTTGTCCCGAAGGAGCCCGTCGACACCCTCCTGCGCAAAGCGGTCCTGCCAGCGCCAGACCACCGTCTTGGACACGCCCGCCTCACGCATGATCGCGTGCGTGCCGAGCCCATCGGCGCTCAGCAACACGATACGGGCGCGCCAGACGTGCTTCTGCGGCGTGTTTCGATCCGCAACCAGGGCCTCAAGCCGAAGGCGATCCGGGGCGGAGAGCGTGAAGGAGATGCCACTGCGCATCCCGCCAGAC
>NZ_QOWC01000534.1 GCF_003574465.1 Methylobacterium crusticola
GCGTCCTGGGCCTCGCGCTTGATGAAGGTGTAGCCGGTCCGGTGCCAGGGCAGGACGGCGCTGGTCTTGTTGTCGAGCACGAGGTCGCCGCGGTCGGTGCGCAGCATCAGGACGGCGTGGCCCTCGCCCTTCTCGTCGATCACCACGGTCATGCGCATCGCCCGGCGCGGCAGCCCGGCCTGGGCCAGGAGCTTGCGCTTGAGCAGCTGGTAGTCCTCGCAGTCGCCGGCGCCGTCCTCGGCCAGGTCCCAGCGGTCCGGCACGCCCCAGTGCTCCTGGTCGGTGACGGCGCGCAGGGCGGCGTTGACCGAGCGGTTGATGCCGCCGATCGTCTGCCAGAGCCGCGGCGTCAGCGTCACCTGCGCCGGCTCCGAGGGATCGAGCGCGCATTCCGACGCGTAGCGCTGGCAGAACTCGACCCAGGC
>NZ_QOWC01000535.1 GCF_003574465.1 Methylobacterium crusticola
TTCACGGTCCTGTTCGGGATGGGAAGGGGTGGGACCGACTTGCTATGGTCATCAGGCATGACTTGTACGAGCGGCGTCCCCTGTTGGGCAACGTGCTCAGAATCTGGAGGAAGTAAAGTTCAGGTAGTGGTTTGTCACAACAAACGGCACTGTATTCTCATTGCTATAACCTGCCAAGGTTATAGGGACAAGCCGTACGGGCAATTAGTACTGGTTAGCTTAATGCATTACTGCACTTCCACACCCAGCCTATCAACGTCCTGGTCTCGAACGACCCTTCAAGGAGCTCAAGGCTCCGGGAAATCTCATCTCAAGGCAAGTTTCCCGCTTAGATGCTTTCAGCGGTTATCTCTTCCGAACTTAGCTACCCGGCAATGCCACTGGCGTGACAACCGGTACACCAGAGGTTC
>NZ_QOWC01000536.1 GCF_003574465.1 Methylobacterium crusticola
CAGGCGGGCATCCTCCTGCCAGGAGCGGGCGACGACCGCCATCAGCTGGTCGCCGTCGACCCGCTGGCCCTTCTCGTCCACCACCAGCACCCGGTCGGCGTCGCCGTCGAGGGCGATCCCGATATCGGCGCGCAGCTCCCGCACCTTGCGCACCAGGGCGTCCGGCGCGGTCGAGCCGACATCGCGGTTGATGTTGAAGCCGTCCGGCTCGGTGCCGATGGCGATGACCTCGGCGCCGAGCTCCCACAGGGTCTCGGGCGCCACCCGGTAGGCGGCGCCGTTGGCGCAGTCGACCACCACCCGCAGGCCGTCGAGGGTCAGGTTGCGGGGCAGCGTGCGCTTGGCGAACTCGATGTAGCGGGCATGCACGCTCTCGATCCGCTTGGCCCGGCCGAGGTCGC
>NZ_QOWC01000537.1 GCF_003574465.1 Methylobacterium crusticola
CTCGTGGAGCCCTTCAGGCATTCCCACGAGGTGTCTTCGATGCCCCATACACGTCCGCCCGATCCCGCTGAGTTCCGTCGTCAGACCGTCGAATTGGTCCGCGCTGGACGTGACCCCACAGACCTTGCCCGTGAGTTCGAACCTTCAGCGCAGGCCATCCGGAACTGGGTCGCACAGGCTGACAAGAACGAGGAGCGCCGTGAGGCAAAGACAGAGACCCTCACGGCCGCCGAACGTGAAGAACTGATCCGTCTGCGCCGCGAGGTGCGCCAACTGCGGCTCAAGCGGGATATCCTGTCAAAAGCCGCGGCCTGGTTCGCGCGGGAGACCGGCGCGGTGCCGTCGGGATCTTCCGGTTCATGAGCGCCAACCGGGCCACCGATCCTGTCGCCGCCATGGC
>NZ_QOWC01000538.1 GCF_003574465.1 Methylobacterium crusticola
TGTCTGGTTGTGAGACCTCCTTGACATCGGCAACAACCTTGAGCGCTCGCTCCAGAGCGGCTGGATCGGCCTGCTTGGCTGTTGCGCGAGCCAGGGCAGGTTTGTCCTTCAGACGTTGGCGCAGGACCATCTCGGGCGAGAGACCTTTCAGGGCACGCTGTCGACGACCATTGTAGGCCACGTTGAAGCCCGCCAGCAGGATTTCCAGATCCTGATGGCTGTAGATCGTAATGCCGAGCACCTCGCGTTGTACCCGGCCATTGAAGCGCTCTACCATGCCGTTGGTTTTTGGGGTATAGGGTCTCGTCTTGCGGTGCTCGATCTCGTAGCGCCGGCACGCCGCTTCGAAGGCATCAGCCGTGAAGCAGGATCCGCGGTCGGTCAGCAGGTGGGTGACCC
>NZ_QOWC01000539.1 GCF_003574465.1 Methylobacterium crusticola
CCTCCCACGCCGCGGGATCGTCCGGCGCCGTCATGGGGCGCGAGCCGCCGGCATTGTTGACCAGGACGTCGACCGGTCCGACCTGGTCGAGCACCTGCCGGGCGAGGCGCCCGGCCGCGCCCTCCCGGGCGAAGTCCGCGGCCAGCAGGACGGGCGGCGCGCCGCCGGCCGCGGCGATCTCCTCGGCCAGGCTCGCCTGGGCGGCCTGCGTGCGGGCGGTCGCGACCACCCGCCCGCCCTCGGCGGCCAGCAGGACGGCGGTGGCGCGGCCGATGCCGCTGCTCGCCCCGGTCACGAGGCAGGTCCGGTCTCGCAGGTGGAGGTCCATGGTCGCTCGTCCTCTCGCGTGGTGCTGGTGGTCTCAGGGCCGGCTCAGGCGGCCGCTCGGAACG
>NZ_QOWC01000540.1 GCF_003574465.1 Methylobacterium crusticola
ACACGCATGCCCATCTCTATCCCATTAATGTTTGATCATTGAATAATGCCATTCTGTGATTTTATGCGGTATTAATCCGGATTTCTCCGGGCTATCCCCCAGATAAAGGTAGGTTGCATACGCGTTACGCACCCGTGCGCCGGTCTCAAGTAAGCAAGCCTACTCTACCCCTCGACTTGCATGTATTAGGCCTGCCGCTAGCGTTCATCCTGAGCCATGATCAAACTCTT
>NZ_QOWC01000541.1 GCF_003574465.1 Methylobacterium crusticola
CACGGCAGCTTGCGAGAACGTCTCCAGGATCGTTCGCCTGCGTTGTCGAAGCGGGCTCAAGCCTCAGTGACCAGTAGGAACGCGACGTCGACGCTCACGCAAAATTCTCACGTGATACGCCGTTCCAGGTGCGCCAGGGCCTTGGCCACCTGAGCGTCCCCGCTCGTCTCCGTCGTCGAGACTGCCAGCGCGCGAAGGCGTGTCCTGAACGCGGCCGGATCGAAGCCGTCCGCCTTCAGTTGCGAGATCAGGCTGATGAACGCCAGCTCAAGGGCATCGAGGCGTGCAGAGGCGTCATCCGTCGACATCGATTGCCCCCTACTCGGGCACGCTCTGGAGGAGAGCTGCGCCTATGATCAACCTATCAACGTGTCTCGACACTC
>NZ_QOWC01000542.1 GCF_003574465.1 Methylobacterium crusticola
CCCGTCGAGCCCGTCGAGCCCGTCGAGCCCGGGCATGGCCGCCAGGCCTGCGGACGTCAAACCCGCGGACGCCAAGCCCGCGGACGCCAAGCCCGCGACGCCCGCCCCCGGCAGCGCCGCGAGGCCGGCCGTGGGGCCGGGCAGCGGCCCGCTCAAGCTCGACGAGGCCAAGCCGGGCGAGGCGAAGCCCGTCGACACGAAACCCATCGACACGAAGTCCATCGACCCGAAGCCGGGAGAGCCCAGGACCGGCGAGGCGAAGCCCGGAGACGCGCGGCCCGGCGGCGCCCCGGCCGCGGGCGCGGCCCCGGGGCCGGGCAGCGTGCCGGGGGCGAAGCCGCCCGAGGCGGGCCCGGCGAAGCCCGGGACCGTGGCG
>NZ_QOWC01000543.1 GCF_003574465.1 Methylobacterium crusticola
CACGCCGAACTTGCCGTCACGTAGACCCTGCATGATTTCACGTGGCACCTTCGAATCGGCTATTCCGCTGCCATCGTGATAGTGCTTGTGCAGCACCGCTTCTACTGCAGCCCGCTCGCCCTCTTCCCACGACATTACGACGGTCTTAGGAACGGCCCCGTCCTCAAAAATCAGTCCATACGCCCGATCAAGAATCTGGCGCGCATCAGCTGCAGAGGACTTTGCATCGACCTGTAGCGCTTGCTCGTTTTTCGCGTCCGCGAAATTTCCGGCCATGTCGACGCCAGGCAGCGTCAGCGTCCGGGTATCGCCGTTGGTAGCAGGATCTTCCGATGCCGGTTTCTCGGCCTTCGGCTTTACGCGATCCTTTACC
>NZ_QOWC01000544.1 GCF_003574465.1 Methylobacterium crusticola
CGGCCTGGGGCTCGGCCCAGATCTCGGCGGCGGTGCACGAGCTGACCGTCGGCAACGCCAGCTCGCTGCTGACGTTCGGCGGCGCGCCTCTCCTGGCCGGCAGCGCGGTCGCGCCGCGCATCCAGAACGAGTACGGCTGGGCGGTGCAGGGCGGCCTGAAGGTCAACCTGCCGTTCATCGCCGCCGGCGACGCCCTCTACCTCCAGGGCTCGTACGGCGAA
>NZ_QOWC01000545.1 GCF_003574465.1 Methylobacterium crusticola
CCGAGTGAGGGTCCCCTTTGCGGGCCCGACCTCCCACCCGTGTCTACCGTACCGTGTTGCTTCGGCGGGCCCGCCAGGGGGGCTCCTGTCCCTGGCCGCCGGGGGGCCATCTCCCGTGCCTCCGGGCCCGTGCCCGCCGGAGACCCTCGTGAACGCTGTCTTGAACAAAGGTTGCGGTCTGAGTGGAAAACACAATCGTCAAAACTTTCAACAACGGATCTCTTGGTTC
>NZ_QOWC01000546.1 GCF_003574465.1 Methylobacterium crusticola
AATTTTAGCAGTTGCTCCGTTGGACATGAACGTCGTAGCTGGTCATGCAATTAGCGCGTTAATTTTGACCGGTCTTCGCCGTGAAGAGATCCTGCAAAGCCGACATGAGCATCTGGACCTGGAGAAGCGTTCGCTATATCTACCGCATACAAAGAGCGGGCGCTCGCGCCATGTGGTGCTGAACGATGCTGCCATGGAAGTCTTCAAGAGCGTTCCAAGAGCCGCAGATTCGCCGTGGATTTTCTTCGGTAAAAATCCGATGAAGCCTCTCAACAATCCGACCAAGGCGTGGCATCGCATCCTTAAGGCAGCCGGCGTAGAGCGTTGTCGTTTGCATAACTGCCGT
>NZ_QOWC01000547.1 GCF_003574465.1 Methylobacterium crusticola
TGCAGCCTCGCACAGGGCCGTTCGCGAACTTCAACAGCAAGGAAGGCTTCCCGAGCTGACGAAGCTTCGCTCGTCAAAATACCTAAACAATCTAATCGAGCAGGATCATCGCAATGTGAAGTCCAGGCTGAGCGTCATGCTAGGCCTGAAAAGCTTCGCTTCGGCTGCCACGACAATTCGAGGCGTCGAGCTCATACATCGCATTCGCAAAGGCCAGTTCGACTTACGAGATCTGGCAACTCAGGGGCAAACTCCGTCCGAAATCTGGGCAGCTGTCTTGGCTGCATGAACCCATTCGGTGAATATGCCGCTTTGCGCCGGTTCACTCGTAATTTGCACCAGAGCC
>NZ_QOWC01000548.1 GCF_003574465.1 Methylobacterium crusticola
CCGTTTCTTCCCTGACAAAAGAGCTTTACAACCCGAAGGCCTTCTTCACTCACGCGGCATTGCTGGATCAGGCTTGCGCCCATTGTCCAAAATTCCCCACTGCTGCCTCCCGTAGGAGTCTGGGCCGTGTCTCAGTCCCAGTGTGGCTGATCATCCTCTCAGACCAGCTACTGATCGTCGCCTTGGTGAGCCGTTACCTCACCAACTAGCTAATCAG
>NZ_QOWC01000549.1 GCF_003574465.1 Methylobacterium crusticola
AGGCGAGAGCGGAGGACGTGGTTGCTTGATGATCGCGGGCCAGCCGACGGCAGCGACTGATCCACCCGAACGTCCGTTCGATCACCCAGCGGCGTGGCTGGACGGCAAAGCCCGTTTGTCCCTCCTCGGGCTCGACGATCTCCACCGTGATGGCGGTGGCTGAACCGACACGATCCCCGCGGTAGGAGCGGTCAGCGAAGCAGTGCGCCAGGAACGGCCACAGGCCGCGTGAGGCGCGCAGCAACGCGACGCCGCCGTGGCTGTCGTGCAGGTCGGCTGGGGAGACGGCCGCGACCAGCAGGCGGCCATCCGTATCGGTCAGCGCGTGGCGCTTGCGCCCGACC
>NZ_QOWC01000550.1 GCF_003574465.1 Methylobacterium crusticola
CAGGACGGGGACGACCGCGTCGAGGGCGGCGCGGGCGACGACTTCGTGTCGGGCGATTTCGGCCGGGACCTCGTGCAGGGCGGGGCCGGCAACGACGCCGTCTACGGCGACGACGACGACGACGGCGTCTTCGGCGGCGACGGCAACGACGCGGTGCTGGGCGGCACCGGCAACGATCTCGTCAGCGGCGACGCGGGCGACGACCAGGTGTTCGGCGAGCAGGGCGACGACCAGCTCTTCGGCGGCGCCGGCCGGGACTACCTGTCGGGGGGCGCGGGCGCCGACCTGCTGTTCGGGGGCGAGGACGGCGACGCGCTGTTCGGCAATGCGGGCGACGACAC
>NZ_QOWC01000551.1 GCF_003574465.1 Methylobacterium crusticola
CCCCGCCCGCACCATCACCGCCGTCAACGGTGCCGCTATCAGCCGCGGGGGCGCGGCGGTCGCCGTGGCGAACGGCACGGTGCGGCTCAATGCCGACGGCACGCTGACCTACGCCCCGGCCCCAGACTTCAACGGCGCGACGAGCTTCACCTACACCGTGACCTCGGGCGGGGTGACGGAGACCGCCACGGTCGCCGTCACGGTCACCCCCGTCAACGACGCGCCGGTCAACACCCTGCCGGCCGGCTACACCGGCACCGAGGAT
>NZ_QOWC01000552.1 GCF_003574465.1 Methylobacterium crusticola
TATCTAATCCTGTTTGCTCCCCACGCTTTCGTGCATGAGCGTCAATCTTGACCCAGGGGGCTGCCTTCGCCATCGGTGTTCCTCCACATCTCTACGCATTTCACTGCTACACGTGGAATTCTACCCCCCTCTGCCAGATTCAAGCCTTGCAGTCTCCATCGCAATTCCCAGGTTGAGCCCGGGGCTTTCACGACAGACTTACAAAACCGCCTGCGCACGCTTTACGCCCAGTAATTCCGATTAACGCTTGCACCCTACGTATTACCGCGGCTGCTGGCACGTAGTTAGCCGGTGCTTATTCTTCAGGTACCGTCATTAGC
>NZ_QOWC01000553.1 GCF_003574465.1 Methylobacterium crusticola
CCCGAGATGTTCACGTGGCGCACGTAGGCGCGCTTGCCCGGATCGACGACGAAGGTAAAGGAGACTTCGCGCTTCTCGCGGTCGATCTGCGGGTCGGCGTTGACGTTGGCAAAGGCATAGCCGAACTGGCCGAGGCGCGCGGCGATGCGCTTGTTCGAGGCTTCCTGCAGCGCGCCCGAATAGGTCTTGCCCGGCTGCAGCAGGATCAGCTGGCGCAACTCTTCCTCGCGGCCGAAGGTCTCGCCTTCGAGCTTGACGCCCGAGACGGTGTACTTCTCGCCTTCGGTGATGTTGATGGTGAGGTA